>JAAGZO010000728.1 GCA_024206195.1 bacterium | reverse complement strand
GACCATTCCCTCAGCTACTATATATACAAGAGTCCACACAATTCACTGTCCATTATATTGTGTGAGTTCTTGTGTGTCATTGCTCCAGTACAATATGGTTATTGAGCTCTCATCTTTAGCCTATTTTTTATTGGTAAGTACATAATTGGCTTAGCCAATGAGGCCTATCTATCATAAGATCGGCATTCTGGTCACCATTCTCTTCTGCCTCATTCACTTATATTCCAGGAGAGTATTTCATATGCGAATGTAGCCTATTCGAAGTATGCCAGGGCCCAGCTTATCTTCAGCTTGTCTATAAGGCTGGCCGCCGCTTCCCTTCAAGCAGACGCGAAAAGAACTGGGGTCAGGACTACGAATGACAAAAGGACAAGGTACTACAGAAATCTACACTTTGGAATCTTGTCACAAGTAGTAAAAGGTGGAATTATTCATTAGGTAGCCTATCTGGGTGTCAGCTTCCACTCCCTCTCTCTTTTCTTTCTCCAAGGAGAGCGGTTTAGCTGCAGAGGGATGCAATGGCTCCCAATATGATCTTCTTGCAGACTTATGAGTTTTGGCCCATTCAGCTTTTCTTTGATTGATGTATTCTTGATCGTGAATTTGCCATTCTATATTTCTCAATCTTTTCTCATTAGCATTTCTTGCAGCCCTTTCCCTTTTATGTTGTGCCGCAGCTTCAATAGTAGCAAAGATCATTGGGACTAGGTTCATATTGCATGCATAGACCCTCATGAACTATTTGTCTCCCTTCTCAAAATCGAGCTAAGGATTCAGCTTCTAATTGAGCATCTGATGCTGCTTTTCGTTCTTGTTCCTTTCTTTCTCTGTCAGCCCCTGTCTTAACAGCAGCTTCAAGGATACGAGATTGTTTACCAAAACTGTCATCGTATTTTTAATTTGCATGCTCTTGAGCAAGTCAGGCCTTTTCTCATAATTGAACGTGGCATATGGACTCATCTTCGGGTGTGGAGGTGTCCATTTCAACAGAGGATTCTTTCATTGAAACTTTAGGAACTTCTTTCACAGAAACTTCCACAATATTACTCATAGGGATTTTCTTCTGGAGTTGCCTTTGTCTTTGGCTGACTCTTTCTGTTTGACTCACTTCAATTTGATCTTTTTGATTTCTTCTTTTCTCCACTATTGCATTCATGACCAACTGTCTTTCTTCAGTACGAGCTTCATCCTCTTCAAACATAGCTGTTAAGTCCACAGTTTTATCAATGAGGCAGCTCAATAATTGAAGTTCTTCACATCTGGTACAAATGCGTTCTTCTTCCACTTGATAGAACATTATTACTTCAGCCCAAACCTTGCAGAAGTGTGTGCCAAATATGGGTTCAGGTTTTTTCGCTTTGCAGTTCCAAAGAAGTTGCTTCACAACTCTCAAGCTTCTCAAAGAGAGAAAACTGAATTTGAGGGTCGTTTAGAAAGCCTCCTATGGATTTATTATTCTCATCTTCAAGTTTGTCGGCCAAGCTCACCAGTTCATTATCAACTGACGCTACATTTTGTTCAAACTCAAGCATAGTCAGAAATGGATAAGATCGATCTGCTGGACTGACTAAGAACATTGCGAACATCGCTACATTCATAATAGTCATTGGTGCAATGCTATATTGACTGCTATGGAATGTTCTTGATAGGGTAACAGCAATTCCACTGGAATGACTGGTACTTGTCTCTCACTAAATTGAGAATGGTACACATCTATTCCTTCATGAAGAGGTCTTCTGTAATACACTTGAGGCCAACATGGTAGCTCTGATTGATATTCAAAATCGAACCAATACAGATCAGCAGGCCAAGATTTGGTCTCAGCATACCACTGATAGAGGTTCTCTTTTGTTTCTGGATTTTCAGCATCACCCAGATACAAACGAAAACACCATAGCGATTAAGGAGTATACTGTGCTAATATCATGTGAGGATAGATCTTAGTCCTACACATTTCTGTTTTCTTCAGATAACCATGGCTGTCCTGAGGGTGTCGCAGTCACAGAAGGTTTTTTATGGAAGATTTTTCTGTTTTGACTTCAATGGAACCTTTGGAACCATAGTCCTGGCTTTCTGTTTGACTTGTGACTCCATTACATCTTGGAACGGATAAAGGATCAGTCGATAAGCTTCCTCCTGATTGAAAAGGAACTTGATGTCTGGCAGCAGTTGCCGTCAAGTCCAATTCTTGTCAGGTATTGGAGCTCTCAATTTCTCCTTCTTCCATTTCCTCACCAACAGTCAGTCTTTGGTCAGTTTCCATAGTGTTATCTGCTACAGAAATGGCTAGTATTTCTCTTTCTAACTGATTTTCAGCTATCAGAAAGTCATCATCTTCTTCAATAGGATCTAATTGTTCCAACTCCATATCCTATTGTGGTTTCCGAATCAAAATCAATGGGAAAACTTCCTTCCACTAACTCATCTGCTCGTGCAGGACTAGCTGGCGGAATTGGACTTCTTATCCATGATGTTGAAGAACTTGAATTTTGCAGTGGCAAATGGTTAGGTAGAGCACGCATGGGCACTGGACTGTGCATATGTATCTCTGTTAACTCATCCGCTGATTCTGCATAATTCATGCCACCAATAATCAAGCCACCCTGAATAATTACCTGTTCTTCTTTACTCATGGTAATTTGAAGCTCAGGCAAATCATGGGCAAAGATCGTTGAGGCAAAGATTCTTCAGTGATTTGTGGAAATGCATTATCATTATCACTTGCTGATTCCCAACCTGAACTACTGTTTTGATCTAACTCAACAGCAAAAGGGGGAACAGAATTTGGAAGCGCTGAGGTACTGCTCTCATTACATTCTGCAAAAGAACTTGACAAGTATTGCATCCCTCTTTGCTTCAAATTACTCCATTTCTTTTTAGTTCTTGACAAGGATTTTCACTTACTTTTCTTTCCGGTGGCCATTTTGTCTTGGTTTGTCCTAGTCTGGCTTTGATCTTCGTCACCAAACTTGCTTGTCAATCCAAAATCGCCACACTTGTTCTTCGATTGCAAACTTTCATTGGGGGAGTCAGTCCCTTGTTTGGCTGCATGCGCAAAACAATTTTCTTCAACTGGCGGCTCCCTGACTAATATGTAGCACTTGCATGCATTAGCAGAGAACTGCACAGCTCGCTTTTCGTCTGTGTCGATTATCGATTGGCTAGGGCAAACCTTGCACTTCTTTCTCCACTCACGGAAGGGCGCATAAACTTGGTGCACTAACACTGGAGCTCGAATTCTATTACGAAGTACTGTTAATGGATGTCCAAAATCACTTGTATGAAGTTCCTGATCACTCTCCTCTTCCTCAGAAAAAGAATCTCCTGATTCATCCATGATCAAGAGTTAGAGTAGAGTTGACCAGGGAACTTATCAGCACTATCTAAAATATAGGTTTCTCTATTTTTGATTGCTGAACTACCATGTTATTGGGCTCTCCATCATCAGTTAATTTTAAGTGAAACAAAGTTTCTCAAGCTTATGCTGCTTGTCTAGAATCTTTTGTTTCTTGTGTATTAATTTTTTGAAGTCTCCAAGTCGAGAATTACTCACTATCAGTGAGATCTCTCTCTGAAGAGCATGAAAAATTTTACTTTCAACCAGCAATTCACAATTCAAATCGTACTGTACTGCATCCATAGTGAAAATGTCTAAGTCTCTGCTAAGAAACAAAAACAACTCTTCCACTATATCAGTTGAATTGAACTGGATTGAATGCCAAATGAAAGTCATTATTTGTCTAAGTTCAAAGTTCTCAAATGCTTCTTTTGGTACTTGAGCCAATCCGCAAACTTTGTTATGGACGTCTACTGTAGCCAGAATAGTCACTTCAGTAGTGTTATCTAGGCTCAATTGTATGATATCCACTAACAAAATTGGCTCAATTTGCATATAGTCTTTATTTGACCTTACTAGTATTGTCATGGGAAGTCTGAACTGTTTATTTCTGAGACTCATAAATGTAGAGTCATTAGCTTCATCTCTTTTTACAGAGGTTTGTGCATCGTTGACTCTTGTGTTTACATTTTCGAGATCTCTTAAAATGAGCTTCAGCATATTTCTTATCCACATATAGCAGATCTTCCCTTGTGAATCCCTTAAAATTCGCACTAACTCTGACACTATCCTAGGGCTATTGGACATCTGGTTCTCTTTACCAAATCCTGTATCAGGGACATCCACAATCCCTTGTTCAGTATCAGATGTTAGCATTGAACTTTCTAATGGTGTCTTTTGATCTTGTGTTTGACTTGGACCTTGTTTGTCTTCTCTGAATTCGTTCAAGAATTGGGATCGGGCGAGGTCAATAGCCAAATGATTTTGCTCAAGTCTGTCCAACAATGCAATCAGGTCACTGATATATTGTCGGAAATCTTTAGACTTGATTTGCAGATCTGTGACGTTTGTCCTATCTGGTATCAAGGTAAAACCCTGATCTTCCAACTCTTGCAGAGAATGCAAAGTGTCCTGGAGCATGGAGCATTTCAATTTGATTGAAGACATGTAATTGATGTTATCCCGCCATATTTTATGGTTCAAGAATTTGTTGCAATGAAAAGGGAACTTGGCAGTACTGCCTTCAGTTTTCTTATCATATTTTGTGCAAAACCGAATTCTTTTACTTTCTTGTTCTTGAACAGCTATGATGGATGTATTCCATACCACATCTTCACTTGAACTACACTGCATTAGCTCTTTAATTACCCTTTCTACTAGATACGTCAGTAATGGAGAGAATATTTGGGCTACCTCCAAAACTGATTGATCCATTTCTTTACATTGTATCTGTATCACGTTTTTGAACACTAAGGATTCATCTTTAGAGAACTCAAAGAGGTGGGCATAATGTATCATAACTGTATCGAAGAATTCTTCCTGTTCGGCTTCTGATATTGATGTCTCTGCATCTCTCAGTAATTCCCTAAATAAGTGTTCTTGTGTCTTTGCATCAACATGAGCTAGATTTTTAGTGTTTGATTCTTCAAGTGCTAAAATATACCATTCTTCTTTTGAAAGCTGTTGTAGTTCTTCAATAATGGTTGCGATTGTCTGTTCCAATGTTAGTGCTTTAGCTTCCACTACTGGACCTACAGACGAACTCAAGAATCAAGTAATCTGTGGCGTAGTGTCACTAAACTTTGTCAGAACTGATATCACACCATCATCTTGTGCTTCTACAAATGTTGTTGGAATTTTTAGGCTCATGAAGGCAGCACGTTTCCTATCAGGTACAAATATATAACTATTGCCTTTTTGAATTTGGGAGTCCTCAATTTCTAATGGAATTAAGGTTGCTTGTTGTCCAGGAATTTTGCATCTCTTGACCATCAAAATGCTCTTTGTAAAGCGCTTTTGTGGCTTGTCAGATGATATGGATTCCTCGTGGATAACAGCATCCTCCATATTCATTTTGCTAGATAAATTCTCCTCATTTAGTGTGGTTTTGGGTCATATAGCAAATTCTTCGACAGGAACTTCAACTGGAAACTTTTCAATTCCTCTGGCTTCCCATATATTTGCTCCTTCAGCATTGATGAGCTGAAATCCTAGCTTATGCATGGTGCCTTTACTCAAAGAGATGTCCTCTTCTTCTGAGTTGGGGGAAATCCAAGCATCTGCAATGATTTCCTTGTCTTGATAGCCAACATGCACATTAGCTAAATATTTGGTGAAAATCTTTGTGGTCTGATCTGTGAGT
>JAAGZO010000727.1 GCA_024206195.1 bacterium | reverse complement strand
TCCTGCAAAATCAGGCAATTGTGCAGACCGTCGCAAACTGTTCATAGCGGGGCTTTTGCAGAATTCGGAGACCTCAGAACCCGAACTTTTTCCCGGCTTAAGCCGGTAGCCCCAATTGATGAGTTGTCAGGATGTTTTTTTTTGCAAATGGAGTATGCCCCATGCAAGATACCCTTTTTTGCCGCCGCTAATCCAATGCTCAAGGCCAGCAAGCATCCTGTCAAGGTAATCCGGGTTTGAGTGCTGAGATATTACAGAATACTTTTTCCTGGTTTCATCTGCCACATGTGCGTAATGTGTCGAGAGCTGCTCTGTATGCTCTTCCACATGCAGAACACGAAATCCTTTTTCCTCCGCAATCCCTTTGTATAAAGCAAAGGATCCCATATGGTCTAGATGAATACGTGCAAGTATGGGTTCAAGTACTCCTTCTGGACAGTTATCGCTCTGCATAGGGTCTGTAAAAATAAACTCACCTTCAGATCTGAGCACTCTGTGTACTTCCTCAAAGACCTTTGCTTTATCTCCACTGTGCAAAATAGCATCTTGAGACCAGACTAAATCAAATGTAGAATCATCATAAGGAAGGGATTCGAAACTACCGTCAACCACCTCTATGCGGTCTTCCAATCCCGCCTCTCTGTTTTTCCTCCGGTTCCGCTCATTCTCAGTCTCGCTCAAATTCAGACAATATATACTCCAACCGTACTGTTGCGCCAAATAACGTGCTGCTCCGCCATAACCAGAACCGATATCAAGAACTTTTTTTATCTTTTTTTCACGTGGGAGTCCGGTTATACATGCAGCCAGATGGGCTACAGTTCGCCTACTTGCCGTTCGTATATCATCTTCGGTTTTCTCGTACAGACCGATATGAATATCCTCCCCTCCCCAGATATTATAATAAAATTCATCAGCATTCCTGCTGTTATAGTAGTCCCTTGATACTTTGACTACATCTGAATACTCACTCATCACGTTCCTCCTCCAGCAAATACTCTTTTTCTGCAACATGTATAAGAAAGTCGGGGTCCTCTTCCTTGTAGGTTTCCTTAAAATCACCGTAGGTTTGAATACGCTGGAACCCGACTTCTTTCATCAGTCGACGAATATATTCTCTGCGCAGGGGAAACATATTCAGGTGAAACGATGAGTTATCTGGAAAAATATACTTAAATCTCGCTAGCCCGTCATCTATATGTTCAGGCTCTGCACTGACATTTTCACCGCAGTAATAGTATTTATGCTTAGTCTTAAATTTATCATCAAGCATTGTGTCATAATTCCGATGATCTACAATTAATACACCATTGTGGCGTAGCACGGCATAATACTCGGCAAGAGCCTTACGACGATCACGTTCTTTGAAAAGATGAGTAAAAGAATTACCAAGACAAATAACAGCATCATACGCACTATAGACATCTTTGTTCAGCCAACGCCAATCTGCATGAACAGTCCAGAGTACAAAACCACACTTCTTGGCGTTCTCAAAGGCTTTTGCCAGCATAACCGGACTGCCGTCCACACTGGTTACATCAAAACCTGCTTTTAATAACTGAACAGAATGAAATCCTGTACCGGTAGATACGTCAAGAATACGTTCAGCACTGCGTTCCTGAAGAATATCGACAAAAAAATTTCCTTCACTCTCGGCACGCGCATCCCAGCCTATAAGCTCGTCCCATTTATCGACAAAAGAACCGACATATTCTTCTTTATACTGATCTGTTTCACGTACTTCTATCGGTTCATGCCCATAGTCCTGTTCCTTTATCTCCAACAATCTTACAGTCACTATCCTTCCTCTTTTTCTATTTACTTGTAATTATTTAATCAGAGTAACTTGAAATATAACTTTCCTGTAACATTTGCCACTCCTTACAGTTAACATAGCACTCAGTCAACTTTCCTGACATATTAACTGCCAACACTGACAACAAGGCAACCCGAATGGATATATATTTATCTATTACCTCATGCAATTTTTTGTGTTGCCACTGAATAATCCTCACGTCATCCAACGCTACTATTTCAGATAATGAAGTTAAACCAAATTCTCTTGTAACAAAGGTTAATTGACCGATAAAATCACCTTCTTTTAATACATCTGTTTTTACCGTTCCATGAAAAACACTCATTGAACCCTTATGTATATAAAAAAGAAAGTCTAGTACAGCAACCTGTAAATTCGAATAATAACTTCGCACAAGTTTCCCCCTGCGAATTTATTATTGTTACAGCTGATTGTGACAATCTGGGTTCTTAGCAATATTTAGCAGTTGCTGTACTAG
>JAAGZO010000726.1 GCA_024206195.1 bacterium | reverse complement strand
TACGGAGACCTAGTCTGCCCGGGAACCCGAACCCAGTTCCACAAGTCATAAACGATTCCTGATGCTAATTAACAGGGCTTATGGAGGTATCAATGACGGAACAACAATCCCTTTTCAGATTTCTTTAAAACCATGCTTATGATGCATAATTTATTGGACAGTTTTCGTCGGATCAGGTCCCACATCATACAAAAGACGTTTCCCATTTTGGAGCCTTATTTCTTTCTCATTTAAATATCTACATAATTGGATTTGCGCTGCTTTATACATCGGCGTTTCGAGCGGTTCTAACCTTATTTCAATCGCCTCGCTGGTACTTTTTATCCAGCCGCGGCTTTCTGTAATTGCTTCCAGCACAGGTCTTAAATCTCGCTCGTTTGGCAAAAACTCCTTAAATATCTGCACCAGCTTTTTACGGCTATTCCAAAACAGAGTCTCTGCCAGGTTCCATAAGTTCTTGCCTTCTGTACTTAGCACCTTGTATTTTGTACCAGCTTTTACCTCATTAATATTCACTCTCTCAGGACAATTTGCCAAGGTTTGCTCTTTGGCGACAATTTTTTTCTTTAAGTCTTCAACCTTATTCTGGAGTCCTTCTCGCTTCTTGCTTTTTCGAAGTGATCCATCTTTGTTCTGGGTCAACGTCATTCGGCCTAAATCTCGCTCAATCTTGGCCAATCGTTTTCTTAATCGACTGATATCTTTTTTTAGTTCTGCAAGCACAGGATTAGCTATTTCCTGTCTTTCGCTTTCGTTTGATGCATCCACTACAGGGTTGTAATGCATATTCATCCGATCACCCATATGCTTGAACGTGTTCTCACTGCAGCCCCAGCGTCCTAACATTGCAGTTGCTATCGCTATTGTATCTTCCTGCCCGTCCTGGCAAACACAGGCTACTCGTCTGTTTGATGTTTTATTCCAAATAACAATCCGTCTTAGCTCAATACTGTTTCCCTTGTTGTCCCTATAGGTTTTCTTCTCTTCAAACGCCTGGTACACCTTGCTATTCACAATAAACTCTGAGCCAAAATGCTCATCGGGTATGGATGCCAATTCCTGTGGTTTGCTAAACTTCTCCCATGTCACAAAACGATTTCCGTCCATTTGGATAAAATTCTCTACGCCCCATGCTTCTCGATCAGCTATTACTAATGGGGGAACATTGTCAACATATGCCAGCCACTCTTGGCTCATTCTGCTTATCATCTCTTTGAGATCCCCTTTGCCTTCTTGAACCTCAAAATATACTATCTGACCGTGACAATCATGAACATGCATCTCTGTCTGTCCCGGCATCATTTGACCTCGCTGGGTGTAAAAGCCGCTGTGGATAGCTTCTTTTCCGTAATATGGCACAAAATGCCCATCAATATAAAGCCAGTGTAAAGCTACTAAGCTTTTCTTGGCTTGATAGTGAAAAAAGGATTTTATTAACGACCCGGACTTTTCTAAAGCACATAAATTGTGAATGAGTTTCCAAAGGTTTGGTTTGCTAAACAATTGCTTAATACCTATTAGATTCCCAAACTCCCGTTTATAAACAGTTTTTAGCTGCTCAACGGCTCCAATCTTATTGATTTGCATCACGGCAAATAGATAGATCACAACCGAATAATGATGTAATTTCGCAGAGCATAGACCCATAAAACCGAAAAACATTTGAAACATCGCCCAATACAAAAAACAGCCTGCATATCGATTTTCTCTATAATCATATGTCTCCTCAAACAGTTCCGGCACTATGGGTTCAGGCAACTTGTCTAATTGACCATTATCATCTCCTACACTACTGTTCTCACTCTTCGGTTCTTCTGAATTCACTAATTCGTTTTGACTTTCGGCGATATTAGAATTGATCTCTAACTGCTGTTTTTGAACCTGTTCCCGTCTTAACTTTCTTTCATTTTCTAATTGCCTTGCTTTATTACCGACTGGCAGTTTATCCGAGTTGTCCGCTCGACCCGGTTGAATCTTCCCTTTGTAGCTATTAACGAGACCTTCAAAACCAGATTTCCTAAAGGTATTAAGCCACGTATCCAAGCTTTGTCGTGATATTTTAAGCGCTTCTGATAATCTGCTCTTTATTACACCACTTTCATTAGCTAATTCGACAGCGAGAATTCTCTTGTCAATAGCTGCATTAATCTCGACGATTTTAAACGACACACCATATCTATAAGCACGAACAATTTTTGATGTCACCCATTCGATAGAATAACCATTACCAACAGGAACACCTATGCGTTTTTCATCTTTCGGGAATAGATGTTGTTGTGCCATACTTAGCCCCCTTTTTGAAGTGATATGAATTCGTCACTTTGATAACAGAGAGCTAATCACATTTTAAAGGATAAGTCAACAGTTATTTTTATATTAGTAAATAAAATAATATGTTATAAATCAGCAATGTCCAATTTTGCAATTCAAAATTTACTGTTTGGTTGTCCAATTATGATGGTTTCCACCCTATATTGATGATATTATAGACATTCTACCGTATAGGTTGTTTGTGCTTTAAGAAGTCTGCTTAACTAAGAAATTAGGCACAAGTTTCAGGACTTCAGCTGCTTCGGTCCGAGCATCTTTATCACGGTCTAATTCGCTATATAGGATAGCAAGCTCTACATGGATTCTGTAGGAAACTCTAAAACTTGAGTTGAGGGCTGATGCTTGCTTGAGTATTGTCTCTGAGTCTTCATGCTTACCAGTTACCAGATCACATATACATCCTTCCAGGCATCTATAGGTAACGATTTTCACCAAAATTTCACCAGTCCTTCACCTCGTTTTTACCTATGATCCGTTACTATTGC
>JAAGZO010000725.1 GCA_024206195.1 bacterium | reverse complement strand
CCATCACATTCCTTCCAGTGCATTCTCTTATCACACGATACACACTGAACCATTCCGTACTCATCTGCGGCAGAGATTCTTGCCAATTTCTGTATTGCAGTCAAACACTTAGAACGTAATGTAACAGCCATAAATAACCTCATTTTACCATACCCTGTAGGGTAGATCATATTTTTACCTAAACGCGCTTAGAAAGCTCTACAAGCCCTTTAATCGCCCTTCTAGAACCCTTCACGGAGTATACCCTAGCGTTTGTTTTTCTTTTCCCATTCTTTTTGTTCATCACTGATTAAACTCCAGTAACCTTTGATAAGTAATCCCATTAGTATAAGCCATGCAATGCCTAATAAAGTATCCATTTTAACTCCTAATCAGTCATGTCTTTGGAGGGAAACGGTATGTGTATACCAGTTCTCTCCACCAAACCCCGATTGATAGCATCATATACTTTAGCTACCTTGTCAGAGTGTATCTCGGTAGTAGATTCTATGTCATACATAGTGTTTTGAATCTGCTTCCAGAATGTTTTAAATGATTCTTGTGTCCAAGGTATCTCAATGTCACCCTTCATAAACTTAGCGTTCATCTGGTGGTAGATACCTGCATCATTTAGTTTCTTAGCGGCCTCTCTAAAGTACACCTCTAGTGCCGCTTGTTGCTTTGGTGATCGCGGTTTACCAAACGTGTATCGAAAAGTAATGTACTGCTTGTCTTCAAACAACTCATCGACAAACTTCTTGAACAATTCTTTCTTCTGTTCAGTGTTTACTGTGTACGCTTCACCCATTAGAGTTTCCTTTTTAACCATTGTGCGCTTATTGATTCAATGCGACTCTCAAACTGGTTGCCAAGTTCTTTCTTAACAGCCTGACCTCTTGAAGTGGGTCGAACATGGTGTTCAGAAAACGTGTCGTTTCTGCCAATTCTTTTCTGTAGCGCATTAACTTTTAAGCCAGTCATTTTAGACAGTTCAACGAGAGTATAGTCTTTACCAGTCTCAAACCCTTTTTTCTCACCAACAAATTTAATCTTTTTAATCTTTAAAAGTTGTCTATGCTTTTGCATATCAGTTAGCTCAAAGTCTTTATCTCTGCAAGATCCTTTGCCTTTTAGCCTAGTAACCACTGTGGATTTAGAGAGGCCAAAGGCATCTGCCAGTTCTTTCCATGAGTACATATTCCCAGACGTTAGCTTTTTGTTTTTTCCTTTGTATTCAACAAGTGTTGCTTTGTTCATGTGACGCTCCTAGCTAAACATTGCTTTCATTTCATCAAGGGCTTTGCGCCCTGCTTCTTTTGCCACTGACTTATCATGTCCAATCAATGCGGCAGGTGGCTCATACTCACGGTGTAATGCTCTTACTCTGTTAGCATCCCTGATCGCACCAATAATAAGATCAAGGTTAGGCCAGTCAAAGTCAGAGTTAGCATTAGCACGTTGTTCTTTAATAAACACTATGCCCTTGTCTATCTCTTCACGACTGAACTTGCCAATAGCTGAAGCGTTCATTCTCTTAGCCGCGATTAACATCTCATCAGGAAAGGTCACGGACATTTTCTTCTCGCCAAAGACAACAGATAACAATCCAAACAAGTAATTAGTTGCCTGCTTTTCCTCAGGTGTTCTTTCTGGTTCAGAAGTCGGCTTCGAGGTTAAGCCACTTACTTCCTGCTGTATCAGTTGATTTAGATTTTTCATGTTGTTTCTCCAAGACTTCGTCTTCCCATCGCTTTTGGTTTAAAAAGGTACTCGCGTGTAGGATGTATGATTTATTATCCTTTCGCCATTCACCTTTATCTATGCGCTCTTGTATGTTGTTAGCAATCAATGCCATCAGTTCTTCATTAGGCTGTAACTTATTCCATGCTTTTCTTGCTGATTCCTTTCCTGCTTTTCTAGGATAGAAATCCCAAAACTGACTAAAATAATCCTTATTATTAACTGTATTATTAACTGTATTATTAATTGTCTTATTAACTTCTATTATTTCGTTGATAGGGTATCCATCTTTTTGTAGAGAGGTATCTATTATTTTGTGTATACCCTCCCCATTAATTCGTATATGCCTATGAAGGATTTGCTTAGTACCCTCTTTGTATTCAAGTTGTACTGTGATGTATCCTCGTGTCTTAAGCTGTCCTATCCAACCGCTAACTGTGTTCTTGTCTACTTCATATAGATCAGCAAAGTATTGATTACCTGCCCAACAGTGGCCTTCCTTGTTACACAATGCAGTGATCTCTGCGTACAATAACCTAGCCAGTGGCTTCAAGGTCTTGTCATAACGCACATCAGCAGTCAGAATAGCAAAATAGGATGGCTTCTCCATTACTCACCTACCGCAATGAACTCGCTAACCTTAACTTCACAAGCATTAGCTAGTTTAGTTAGTGTCTTCATGCTGGGAGATCGGTGATTGTTTCTTATCAAACTTAGGGTAGCCAAGTCCAAATCTGCCTCAACAGCAAGCTGACTTTGATTTAAACTTAACTCATACAAAAAATAATCTATTGATTTGTTGATGTCCATCTTTAACTCCTTGGTAGTGAGCGTGAACTGTAAATTAATT
>JAAGZO010000724.1 GCA_024206195.1 bacterium | reverse complement strand
GATCCATAATTGAACACAAATCTTATTCTGGGAATCGTTCTGTTACAAGACATCAATGTGAATACATACTAAATCAAATTTTGGAACTGAATCTCAGAGTCTATCAAGAAAATCCGAAGAAATTGAATCAGTGGAATGATCTAAAGACACATCTAACCGGCCATGTTTTCATGCAGCTAGAGAAGAAAGAGATGATGCTATATCTGCTGCCTCTGAAAATTTACCAATCAGTAAAATGCTGAAGAAGAAAAAGAAAAGAAAGCTGAAAACGAAGAAAAATGAGCAAAGCATTAAAGAGACCAGTGAAGTTTATCCAGGGCTTACAGAATCTCCTTCCAAAAATGGATTGGAATCTGTTAGTCCAGGAACTAAAGTTTCAGAAGTAGGTGCTGCCTCTGGAACTCCCTATTTTTCATGTGAAGATGTTGATATGTCTGAATTTAATATGGAAAAGACTAATCTGGGATTACTCCCAGACTTCGCTAACTCTTTAGTTTCAGTAACCGGACAGACTAAGTCTGGACCTGAAGCTCCTATTCAAATTTACGGAAGCGGTATTGGAAATGGTGAACAGGAGACTGGTGATTCGAGACCGACAAAGCGATCTCAAGAGTCAACCAGTTCTCAAGAAATTCCAATGGATGAAGAGGAAGAAAAGGATAAAGAGGATGGAGAACTTGAAGAAGAAACTGAAGATTCTGAAATTTTGGGATCAGATATAAAGATTCCACAAATTTATCGACTTATAGCTCACTATTTTCCTAAAAGCGAAAGATATCACATTTTGTTCATGCTTGAAGAACGTGCCGAAGGTGATAAAATGATGTACTATTCTTGGGCTGTAGATAAAAGATACGACCTGAGCCTCATGTTACAATTTGAACTTGACTATCTAACACAAGAAGAAGATTGGCCTGCTGAACCTTATGATCGGATGTGGCCTGGATATATT
>JAAGZO010000723.1 GCA_024206195.1 bacterium | reverse complement strand
GACTACATTGATATTACTTTCGATGGAAGATTCTGTAAATGTCCGTTTAGTAATAACAGAAGGGAAATAGGAGAACAAGAGATTGGCACTTTGTTTGACCATAAATTTGAAGTAGATTGTATCTACAATGACATATTCAATGGAGGAAGTGTATGGTAAAGCTATGGGAACAAAGTGAGGTGCCAGTTAATATACCTGTGTATAACATAGAGTTTCAGTTAACTACACAGTCGTTTATTGCTCTTCACGTGAGAGGAGATCAGCATTTAGGACTAAAGGGACTAGACCTCGAGCAGTTAGAGCTAGACTATAAACGCGAACAGGATACCTATAGGAACCATATATTAGTGCTAGATACTGGTGATTGGTTAGAATGTAACAACAAGACATCAGTAGGACACGGCCAAGATGTATTAATATCTGATACAACTATCCAGATGAACATGGCCAAAGAATTTCAGGATAGAGTTGACCAGCATTTATATGGCACTAAGAGATTCAAGTCCATGAAAGCATGCTCTAGAAAAGTAACTAAACATGCAAGAAGAGTAGGTGTAATAGGTAACCATGAGTACAGAGTAAGAAAGAACTCAGGCATATGGTTAAACACTGAGCTATACTCAGGTAAAGGCGTGATAGACGCCGGAATACATTGTATACTCAGCGTTACTCTTATTAATAAGAAGCTTAAGCTTTCAAAGAACTATAGAATATACTTGGCTCATAGACTTAGTAATTCAGGTGGAGTAAGCTTGGCTACATTACTAAGAAGCTTTGATAAGAAGAAAGGTGACGTTGACGCAGATATATATGTATGTGGACACTATCATAAGAAACTAATCATACCAGGAGTAAAGTACACATCTGCTGGTAAGAAGAAAAAGATAATGTATGTATGTAATCCAGCTGCATTCGATAACACAGAGTATGCTCGTTGGGCACAGTATAGTCCCATTGAAAGCAATAGCTTCGCTCAAATATATCTACCTATCGGGGCAACAGAGAACATTAAAGGAACAGTATAATAATAAAGGAGGTATTAATGAAACAAAAGGTAAGAGGTAACTTCACGGAACTATTCAATCGAATTGATTCCCATTCCGGTCTTATCTTCGTTGAAACATTCGAAGAACTAAGAGTAATCAGAACTACTAAGCAACACTACACTAATGTAGAGTTCTGGTCAATTACACAAGGTCTCCAGAAGATAAGAAAAAGCGACAATCCAGAGCTACTAAAGCTACATGACTTCGAGCTATCTCAGCAAAGGATGACAGCAAATAAGGCAGAGACTCGCGGTAATATTCTAAATGTATTAGATGTCATTGAAGAAGACTGTAGAACTAAGATCAAATCAAAGCTCAACGTAATGGAGAAACATATATTCTTCTTACGTGACGCAGACAAGTTCTTTGTGAACCCTGTAAATGTACGCAGGATCCGTGACCTTATATACTTAGTTAGCACCGCCGGTAGCTCAATGATAATAACTGGTCCCAGTCTTAAGATACCCGATGAAATATCAAAAGACAGTTCGTTTCTATCATTAGATCTTCCAACTGAAGAAGAAATACGGGAAGATATATTCAAAGGAAGAATCATTCCATTGATGGAAATAAACAACAAGGAGATAAAAGAAGGTAAAGGTAAGGCTGACGACACAATGAACCTAGACTTCGATCTAGAGAAAGCAGTAAGAGCTTCTGCCGGACTCTGTGAAGATGAAATACTTAATAGCACTGCGTATAGTCTCGCGATTCATAAAACTGTTATACCAAGTGTACTACTTGAAGAGAAACGCTCCATCATAAGTAAGAACGATATCTTAGAGTACTGGGTATGTACAGATACATTAGAAGACGTGGGTGGCTTCGATGTACTAAAAGAATGGTTCAAAGTACAGCGTGCCGTAATGGACTCACCTGAAGACGCAATGGCATTCCATGCCGATCCACCTAAAGGTATGTTAATATTAGGTGTACAAGGTAGTGGAAAGACATACATAGCCAAAGCAATGGCTACCTCGTGGGATAAAGGCCTCACTAAGTTAGATATGGGTAAGGTATTCGCTGGCTTAGTAGGTGAATCCGAAAAGAATATGCGGTTGGCTCTTAAACAAATAGAAGCCGTGGGTGGCGTGGTAGTAATAGATGAGCTCGATAAAGGACTAGCTGGTGCAGGAAGCTCAGATAGAACTGACGGTGGCACTACTAAGAGAGTAATAGGTACACTGTTAACTTGGATGCAGGAACCACACCCAGGTCTCTTTATAATAGCTACTGCCAACGACATAAAGAACATAAGAGATGCACATCCGGAACTTCTACGTAAAGGTAGATTCGATGAGCTTTGGTTCTCTGATTCTCCTTCTGCTCAAGAACGTAAAGATATATATGACATACATTTACGTAAAAAAGGAAGAGATCCCGAGAAGTATAACACTACTAAGCTTAGTAAGATCCTTTACAAAGATGAGCATGGACAAGAATATCCATACACAGGAGCAGAAATAGAGTATGCTATTAAGGAAGCAGTATCATGGAAATTCTCTGATAACTACAAGGGAAAACCAATCAAAGTAGGAACAAAGAAAGACATTACTACTGATGATATTGCTTATCACTTAAAGAAAATCATACCTATTACTAAGGTAGGTAAGAAAGCAGTAGATAATAACAGAAAGTGGGCAAAGGACAACGCCCGCAACGTATCATCTATTACTACTAAAAAGCCTGTTACTACTAGCAAAACTAAGGTAAAGAAGATAGACACGAACACAAGTATCCTATAATAACCGTACATAATGAAAGGAGATACGGAATGTCACATAAGACTAAGATAAAAACCAAGTTAAATAACTTGGAGTACATCAAAAAAGGCATGACTGAGCTTGGGTATGAGTACACAGTCGGTGAGAATCTCAAGACATCAGGAAACTACGGTGTCAATGAAAAAGTAGACATACTGATCCACAAGATTGGTGAGAAACCTACGAACGATGCAGTAGGATTCAGGAAAGAGTCCGACGGCACATACACTGCTATCGGCGACTTCTATGGTCTTGGTATCAACGAGAAGACCATGCGTAACCATGTTACTACCATGGCAAAGAAATGTGAAGTGAACGACAAGCTTGCTCAATTAGGATTTGACTTACAGAGTTCAAATAGCTCTGGTGGAAAACTTGAACTAAACTTTAAAAGTTATAACTAGGAGATGACGTGGAAAGATCAATAAAAGTAACAATAGATGAGAATGGTT
>JAAGZO010000722.1 GCA_024206195.1 bacterium | reverse complement strand
TAAACCTTGTTTGTTTGTTTGCTTATTGCCACTCTTCTGATGAGTGCATGAACAGCAGCACAAAAGACATACAAAAGAACAGCGCGATCAGTGGCTTATTCAGCGATGTTCTGGCAATATGTATTTTGAGATAGCCAAATTTGTGTCTCGTGAATTTCAATTTCAGTACTGTATATTTTCTAATTTTTCATAGAGGGGGAATTATTGGAGACAGGGAATTATTAGAGACCGGGGAACTAATGTTGTTGAAACTTTTCACTCACAGCAAATACAATATTGCTTATTGTACAAAAAGATTTATTTCAAGTTAGCTGGTGGCTTATACCATTTTCGTGCGATATCCAATTCCAATTTCCGAATCTCCTTGCTTGACCTTTAAATGTCAGCATGCACATCATGTCAAACGTCAAAATGTCAGCAATGATGTGCGAGGCTCACACACTAGTCCAAACAGAAACGTCTCAGGGAAAGACACTAAGACAGATAATAACGTAATGGTGTACTGAGAAATAGAGCTACAGTTTGTTTTACTTTAGGAAGAATTCCAATTATTCCCTGGGAATAATTGGAGACCCGGGAATTAAATTTTCATAGTGACTCTAGACCTGGGAATTATTGGAGATGGGGAATTAATAGAGAACCGGGAATAAATAGAGAACCAGGAATAAATAGAGAACCAGGAATAAATAGAGAACCAGGAATATATAGAAGAAATACTGTACTTTGGATCCCACAGTTCGATCCTTGCCCAATCCCAACAGTTTTTTCATCTTCAAGCGACTTTGCGGATCGGAGCTGCTGATCTTCCTATAACACAACACAACACAATGCAAATCTATCTCAGCAAGTTATAAGATATAAGAGGTAGGTAATAGTAAAATTAAGGGCAAAATGGAGGCAATGAGAGGGGCAAGGGCATGTCCTAACTTATCAAAAGTCAGGAAGATAAAAAGAATGCATAATGCAAGAAATGTTTCTTCCATTCCAAGCGGACTGAGGTACAAAGAGGCAAAGAGCCAATTGCAAAAATACCTCAGCAAGTTAGTGATCAAAATACATAGAATGAAAAGGAGCAGAACTTAGAGAAAAATCCTTTTTATACCTTTTTGGCGGCAGCTGCTCCTCGTTTACAATTCCGCTAGTTCTCATTTTATGTCTGACACTGCATTCACAGATGACTTTCAGAACTTTCCTCATCCAAGTTACCTAGCAACAATTAAGCATCCTGGGACAAACACATAAATTATTGGCTATTTGTCTACTTTGCCTAATGACCTAAGGAAGCTGCCAATCCCAGCGAAAGGGCTGCCTAGCGGATGCAGGGAAAAGTAAAGAAAATGGGAAAGCTGCTTTCCCTTCTGATGAGCAAGCAAATGGGAAAGTCCCGGGCCCACCGTTGTTCAGGCATTTTGTTAGCCAAAGTAGCCTCCACACACTTGCTCTGCATCAGATCTGTGCCACTCATTGTCATTTCACTCATTCTCACCCTAATTCTGCACTGAATGGTGCTTATTGACCTGCAGGCTGCCCACCGGATCAGCAACCCACAGGCTGCTTGACCCCTAGTCAGGCGTCTGTTGGTAACGGGTTTCAGTTCAGATGCTCATGCAATACATACTCATTCAAGCTTGAGGATGGCTGCAAGTGGAATGCGAGGAGACTGGAGCGATGGGGGGCAAAGCAGTTGCTGTAACCTCGAATGGAGATGAGCAGGAGATGAAGATATCTGCTGCATGCCATCAGATGTCAGAGGATCCTGTTCCATGCTGACTCACTTGCGCCACGACAGCTGCAGGATCAAAGGGAGATTCCACTGGCTCCACCCTAAGAAGAGGGGATGTGGTGTTCAGCACCATAGGTGTGTCTGACTGGTCATGTTCTGATCCTGTAATCTGTTCAATTCAACCGCCAGTGTATTAGCGTGTATACTCCAGCTAAGCTAGAGTGCTTGCCACTTTGTCTTAGTATATGCTTAGACATGATAGGTAGTTGTTCAGATGCGCAGAGTCTATAATGTGTTGCCTAGGGATGTATGTAGCCTGTGGAGCACGTGCAGCCAATGCATAGCAGACTACCCACAATTTCTACAAAAATTAAAATTAATTCTAGTTACTAGAATTAATTCATTCTACTATAGTATAGTATATTATAGTAAAATCAAAATAAGAGCTGGCTTAGTATAGTATATTATAAAAGAATTGAGCAGCTTGTTTGAATAGTATAGTAAAGTATAATAGAATTACCATCATAGTAAAAATAATTCTACTATATTAGAATTAAATGTTGTAACTACAACAAT
>JAAGZO010000721.1 GCA_024206195.1 bacterium | reverse complement strand
TGGCAATAGAGCGGGCTGAAATAACATTCCCGGAAATACCAGAGTTGATGAATGAGTTATCAGTATTTACCTTTGAGACTTTACCGTCAGGGATGTTAAGGTATTCAGCACCTGAAGGATTACATGATGACATAGTAATAGCCTTGGCTCTTGCATGGGACGCTTACGGAGGCGGTGCAGTGGGTGGCTTTGATGTAGGTGATGACAGGGAGACAGGGAGCATGCCTTTTTGATTAAACTAAATAAAAACGATGTTAAATTAGAAAATTGTGCACATTGTGGTAGTGGTGCAAGGGTTGTAATTGTTGGTCATACTGTCTGGCCTGAATATTATATTGTATGTGATGAGTGTGGGATAAGGTCGTCAATACATAATGATATTGACCTTTTGATAGATAGATGGAATAATAGAGTAAAAACAACTTGACAACATTTGACTATTGTTGTATATTTGTAACAATTGAAAACAAGGAGTATAAGATGAAAATTAAAAGAGATTCCATAAGTCACGATAGTTACTTATATGAATTAAGAAAGACATCTGTAAAAAAGTCAAGGGCAATGTACAGCCGCAGAATGTCAATGTTGTTATTTCCAAGAAAAAAACGTAGAACCACTATTGAAAAGACACAAACTTGATATACTACATACTTAACCGGACACATCTATGGCCTTTTCGTTCCGTAATCCTATATACAAGAAAGAACCTGAGAACACAGCACAACCTCCAAAGAACTTAATGTCTGAACAGACAAGGGCTAATTCTAGTCTATATGAAGACTACGACCTACAACCATACAACCCTGACCCGTTGTATCAGAAAAAAGGCGATTATCAGTTGTTTGACGATATGCTCAGGGATGACCAGATTGCTGCAGTGCTTAACCTTAAAAAGCTAATGATAATTGATAGTCAATGGGAAATTGAGGTTGAGGGATTAGAGGAAGAGGGTGAGGGCGGCAAGAAAGAAGAAGCTAAGAACTTCCTTGAGTGGCAACTCCGTGAGGGCATGGATGAGATATTCGAGAAAAAGCTGCTTAATATACTGACAGCGCTTGGGTATGGGTTTTCGTTATCTGAATTGATATGGAGCATAACAGATGAGCCTGAGTATAAGGGCAAGATAATACTATCTAAACTGAAAACACGGCCTCCGCATACGTTCGAGTTTGACCAGAACGATTATGGTGATATTACAATGGTTAGGCAGGATGTGAACAGTGGTGAAGACTTGAAAATCAAGCTTGAAAAGTTCAT
>JAAGZO010000720.1 GCA_024206195.1 bacterium | reverse complement strand
GTATTAGCTGAGTTGCAATAACGGTACTGTGCACCTTATTAGAGATCATACTGTCTGGGTATGTATAACTGTTAACTTTGAATGGGAAGGCATCAGTTCTATTATAAACTGAAATTAGCGGGAGTCTGTGGTTTGCTTTCAACTCGATGTGTAAGTCCAAAAAGTTGCAAGTCTGTCCATTAGATGTTACATCCAATTGCAGATCGTTTCCATATATTTTTGAGGCATAGGTTAGAAACTGGAGAAAATTGGCTACAAATATGTCATCAATATATCTAACCACTAAAATGGGAGGATTGCGATTGTCCTTGGCAAATTCATATTCCATAATTGCCAGTGTGAGGTCAGCAATCATGGAACTAGCATTGCCACCCATAGGGACACCTTTAACTTGTTTAAAAATGAACCCAGAGAAGGTAACAAAGGTTTCATCAACAATAATTTCGACCATTTCCTTTAAATCAGTTTCAGTGAAGTATTGACAAGATGTAGAATTGGCTTCATCTGCATAAAATACATTGGCATGACCAACTCCGACTAGTCTTTTTTACTATTATTGAAACATAAGGATATCAACCTGTGCATACAAAGTTTAATAGTATCATGGGGCAAATTAGTAAACATATTGGAAAAATCTGCAGTTACAACATGACCAAATATGGCCAAACTGCTTTATATGCTGCAGCACTGTAAGGGAATCATCAACAGACCAAAAACACCTACGACCTTGTTGCACCAAAATTTTGTTGCAATAATTCCTGAAGTGACCACGAAAATGAGCCAAAATTTAATGAAGCAAAATGCTTTTAAGTCTCTGGTACTGGCTGTACGGGCACCAGCAATAAAACGAAACTTGTAAGGAGAATTATGCAGTTTAGGAATTGCAAATAAGTTGGGAAGACCAACGTTGGCTTGCTGATCTGTAGTTTTAAGTAAGAAGCCTGAAGTTTATGACGTTGTTGTATAGCCAACCAGTTTTGATTACATACACTATAAACACCATTACCATTTGCTGTGAAGCCATCTACCCCAATAGTAATACCTAATTCTTGACACTAGGTGGAAAAGTGAAACTTCTTGCAGATAAAAACATAGTTACC
>JAAGZO010000719.1 GCA_024206195.1 bacterium | reverse complement strand
TGGATCCAATATAGATCTCCTGGAGCAAAATTGTGTAACCATGTTAGATTAGGTAATGGTGGATCAAAATTTGTGTGATCTTTTTCGAATGTACCTATCTGTTGTGCCTGAAAACCATGATTTTGTCGAAATCTAGTGAAATGGGTATCAAGTATTTGAACTTGTATAGTGAATGGTTGATGTGTCCTGTATATTTTTCCTAGGCAAAGTTCATCATTAGCAGATTTGAGTTTCTTAAGTATATTGGCCATTTTGCAGGTTCTATAATGTGTTTCAGCCTGCACTGCAGACGCTTTCATTGATGCAGTGGCGAGTGTGTTCTGCATTAGATTGCTTTGTATGTTTTCTTCCATATGATTCTTCAATTCTTCAATTGTATGTGTTAGGTCGGTATAAGTTGAAGGAACACATTGCTGTTGATTTTGCGTTTGTGTCTGGGGCATTGTTAATGGTAAAGCTGAAGATCTATGCATTGCTGGCAGAGTTGTTAGGTGATATTCAGGTAGTGGAGGTTGGGATTGCATTGGATGAAAATAATCATAATTTTCTGGGTAGGCATCAGGTTGGAAAGATCCAGTA
>JAAGZO010000718.1 GCA_024206195.1 bacterium | reverse complement strand
AATACCAAAAATACAGAGGTCATCATATATAGTAGCCCCCGTCCGTATCTGGGGTGTGGGGGTGGTGTGGGGCACCTTGGAATGTATGGCTTACCACACGGTGAGGAAAGCTCACCAAATGCATATGCACACTGTGATGTAAGTAGTTCATTGAGTAGTGCTTGAGTCGGTTATGTCAATGAGTGTGTTTTTGGTGCTATTGTCGCCTGATAAGATGCGTTGACGGCCCTTGAACTGCTCAAGTAAAGCCTGTGTTTCGGCTTCACTGTCTTCCTGACTAAGTCCTAACAAGTTCACAGTCTGGGATTTATCTATATTTACTTGTATACCTTTGTCTACATGTAGCCGTTTTACGAGCTTTTCAGTGAGTTTAAGCTTTAAGGCTGGATACTCACTTATACTGTCCATACAATCCTGCAGAATGTGTTCCTCGAACCTTTCCTCCGCTAGTTTTACCTGCTCTTTCTTCTTCTCATCTCTATTGATATAGTCATAGAAATAATCATAAGGTACGCCTAATCTATCCAGTATAGTAAGCTTCATTGGAGACGTTGAAAGCTCCTGCAATAGGTATCTAAACCACTTATCAGACTTCTTATAATTCTTGGTTTCGGTATTAAGTTTAAGCTTTGCCATGATATGAAGTTATCTAATAGGTAATTTAATATATAGGCTACCGCCTATTTGTATTATGTATCTATATGATCACTATTAAGCTCTACTCTGTCAAGTATGTATTTACCAGTATAATGATTAATGATTAGGGTTGCGGTTTGGGCTGAGAATCGAGGCAATGTCTCTGCAGCAGTCTTATAAGAGTAACAGCAATTGTCTCAGAAGGTTTCTATTCTGTATTGAGTAGTAAAGTAAGGTTTTACTTGTAACGTCCTAGAGAGAGTTTAAACGGCTTTCATGCTATGAATACAGATATTTGACAAAGATATTATATCTTATGTTACTTAGTTCTTCTTTGTCAAGTTGTGTGTAATCTGAGAATATGACCGTATTATGCATTCTAATCTGAAAACTACTATGTTTTTATCATGTTAATCTGAGAATAGCCCTGAATATGAGTATGTAATCTGAAAACTATTTAATGAATATTT
>JAAGZO010000717.1 GCA_024206195.1 bacterium | reverse complement strand
GAAAATGTAGCGATGGGACTTGAACCCATGACACAAGTATCTAACCAACTGATATACACTACATACATTTAACCTATATGATCATTAAGCCTGTCTCCTGACAAGCTATAGGTTAAAAAGGCAAGTCATCTTCTGGTGCTGGTGCGTTCTGCTGTACCGGAGCATTATCATTTACAGCCTCTGAAGCCACCTTCTGCACCCATTCCGGAACCTCTGTAGTGAGTTCTGGAATTAGCACGGGCATTCCTTCCATTGCAGCAGAGTAGCCAGTGATTTTAGCTTTTCCACCGCTTGTACTGCCTACAGAAACAACAATGTTCTTTCCAATGAGAGTGTCTGTGTCAAAAGCAGCAAACTCATTAGCTGTCATTGTGCGTCCATTTGCAGCATTAGCAAGCTTAACAAGGTTGGAGAGGTCTGAATAGCTCTTAGGCACTGTAACCCATGCTATAGGAGCATAACGCTTCCCTTTGAAATCTCCCTCAGCATCTATAACCTTACCCACTTCAACACGTACAAGAATTTGATGTACATGCTTAATGTTTGCTTTGTCATAGTCGTTAATTTGTACACCGACATCCCATATTGCAGAAATAACTCCTGGATATGTACCTGCTGGTAATGCTGGAATATTGCTAACTGGTTTGTCTGATATATTTAATTGTGCCATTTGTGGCTCCTTTGTTTGTTTGTGTTTGAGACTTTGAGTCTCTGTTGTATGGCCTAAGCCAAGTTTCTAAAAAGAGAACAAGGGAGGAGGAAGTGTGAAATAAAACCTCCCCTGCTCTCAGTCAGCTATATGCTGACAATAGTGTCTGGTTTAACATACCCTTTCTTTGGCATGCCTTGTATTACATCAAAAGCCTCTTCTATCACTGAGTCAATCTTTTCCTTACCCCAAGCATATCCGCTCTTCTGCTCGCTTCTAGTGTCATAGAAAGCGGCATTGTATGGAAACTGGTTCTCTACAGCAAAGAAGATGAAATAAGCTGGCTTATTGAAATGTTGTTGAGCCATGTCCGTATACCAAGCTTCCTGTACATCATATCCATATTTGAGCATGTCATATTTAAAAGCCCTTGGGTGTGCGCTCTGACATGTTTTAACATCAACAACACATACATAGTCTTCAAATTCAATTACATAGTCTAGGCGACACTTAGCAGGAACATGTAGCACCTTACCGTCACCTTTAACATATTTCATGTTATCATTTACGATGCTATACTCGGCCTTACCGCCTGTTAGGTATTTACTGAAAAGTATTGGAAAGTCTTTTTCTGCATTAGCTTTCATACTGTTCAAAGCTTCCATGTCAGACTGTGTAACAACTTCTCTAGTTTTATGTAGAAGCTTACCGTCTTCTTCAAAGAACCCATCTTTAGCCAAGTGGTTAACTCTCTGCTCTTTCCATTCTTTTGTCAGTTGATAGTTTTTGCCTTTACCGCCTGGGGCGTAGTCTTTTTTAGTCTTGTCTGAAACTGGTTTAAAATCTGGTAGGTCAGGAATGACAATGTAGTCATGCTCAAACCGTTTTGGCTCAAGGAAGAAGCAATGGGCAATTGTGCCGAAAGATAGGGAACTTCCTTCTTTCTTCTTTCCTAGATGTCTTGCTGATTCTGAATGCAACGTCTTTAGCATTGTAGCAAAGATGTGTGTCTTATCCATGTCTCGATATTGCTTTTCACTTAAGCTTATTATCATTTGTAGGTCTCACTTCCTGTTTCTGTATAAATGAAGATAGAATAATTGATTTGCCTTGTCAAGCTAGTTTGGGAAAATAGTTGTAAATTCCCTAAACTAACTTTACATGTTAGGCTGTTTCGTATGTTGCTGCAAATATATCTGGCTTACAAGGGTAGTATTCCCCTTTAATCCCTCTTATAATGAAGTCACCGGGAGAGGCTATCATATCCCCTTCAAGAGTTGGTATGATTATATTAACCACTCCACCGCTTGAGGCATGCATTTCACAAGACTTACCGCTAGTTATGCCTCTTATTTCTTCTATGTTTTCACCTGTCCATTGAATTGCTTCAATTATCACTGGTTTCTTTCTGTATTTTTTCATGTCATTTAGCTTCCTTTATTGTTTTTGTGGGTGAATTCATAATGTAATACAAGATGTTGTGTTTTCAAAGCAAAAAGTTAGCCTCTTTTACAATGTCCATTGTGTTGCCATTGCCTTGGCTATACCTTGATATGTTTTACTTCTTAGCTTTGCTCTATCTGGAGATGGGCCCAATTTGTTCTGACCTGAATCAGTTTGGTTGCTCCATCTGGGCTTACTGTTAACAATTCTCGGCTCTACATAGTGAGTGCTAGATAATAACGGGAGGTTTTTTAGCCACAAACATGTCTTCTTGCTTGCGTCATCCCCGAACTGATATGGCTGTATTATCTGGTCAGGCTTTCTTATGCGTGAGCTTATACAGCTAACAGGGTTCTCTACAGCTATCTTCTCTACAGGAGCGTCCATAAGGGCTTGTACAAACTTAAGGGCTTCCTCTGTCTTCTTAGCCCTCTCAGGTTGCCTCTTGTTCCAGTGGAGTCCAGAGACTGATAAGTAGGTGCATGGTGGGTGAGCTATCATCATATCCCAAGGGAAATTATATGCTACATCTAATGCATCTCCCTGTATATGCCATTCTGGATGACCGCCACTGCATTCCATTATGTCGCAACTGAATGCTTCATGGCCTAACACTCTAAGTTCTTTTGTCACTGTTTGGCTTTCTTCACATGCTACTAATATTTTCATCCTTCCTCTCCTTTGGCTTCATATTGCGACAAACTGGAATGCTTGCACTCCATGCAGAAGTTCAAGTTACGATCCCCGCAACTCCATCTAGCATAAGACTCATAGCGCTTACAATTCACTTTCTTACACTCTTTGCCTGTTCTTGGTCTAGGGTAGTGTTTATTAAAATTTTTCTTCAT
>JAAGZO010000716.1 GCA_024206195.1 bacterium | reverse complement strand
TGATCTCCCACAGTTTGAATCCACTTATAAAGTTGTTCTTCTGTAGGATATTTACCTTCTTTCACTTATTCAAAACCAGCTTTCAAGTAACGATCTTTAGATTGCCAATCTTTGATTGTCTTAAATATAGCTTCAGTATCTGGAAAATGAAATTCCTTCTCTGGACTATTAGTCTTTTTAACAACTGCACATATAGGAGTCTCGGAGTCAAATGATTCCGAAAGTAAAGTTCTAGAAGTGACCCATAGTTCTTCTTCTGCTTGAGTAAGTTCAGGAGGATCTATGGCACCTTTAGATAATGCATCCGCAACATGATTTTGAGCTCCTTTATTATAGACAAAATGTAGTGAACCTCCAAGGGTCTCAAAATCAGCGATTTCAACTCTCCAATGCAACATTCGATTGCTCTTAATAACTTTCTGATCCATGATATGCTTCAAGGCAGAGTGATCGGTAATGACCACTATTTCGCATCCCTGAATCATATACTTGAAATATTGTAAACCATAAACAATAGCAAGACCTTCCAACTCAGTAGGGTACCGTAAATCTTCTAATAGACCGACGCTTCTAATAGACCGACACTTCTAATAGACTGACACTTTTAGTATGTAAAATGACGTTTTTAAGCAGCTCCAAATAATTTAAAGCTAATAGACCGACGTCGGTCTATTAGAAGATTTACGGTATACCTTGTTTCCCACTCTTGAAGCATTCTTGAGGCAAAACCCACAGGTCAGGGTGGTTCCTT
>JAAGZO010000715.1 GCA_024206195.1 bacterium | reverse complement strand
GAAGCCCCGGCAGGCAGTTGTCACTGGACAGAAATGATGCTCGGACATTTTTTTCCCGATATCTTCGGCAGTTACTGCTGCTCTTTGTCAGGTTTAGCAAGCTTCTATTGTCATGGACATGTGCGGAACCCTCTTTATCTCGCTGTGCAATCACACAGAAGGTGATAAAATGGCTAATCTATTGATCGTTACTAATAGACTGATGGAATATTCTGGTGAAACTTCACCATATTTGTAATCAACATCATTTGAAACTGCATCTAAATTTTCAGGCGAATCGATAACTGCTCAATAATTGATCAATATTGACAGACAGTCCGTTGACAGACGCAAAGATAGAAAAACAAAGTGACTACATATATACCAATATCTCATTACTTGTGCGCTTTATCAGCAATAAAAACACATTGAATATAAATCGGACGGACAGAAATTATTGACCGTATCGCTTTTTACCAATTTTCTTTCTTCAATCGCCAGCTGCCTGTCCTGCTGCGGAAGCAGCTTCGTGTGGAAGTCGTGGAAATAGTTCATGTAGAAGCACATGGCGGTGAACAATTTGTGCTCTTTTTTGGAAATGTCCCAGCAATACATGACATAAGAATCAGCCAAACATCTTGAACATCTGGAACATGGCTGCCACGATCCATTTTCTTCATCTGGTAATGGCATCTGTTCGCGTAGATGAAGGAGTCCATCAGGTCAACGCCTGAAAAAATAGTTTGTAGATAAATCGGTGAACTTGTAATAACAAACTTCTATTGTCATGTACGTATGCGCATCGCTCATTTTC
>JAAGZO010000714.1 GCA_024206195.1 bacterium | reverse complement strand
TGTTGGTTTTGGAGATATTGTTCCTGTAACAGCTCTTGGAAAAAGCATATCTGCTATTCTAATGATCATAGGCTATGGAATCATTGCAGTTCCAACAGGAATAGTTTCTGCAGAACTGGTCAAAAGCAGTATAAATAATGCTCGCAGATGTCCTTCTTGCAGTTTTTCAAGAAATGATAGTGATGCATCTTTTTGTAAGAGATGCGGGAAAAAGTTGAATGGAAAATGATTGATGAATGGGTAAAATATACAAAAAAAAGAGTGAAAAAAGGAGAGCATCTTGAGGCAGTTATCCAGGATCTCCCTAATCAGGGGCTTTCTCAAGAGGATGCAGAGCGCGTTTTAACCAAGATAATTGATGAAAAGCATGGGGACAGTACAGCGTCTAGAGAAGGTTCTTCACACAATCTTGGTTACATAATAGTTGTTGTATTGCTTGTTTCTTTGCTAGCATTATTTCTGTTTACTGTCTTCAGTGGGGATGATACAGAAGAGGAATCACCTGATATTGAAGAGGAAGAAGAGTCAGTAGAAGAGGAAAACGAAGAAGTAGAGGAAGATGACGGCTTCTGGGATCAGTATACAGTTCCATTCCCGGATCCTGTTCAAAGAATATATGATAAAAAAGAGGTAGTAATGGAGTTTTTGCGCGATGGCACTTATTCAGTTACCCATGTAGCAGAATATAAACTAGCTGCAATGGTGGGACATAAACAGATTTATCATGATTTCCGCGAGATATCTCCAATGGATCTTGTTTTGTTTTGGGGCGGATTAGCAGATACAAAGTATATGGATGATCTTACAATACCTCACAGAAGAAGGGTTCCTCAGGTCCGTATAGACCGCGAATCATTCTATAATTACACTTATCTTCAGGAGCACTCTTCGAATCATCATATAATACCTGCGAATAATTATGTTCTCCAAGGCCTGAAAACAATTGAGAATGGCGACATTATTTACATGGAAGGATATCTTGTGGATGCTGATGGAGGAACAATGGGCTTCTGGAAAACCAGCACATCACGAACAGACGAAAAAAGCGAGATATTCTATGTTGAGCTTCTTAGAATAGAGGATAAGGTTTATGAGTGAAGAAATTGATAAATGGGTTCTTCATGCAAAAAAGAGGATATCTAATGGGGAAAATATTGATAATGTAATGCATGACTTTTCTGCGAAGGGTGTTTCTCAAGCAGATATTGAACAAATTGTTATGAAGATAGTTCTTTCAGACAAAGCAAAAATAAAAGAGATCAAAAATCATATTGCATTGATCAAACCTGCACTGGGCATTTCTGTTTTTTTGCTGGTTATACTTATTATTTGGTTTTTAATTTCTTCAATGAACTTTGCTGCGTTGGGTGTATGGGAAGATTTTAACGAAAGCAAAATAACATATCCTATTCAGGCAAAGTATCGTGCAACAGAACCATTTGTACAGGAAGTAGACGGAAAAAGTTTTGAGATTATTCCTGTTGCATCGTACGAAGTAACTGCGTTGGTTGCCGGCAGAAGGAACTATAATGATGATTTATCTATTTCACCGATGGATCTTGCATTAATTTGGGGCGATCTTGCAACAAGGAACTATGAAGATTATGTTAAAATAAGTCAACCGAATCGCAAGTGGAGCTTTAGAATAAGTTCCAGCGCTAGTTCTAAGATAGACCTTGTTTCTGAACATGGTGCAAACACACATATAATCCCTGCGAATGAAAAGGTCCTTGAAGGCCTGAAAACAATAAATAAGAATCAGATGGTTTATCTGAAGGGATACCTCTCGAATGTAAAAGGTCCTAATAGATTTTGGAGTACTAGTCTTACACGTGAAGATAAGTATTCTGGAAGTTGTGAGATTTTGTATGTAGAAAAGCTGATAATTGCAGACGAGATTTATCAATAGTTATGCTTTGACTTATGGAAATTTCTCATCTTCTTCACTGCTTTATGGAATAAATCCGAGAAAACATGCTTATCAATGTCAGTGCTTCTGCTGAGCTCCTCATTTTCTAACATTTGTTTCTTAAGTTTGTCCATTTTTGGCAACAGATCATCCAGCGCATCATTGCCCAATGGAAGTCTAATTGGCGGATGTTTCATATAAACCACTTTTATCATTGCTTTTGCTGCTTTTTTCGGGTCTCCTGGAGCAATTTTTTCCATGTGATGAATATAATTTTTCAGAAGACCTATTGGTTTCTTGTAATCCTTAATTGTCTTTGACTTTGCAATGTTCTTGCCTCCAAATTTAGTCTTGAAAGCGCCTGGTTCAACAATTGTCACTCTTATGCCCAGTTGCCTTGTTTCAATTGCAACTGCCTCTGATATTGATTCCAAAGAAGACTTAGTTGCAGAGTAAACACCTAGTCCAGGATAGATATGGAATGCGCTGAGAGAGCTCACATTGAGAATGTGACCTTGTTTTCTTCTTCTCATATGGGGAAGAACCGCTTTCATAACATTAACAACACCAAAAACATTTGTGTTAAATAGATAGTGGTATTCTTCATCAGAAGCCTCTTCAACTGCTCCGATATGTCCAACACCTGCATTATTAACAAGAACATCAATTCTTCCTTTCCATTTCAATGCTGCATGCACTGCATCTTTTACCTGTTTTTTGTTTGTTACATCCAGTTTTACAGCAATAACCCTGTCTTTGAACTGGTTTACCAAGGGTTTTAGTGTCTCTGGCTTTCTGGCAGTAGCAACAACAAAATCATTGTTCTTTGCTACCTCTTTGCAGAGCTCCCACCCAAAACCAGATGATGTTCCTGTTATAAACCATACTTTTCCTGCCATAACTAAAGGATAGAGTGGCCTGTTTTTAAAGTTTGTTGATTAACTAGCCTCCAAGACCAATTAACCCGGGCGCTGACAGCAGTATAATTCCCAACAAAATCATTATTGCTCCGCCAATGAACTTAATCTTTGCCATGGTTTCTGGCTTTATAGGTTTTCCTCTAAAAAAGTGCCCTAATGAGGACACTATAACAATTAAAGGCACTATGTAAATCAAGTTATAAAATATAAGATATAAATAATATGTTAAACTGCTTTCCAAAACCTTTGAAGCCAACACGCCAACATATATTATAGGAAAGCCTGCTGTGCATGGCAGTTCAACAAATGATGCAAATATCGCAAGCAGAATAGAAGCGCTTATTAACGTTGGCAGGTTTCCTGTTTTTATTAGTCCTGCAACATGGTTGATTCTTTTCTTTAATGGACCCACATGCTTGTCCTGCACCATTAAAGTGATGCCCTTTCTGTAAAAGAATAGTTCCTTGCAGTTTATCAGACCAGCAATCACTGCAAGTATCCCCACAGCAATTATTAGGTAATCAACAGTACCTATAAATCTCATAAAAATAAACAACAAGAAGGCCATGACAACAAAGTAAAATATGAAAACAACACCAATGAATGTAAATCCAACAGCATACAGCTTTTTTCTGGAGTGAGCTTCTGTCAGCATTAAGCTGAGCAGCAGGGTTAGTATAAACAGGTTGCATGGATTAAAACCGTCAACAATAGCAATCAAGAAGGTGAATATTGGCAATGGCAAAATGCTTCCAACACTCTCAAAATACTGCTTAAGGCCTTCTTCATTTGAACTGATTAGAACATAAATCGAAACAAGAATAACTACTGTTAAGCTGAGAATAATTAATTTTTTTGTCTTTTCATTCACAATATCACCTAATTTTACAATAATTCATCTATATATTTTAAATATTCCTCTTTTGACTTGGCACCTGTAAAATAATCACAGCCAAAGATAAATGTCGGGGTAAATGCAACCTGAATTTTATATGTATCCAACTGGTTTATACCCTCTTTTTCTGCCAGGTCAAGGATTATTGGTTCCACGCCTTTTTCTTTACATGCCTCTAAAAAGTCTGGCTTTGTTTTCTTGCAGTGACTGCAGTACTTGGACTCAAGCATGATTATACTATTTTTAGTACCCCGTTCTTCACAGTCGCCTTCAGGAAACGAGCCGTTCCCGGCTATTTTTACCCAAGCCAACTCGGAAGGTTTTACTTCATTAGGTTGCGGTGGTTCATTAGAGTTACACCCAGCTGCAACAAGCAAAACTACTGCAATCAAAAGCACAAATATTGTTTTTAATGTCATCCTAACTCAACTTATTAATCGTTTCAATAATTCCCTTAAATATTTTTCTGTATTCAGGGTTTATCTCCACAACCGGCTTCATCTGTATGGTTGACTGGACAAAATCCTTTCTGTAAGGAATTTTTCCAAGAATTGGTATGTTCTTTTCTTTTGCAAAAGCCTCTATTTTCGAGCAGAAGGTTTCTTCAAGATCATACTTGTTTATCACTATGCCATGCTTTATCCCAAAATGATCTGCATGATATAATACTCTTTTCAGGTCATTGAGCGCAGAAGGTGTAGGTTCTGTAACAGCAACAATAAAGTCTGTTCCTACTAAGGATGCTATTACAGGGCATCCAATGCCTGCAGCAGAGTCTATAAGCATCACATCTGCTTTTACTTTTTCATTTATTTTATCAGAATCTGTCCTTACTTCAGCAACTATCTCTCCTGAGGCAAGCTCGCCAAGTTTCAGTTCCCCTGAAACCAGCTCAACATCATAATTTTTTCCAGTGTAGATAGTACCAATCTCTTTTGTTGTTGTTGATATTGCGTTTTGCGGGCATGCAACAACGCAGGCCTTGCATCCAATGCAGACTTCAGCAACAAAAGCAGGATTCTTTCCCTTGACAAATACAATTGCGTTTTGCTTGCATACATCCGCGCATCTGCCGCACTTGATGCACTTGTCAAAATCCCACTTTGGGATTGGTTGGTGTACTGTTGCATGTTTTTTGAGCTTTATGGACAGCAAAAGATGGTCATTTGGGCATTCCACATCAGCATCAACAAGCATTGTTTTCTTGTTTTTTGCAAATTCAACTGCTAAAGATGTAGATACCATTGACTTCCCTGTTCCTCCTTTGCCTCCTGTTACTGCAATCTTCATTTTTTGTGCTCCTCACAAACGTCGTCATCAGATGCTTTTTTCAGTTTTCCTTTATTCCAGATCTCAAAGAGTTCCTTAACTGTTTCTGCTTCGCAGACATAAACATCTATATTCAACTGCCTGCACAGGGTGATTGCTCTTGGTCCGAGTCCTCTGCAAAGCAGCACATTTGCGCCATGCTCTTTCATAAGCTCTGGAGGAAGACCTGTTCCACCCATGTGCTCGCTTGTGTTTTCAATTATTTTCTTTAGGTTCCCTGTTTCATCAAGAAAAGTGTAGGTATTGCATCTTCCAAAATGCTCGGATACAGCTCCATTAAGTCCTTTTCTGTCTTCTGTTGGAATTACGATTAACATTTGTTATCCCATTTTCTCGAGCTTTCCCTGGATAAAAGCATTTAGTGCGTCTTTTACTATGCCGCTTGCTTTGTATGACTCGATATTGAACTGCTTAAAGATGTCTGCAGCTCGAGGTCCAAGGTTGCCTGTAAGAACTGACTTCACATCCTTTTCTGCAACTGCCTTTGCAGCAGAGATCCCTGCTCCACCCATCTGCTTTGCGCTGATGTTTTCTACTGCTTCAAAGCTCTTGATTTCCTTGTCTTCTACGTCCGCTATAATGAAATACTCACACCTTCCGAATACGTCGCTTACTTCACTCTCTAGAGTGTCTCCTTTTGATGTTACTGCTATTTTCATTTTAATCCCCCCTTGCCATTAAATTGCCGCATTTTGGGCATTTCATCTGGTTGCATGGCTGTCCTCTTGCATGCGTTTGTTCATGACCGCAGCTTGGGCACTTGCATGTGCCTCCTGGGCCTGCAGCAGATGGTCCTTGCATTCTTCCTCTTCCAAATCCTCTTGGTCCTGCTCCTGCAGGTCCTGTTCCGTCTCCTCCTGGCATTTTATATGCACCTCCGCATATTTTTATTGCTTTTCCATTAACAAGCGCATCAGTTAGTTTTTTTCTTGCACTTGCCAAGGTTCTCTGAAATGTTGATTGGTGAACATGCATTTTTTTTGCTGCATCTTCCTGATTAAGATTTTCAAGATTGCTTAACCTAAGCGTTTCGAGTTCATCGATTGTTAAAACAACTTCCTGCAAATCTCTCAGTGGAACATTTCTTGGCTTGAAATATGTCACATCAGGCTCGAAATTCACCATTCTATGTTTTCTTGGTCTTACCATATTATGCATAATAATGCATAATACTATTTTAATGTTTCTATATTTTCACCAAGAATTTCATATTTTCCGTTGTATTCCCTCAGTTCTCCTTTTACAGAAACCTGGTCTCCTTTTGAGAAATCGTGGTCTATCCCTTTGAAAAAAATAACTGTTATTGGCTTTGTTTCAGCGATTTCAATGACAAGAATATTGTTTTTTTCTTGTATTCTTGTTATTTCTCCTCTTATTTTTACTTTTTCGTAAAGTTTTTTGTTTTCTATCTCAGAAATTTCTGATTCTTCTAGCTCTGCATTGCTTGAAATGAAGAATAATGCTAGGATGCCCGTAATAGAACAGACAAGAGAGAGTATCATTAATCTGCGTTCGTTCATTCAGAGAATTGGAAAAAAAGAATTAATAAATCTTAGCTAGTTATTACCGGAAATCCTTTGCTATTCATCAGTGCGCCAGTAAGGCCTGATGTTAGTATCTTTCAACTTCTGTCTTCTTCCTGCTTTGTGTTCTACAACACCAAGCCATGCAATCATTGCACCATTGTCAATCAAGAACTGGTTTTCTGGTGTGAAACACTTTGCATTGCGTGCTTTACACATCTTATTAGCCATTTCCTGCAGTCTTTTATTGCAGGCAACACCGCCTCCTAAAAGAAGCTCTTTTTTATCGCAGTGCGCTAAAGCACGCTCGCTGACTTCTAACAGCATTGCAAAGATGGTTTCCTGCAATGAATAGCATAAATCCTCTTTTCTGTATTTTTTTGAATCATATTTCTGCTTTAGATTTGTGAGTATTCCGCCAAAAGAAACATCCATGCCCTTGACAACATATGGGATTTCAATGAAATTCCTTCCTTTTTTTGCTAGTTCGTAAATCTTTGGACCGCCTGGAAAACCCAATCCAATGTGGCGTGCAAAGCAGTCAAGGAAATTACCAGTGCCAATATCCAAGCTTTCTCCAACAATTCTGTATTTTCCGCCTTCAAATGCTATTACTTGCGTGTTTGCTCCTGAAACATACAAAAGAACTGGGTCTTTTGCACCTGTTAACAGCTTTCCAACCTCTAAGTGAGCAACACAGTGGTTTACACCGATTAAAGGGATCTTGTTTTTTATTGATAGCGCTCTTACAGCCATTGCACCTATTCTTAATGTGTGGCCTAATCCTGGGCCTTGTGAGAATGAAATCAGATCAATATCCTTTATTGTCAGCTTTGCATCATTCAGTGCTTTTTTGATAACCTTGTCAAAAACCTCTACATGATGCTCAGAAGCCAAGGTGGGAATGATCCCTCCAGTTTTTGTAGTGTATCCATCTATTACATTAGCAAGTACTTTTCCGTTGCTATCTACAATCCCTGCTCCGAATGTGTGCGCAGTTGTTTCTATACCTAAGCAAATCATAGAGTAGGGTAAAAAAGGGCTCTTTTTAAACCTATCTCAAAATGTCAGAAATTTTACTTTTGAAATTTCTGATCATGATCAAGAACCACTCGGGTTCTTGACAACATTTAAATACTCCCACTAGAAACTTATTTTACGCCGGGATCGCATAATCTGGCATTGCGCGGGCCTTGAGAGCCCGTTTCCGAAAGGATATGAGGGTTCAAATCCCTCTCCCGGCGTTTTTTTAATAACCTTTTTATTTATTGATTAGTTCTCCTCTTAAAATGGGTAATGATGCATTAGTAAAATCTGCACGTACTGACAAGACATATCTAGGCTTTAAATCTCCTAGAGATGAAAAGGTATTAGCAGCTATGGCAAAAGTAGATCGAGGACATTTTGTTCCTGATTGGGTAAATCCCTATGTAAATAAACCAGTAATGATAGGTCATATGCAAACCTGCTCTGAACCTACGCTTGTTGCATTTATGGATGATATTTTAGATCTTCAGCCAGGGATGCGCGTTCTTGAGATTGGAGCTGGTTGTGGCTACCATGCAGCTATTACTTTACATTTATTGGGTGAAACAGGACATTTAGTAACTGTTGAGCGCATAGAAGCTCTCGCAGAGTTGGCAAGAGGAAATCTTGAAAAACATTTTGGCGAAGGAATTGAAAACAGATTGAAAGTCATACATGGTGATGGGTCTATTGGATATAAGGATGGAGCTCCTTTTGATAGAATTTATTTAACTGCTGGAGTTAAATTGGGTTCTTTTAACCCTTTAGTATTAGCTGAACAGTTAAATCCAAAAGAGGGCATCTTACTTTTTCCAGAAGAAGAGGGTTCTTTTTTTAGACAAACATACAAATCGGGCACTATGGTAGATGAAATTTCATATTATGGATTTGGTTTTGTTCCATTACATGGAGAAAATACTTGAATACATCTTTAATCATTTATTCAATTTCTGGCCTGAATTTTTCGAAGAGCTCATCCATGGTTTCGTCAAATGACTTCCATTTATGGCTGTGTTCTTTTCCATCCTCACCATACAAGAAGGTAACGTTTCCGTAGTTGGATAGCGGATCAGTTATTTGATCCATTACTTGAGCATTGTTTGAGAACACTGCAACATAGAACTGAGTATCAGGATGATCAACAGCAAGAACATCAAGGGTTCTTGGACATGGAACAAATGAGTATGCTGGCTCAACAACAACATTCTCTGGAAATTCAGAAGGTCGTTTTGCACACAGGCACGGGCCTTTTGAAACAGCTATGCCTGCTTCATTGAATCTGTTAAATACATCATCCAGCGCTGTGGGCATATGATGACTTGTGTAAAATCCAATTTGTGCTTGTTTCATAGACTATAAGGAGTGAGAATTTCTATAAAAAGTTTGTCACGAATTTCCATTGGACACGAGAAGCAAGCTTCTGGGCCCAATGGCTAAGGCCATTGGACACTGGACATGTGCCTGCGCAGGGTATATAAAGCGCTGTGGGAAAAAATAATCATCAAAAAATGGAGGATGATTATCATGGAAACCGTGTGTTGTGTTCTTGAAGAAAGGTGCCCAAGGTGCAATAGCCAGATGTATGATGCTGAGGTGGATATTGAAAACTTGACTGAATATGAAGAAGCTAGTTTTATTGCAGGCTTATGGAGACCATTCTACTGCCCAGGATGCAAAACAACACATCACAAAGGGTGAATTCCATAAAAACCTTTAAAAATCATTGGAGATTATCCCCTATTAGAAGAGGTGACATGGACAACTTTTGGGGGGGATTTTATATGAAGAAGATAATTTTTGCATTATTTGCGGTTATGTTATTGACAGTGAGTTTTGTTTCTGCTGGTGGAGGTTTTCGTGAAAGCTGGGCTGCTAATGCAATAGATAAAGCAGAGCAGAAGATAGCTGAAGCAGAGAGCGAGCTTGCAGACAGAGAAGCAAACAATTTAGATACAACTGAAAATTGGGTCTATCTTAACAAGGCAATTTCAAAGCTTGAGAAAGCTCAAAACTATTTTGATGAAGGAAAGTACAGAAAAGCAAGATGGGCTGCTTGGAGTGCAAGATTCTACGCAAAGAAAGCAATAAGAATAGAAAGTCCACCTAATGCATGTGTAGGTACTGATGAGTATTGTGAAGCTGACACAGAGTGCTGTGCAGGATTAATCTGCATTGGTTCAAAATGTGTTCAAGAATGTGAAGAAATCATTGGGCCTGGCCATGAATGTCTTCCGGTAACAGCTCATTGCTGCCAAGATGGATTCTTCTGTGATATAGCACTTAATTCATCAATAGGATATTGTGTGGATTAGGTTTATTTTTTTCTTTTTTCATCACTTATTAGTGGTTATAATAGAAAGATTTATAAAGGGTAATTCCTTCTTTATAGTCTATGGAAAAAAGCCTAACCGACATAGCAAGAGAAGATTTTAACCAAGCTATAAAAGACCAAAGACTACGCGAAAAACTGGAAAGACAGGATTTTAACTTATCAGGACTAGCGGAAGGTTCTGAATTGCCTGAACAATATCTTCGTGTTTATGTAGTTCGCGGGGAACCTTTCAAAGCACAAAAATTAGCAGATTCAGGAGTAAGCATAGACTGGTCAAATGAACAGGATGTTGTAAATAATGGATATCGGATTATTGCAAATAATTCTTTTCACGTACTGGCAAAGTCAGTAGAATTTGATTACAAGAACTTTCATGATAATGTGCATGCAATGGAAAGGCTTACAAACAGCAATCCACCTACAGAACTGCATGAGATAATTCTTGAGAAGCTTGTAGAAATCGGAGAAACTGCAAGCACATTTCTTTGCTATGCAAAGGACATACATGGAGAAATCACACAAAAAATGGCTGATTCTTTGTATACTGGCGTTACTGAGAGCAGCCCAACAAGAACACTGGATAATATCAAAACAATCTACAGACTATCCGGGAAAAAGGCAAAACAGCCCATTTTACAGGCAGCATCTAAAATAGCATCTAAGACCAATATTTCTCCGGCTGTTGCTAATGATTTTTTAATTATCGATGAAACAATGTCCTTTTTTGATTATGAGAATACCAGCGAATCAGAGTTAGAGAGTCTTTCAGAAGGCGCATCTCCTCGTGCGATTCTTGCTGCATTTTTTAATGCGGGCCACACACCTCCACAAAAAACCATAGATGATACATATAAAGAGTTACTTGACACAAACGCATCAGCCACACCTTCTTTGAAGAACACTCTTAACTATCTCAAAGAAAAAAGCTTGGTCCCTTCTGAAGAACTTGCTGTTGATTTTTATTGCAAAATGAATCCCTGGGATACTCCTAAGCTGGCACAGTACTTACCTATTTCACAAGACATAATGGATGAAGTGTTTATAAGAGAAAGACAGGATTTTGAAGAAAGATCTGAGCATATAAAATCAGGGTCTTCTCTTGCAAGAATTACCGATTCTTTTTCAGATAAAATGACCCATTATTTTCGCAGCATAAACCAAATTAATGATTCAATGGGTCTTGAAATTGCTCTGCCTGAGGAGACTATAGAAAACTTTTTTTGTGAAGGGTATTGGAAATGGTTCAATTCCCTCTCTGACTTTGCTCCTTTCTCAAGAGAGCTTGCAGATAATGTTTATTCAAGAACATCACAGGAATTTCATGAAAGACTGGATAACGTCCGTTCACTACAAAGCTACAAAAGAAAAGTCAAGGATTATTTTTCAAGGATAAAAGCTTTTGATGAATTTGGACTTGACCCCTCCCCTGAAACAAAAGAGAGCATGCTTGATGATTTTGATGCTAGTATAACCAGTCATTCAGAAAGAAAAACAATTAGCAAAACCTTCTGCGACCAATTTATCACAGAAGCATCTGAGGTTTTTAGGCCTTTAGAGTCATATCAATAAATGCCTCTGTTAATTCTGGATCATACTTACTTCCTGCGAAGGATACTATTTCTGCTAATGCCTGTTCCTGGCTTACTGGTCCACGATATGTTGTGCCGTTAACCATTGTGTCATAGGAGTCTGTTATTGCGATGATTCTTGCAAGCTTAGGGATGTTATGTTCTTGCATCCCAGAAGGATATCCTGAGCCATCCCAGCGTTCGTGGTGGAATAATATGTTTTTTGCAATAGGTTCCATGCCTCTAGAGTAATCAGTAAGCATTAAGTACCCATTTTTTACGTGTTTCTGTAGCTCCACCATCTCAGCATCTGTTGGCCTAGTAGGTTTCAGTAGAATATCTAATGGCACTAAGAGTTTTCCTATATCATGAAGCCTTGCAGAACGAATACCATTTTGTTGTTCTTCTATGCTCAGGCCAAGATAATCAACCAATTTTTTTGTATGTTCTTGCACTCGATAATCATGATCAAGTACAAAAGCATATTCTATTCTTGCGAGTTCTACATCTATAGGTGAAATTTCACTTATCACTTCTCTTTCTAATTCTCCTATTGTACTCATCGCTCCCTCCACAAAGAACTGTCTGTAAAAAATTAGACAAATAAATCAATTCTAAGAATCACTGTTATAATAAGGAGTATGTGTCCAGACTTAATAAAGTTTTTCCTAAAAAGTCAATCAACTAGCGCTTAGCAGCAAGCAGTCTAAGGAGCAGGCCAATGTAAAGCAGTACAGCGCCAGCCACTAAAAGAACAATATCCCAAGAGAAAAACCTTGAGAAAAAAAGGACTGCACCAATTATCAGGAAAAACACTCCAAAAATTATAAACATAAGTTCCAGAAGGGTCAATAATATCCTTCTTCTTACTCGGTCTATTATAGAATAAATAATGCGCTCCACCTGTTTTAGCGTATCCTGTATTATGCTCTGCATGTTTACACCTTTTTCAAAGATTCCAAATAATTTATTGAATAAACTGCTCATTTGTTCCGCTTGAGAACTGCAACCAATACTGCACCAGCAACAACACCTGCGCCGAATGCAACAGCAATTGACTGCAAAGGATGCTCCTCAATCTTTTTTTCAAAATTTCCCTCAATATCTGCAAGTTTCCCCTTAATGTCATCAAGCTTTTCCCTCAAGGAATCTGCAGCCTCTTGACTCTTCTTGTAAGCCATAATGCACACCCCCTATTTTTTAAAGAACTTTGCGAATAGTTATCAATAAAATAGGTGGTTGTCTCCAAGTTTTTATATTTTGTCATAAAAACTAACTAAGAATTCCTAATTCATATGCTTCCATCAGGGCCATTACTGCATGCTGGTTTCTATCTACCCTCATCTCAGTTGTCCTTAAACTGCCCATAAAGCCGCCTACTGCAGCTTTTTCATAGTCAGTATCTTCAGTTACCTGCAGGGATACAGTAAACTCAGCTGCCTCCTGAATGAAGTTTTTGTAGCACTCTGCGCGCTCGTTATCAAGTTCTGCTGCGAGCTCATATGCTTTATTCACGCCTTCCATATGAACTGCAGTTACACTTCCAGAAAATGAGAAGTTAGAGCATTTATCTCTCGGATGATACTTATCAAGCATGTAATCATTCATCTCAAAAACAAAGTCTGCATACTTTTCATCATTGGTTGCATAGTATGCCTTGTTGTAAGCCCTGGAGTGCCATGGAACAAATGCTGTGTTCTTGTTTTCTCTCCAGTATTCAGAATAGAATGGAAATGCGTTTTCAACTGTTTCAAGATATTTCTCATTGCCATTATATTCATAAAGTCGCATTAGCGCAATAAGCGCCTCTCCAGGATAATAGTCTTGTGCACCTGTTTTTTTTGAATTATAGTAGCAGTCTAGTGATCCATCATCATTTTGCATGAATACTATGCTGTCTGCGAATTTTTCAAGATAATAATCCTTGTTTTCATGCTCCATATCAATCAATGCAAGCACTGCAAATGCTGGATAGCCAAGCTTTATGGTTCTTGTTGCATTGACAAGATAGAATTCGTTTTCATCGTCATATACAAAGTATTTCTCAAAATGATCAAAGCCGCGTAAAGCCAGCTCATCATGTTTCTCATCATCAAGGAACTTTGCAAGCTGCGTTATTGACCACATTGAAGCCATTTCCCTCAATGGATGCTGGCCTTTGGAATGTGTATTATTTTCAGGATAGTATGTGTAGTGAAGAAAATTCTTGTTTTGATTGTTAAGGAACCACTCTCCTCCAAGCTCTATTGAAGATAAATAATTGTTTTCTTTTACTACTGCTGGTTCTTCCTGAGGCAGCGTAAGAACGTAAATTATAGCTATTGCGAGAATAATCAATAAAGCATATCCGATTTTGTTACTCATGATAGCATGGATTAAGAATTAATATAAAAAAGTTCTGTTCATTTATAGAGCGCGTTTGGTTTTGATTTGCAAACTTCTTCCAGTAGTGTTGCAACAATTGCAAGAACCACAGGTCCAAGTATTAAGCCTATTATGCCGAATACCTTCACACCACCTAGAACTCCTAAGAGTACAAGAACAGGATGTATCTTACCGCGCTGCCCAATGATTTTTGGCTTTAGAATGTTATCTATGCTGCTAATAAAAAGCAGACCATAGAAGAATAGAATGATTGCCTTGATGATCATTGAGCTCTCGCCATTTAAAAATCCTATAATAGCCATTACTATTGATACAGGCAGCCAAACAGCAGCTGCTCCAAGGAATGGAATAAGTGCTGCAATCATTGCTATTATGCCCCACATAAGTGGCGATGATACTCCAAGTGCCCAGAAACCCAGGCCGGTAAGGGTTCCCTGTACAAGTGCAATGATCAGTGTTCCATAGACAACTGCGTATGTTACTTCATTAAGTTTATCAGTCACTTTTTTCTGCTGTGCTTGTTTCATTGGCAGCAGCTTTCTAATTTTGCAGGTAATTGATGGTGCGTCTTTTAGGAAATAATAGGTTGTAAATAGCGTTACAAAGAAGTATAATAAACCGGTTGATAGAGATATTATCAGCTCACCCAGTTTTTGACTAGCAGTATTTGATAAATCAGCAACCACCTGTTTCAGATAGTTCTTGACATTTGCGCTTAGAAGATACTCATGTAAAAAACCGCAAAAAAAGTTTTCTCTTTCACAATCACCAAACAAGTTTCCGGATGCCAGTTTTTGCTTTGTGATTACATAACCTGCCTGTATTTCGCCTTGCAATGCGCCCAAAAGGAACCCTGCAGGCAGTGCAAGTATAAGTAGTATGAGAAAAATCACGAGCATTGAAGATAATGATCTTCTCTTTGTTTTTTTATTCAACCAACAGTATAATGGATAAAATATGTATGCAAGAACAGCTGCAGTAAGTATGCTGTTAAAAAGAGGTCTTACAACTATAAAAGCCACTATCAAAAGAAATGCTATAATAGCAAACTTTGTGATAATTCGTATGTAAATCACCTCCTTTTATGATGGGCTCGCCCGGACTTTCGGAACTCTGTGATTGTTATTCGAACCGGGGACATTCACCAATTTGAACTTCACGCGTCAATGCAATTCTTGACTCGCTACACTCGTCAAGGTGACATCATAACCGAGCTAGATCACGAGCCCGAATAGTTATAAATAAGAGAGCCATCTATATAAGCTTTACTAAAAGAAAAAAAGAAAAAGTTTATTTGTCTTCTTCAAGAAACCATATGGACTTGAGTGCAACAACAATGGTTGTTGGAATCACAAATACAGCCAGATTTGTTAGTATCCCTTCAAAGATAGGTCCTACACCTCTAATCTGTGAAAGAACCGGTTCTCCGTAACTAGATACTATTACTAAAACAGCAGCTGCAAGCAGGAATGACATTGATTCCTTAGAAGTAATGTTCATTAATCCTACAAGTGCTCCAACTAGTACTAGAAGAATAATTACTATTTCTGAGATATCACCATAAGCTTTCTTAGTTAGTATCTCAATAGTAGGCAGAGCAAAACCTAGGACTACTGCTAGAACAATTCCAAATGTGAATATTCCTCTACCATTAGCCTTCTTAGAAGCCTTTGATTTGGCCATTATAACACCTCCTTTTGAGGTCATTATAGAATATCTACTATATAAACCTTCCGGAGATGCTAACTAACCGTTGCAAGTGTATTAAGAACTCCTGTGAGCTTGCTCATAAGCTGTCGTAACTCATCAGATCTGTGCCTAAGCCCCCAGTTCATTATTCCCTCGCGCTCTTCTCGCACAAGAATGCTGTTTATTTTCCCAGATAGCGATTCTAAGTATGCCAAATGCTCCTTGATGATCTTAGGATTGGTATATGCCATATGATCAAGGCTGCTCTTTATCTCATTAAGACTTCTAACCTCATGGTATTGCAGTTTATAGAACCCACTAGCTTCATGCATTCTCTTTAGCTCCTCACTAGAGAAGCCTTCCGAAGCCCCCATATAAGTCATGTTTTTTTCACCTTGATGTTGCATAGTAGGCAAATAGCCTCACCTCAGTTGGGTGTGTTAATAAATTAGAACATATTCATCTATCTTCAGCGTAATCTCTAAGTCCCAACTTATACTATGTAAGTGAATTAAGGATATATAACTTTTGATTATATTTTATATAAAACTTAAAGAATAAATGTGTAATTAGACAGTAGTTACAAATCGAAAGATTAATAAAGGAGATGTGCTATTCTTATGCTTAAGATGACAATTGATTATTCACAGCAAAAGGTAGCTTCAAAGTACATTGCAGATCTAGATGGCGTTGCAGGAGACCTTTTGTACTCTTATGAAATATTGGGACCTGAAGGACCTCCAAGCGAAATCGAAGACGTGGCTTTTGAAATATTAGCTGAATTTTTCAACCGTGGCGGAAATAAATCTGAGGCAACTCCTAAACAAATAGAAGGAGTATACAATGCTATTACCCTTCTTCATAACAACACCCGCTTTTTTAGCAAGTCTTAAATAGTCGGAATTCTAAAGAACATTCTTAGAGGTGATGTTCATGAAAAAGAAAGATGAGAAAGGCGCAGCAGGATTGTTTATCCCAGCAGGACTATTTATTGGAATGGGAGTCGGATTCTTTATTGGTAACTTGGTTGCTGGACTCTTTGTAGGTCTAGGAGTTGGATTTACTGCATTTGCCATAACAATGGTTGCAAAGAAGTGATGGAAGATGGCATTTGAATTAACGGCTGAAAGTGCTGCAACATCTTTAGTAGTTATGTTCATTATCTATGGCATAGCCTTTGCTTTCCAGATGTACATGCTTTATCTTAACTGGAAGCAGAGTAAAGTAAAGGACACAACAACAGATCTAGTCAATGAAGTAAAGGCAATAAGAAAGCTGCTTGAGAAGAAAAAAGGAAAAAAGTAAATTATTCTTGAGCGCTATGCGCATCTGAAATTGCTTTTATGTGTTTAGTATCAGCAATATCCAGATTTAATTTCTGATAAGCTCTCTCTGCTGCAATTGGATTATTCGATGCAATAAACTCATCAGCCATTCCATATATGATATCAGAAACATAGCTTCTGCTCTGCTGGTTATATCTCATTACCTGAGATTCATCATGCTTATCACTCAAATTTTTAGTTAGAACAGGTAAACTGTTCAGAAACCTGTCAATGGTTTCATCAGAATCCAGATGAACAGATGATGCAATATGTCTACCTAGTTTCACTGCAAAATCTTCTGGAAAAACGTTTGCTGGTGTCATAATACAGTTTAAAACATTACTAATATTTAAATCTTTCGTTTTGTTACCACTTATAAGAAATGACAAAAAGCCTCTGGGGGGATCTGCACCCCCGACCTCCACCTTACCAAGGTGGCGCAATTTGTAGGGCAAAAAGCCAGGCTACTATGCTACAGAGGCAGTATTTAATTCTTGAGTTTGACCTTGCTTTTTATATCTTTTCTTTTTGAAAATAGAAAATAATATGCGGGAGAAGGGATTTGAACCCTCGAACCCACTAAGGGACAGGATTTCCAACGTACAACAAGGAAAATGCATAAAAGCTGTCTTAAGTCCTGCGCGTTTTCCAGGCTTCGCTACTCCCGCATGAAAATTAGAAGGAAAAAGAATTCTATTTAAATCTTTGCACTTAAACGCCGACGCCCCATTTCCATGGAGACAACTTGTCGCTTGCCCTGACTGCAACTCCAAACTCATATTTGTGCAGGTTCAGGAATGCTTTGATTGTTGCAAACAAATTACTTGTCTTTTCTACAAGCAGGTCTTCGAATTGAGATGTATAGGTTCTGTATACAAACTTGTCGAAAACTGTTCTCAAGAAGAAGTAGAATGGTTTCATTTCCCATCTACCTTCATAATCTGTATCAAGATATGAGTCAAAAATTATGTTTACTCTGCCCTTTTGCACCTTAACTTTGAGGCCGTCTTGTTCAACCTCTACATCCTGTATGCGAAGCATCTTTATCTGAACTTTAATAACATGCCTTGCATAATCAGTTATCTTTTTCCAGGGCTGCAATTCAATCTCTATGTATTTCCCGTCGGGTTTCAGGTGTTCCTGGTTTCTTACTTCTCTTTTATCAAAACCATTCTCCATGAACCAATTATCAATTGTCCTGTAGAGCATTGTTATGTTAAACAAACCATCATATGTTAACTTCAAATGATCCACAACAAGTTTTCTTTCAGACATTTTAGTAAATACTTCCGTTTGCTTCGAATTGTAAATATTTTTTGATTATCTCGTGCAATCTGTATACCTCATAGTACAATGCATCCCAGGATGTAAGCTCTAATTCTTTTTTGATAACATACCAATCAAAAAACTTTCTCAACCTTCTTTCTACTTCGCTGTTCCACTGCTTTTTTCCGAAGATGTCTTCATAGGCAGTGATTACCTCTCCTGACAGTTTTATTGTCAGTCTGCCTTCATCCATTCTTTTCTTTACACCGTTTTTAATTACTTCTACTCCTTCAGGATTAACTCCTCTGTGATCCCAATTAACAGTAATTCGTTCTAGTATGTAACCGCCTTTTTTTCTATCTGCATTCCATGCAATGGTTGTAAAGTCCGGAGGCTTGTATGCGTATCCTGTTTCATGAAACTCAAAACGTCGGTTCTTTAACCAGCGAACCATGACCCTGTAAAGCCCGTCCATGTCAAAGATTCCACGAAATTTAATATATGATGGATTAAGTGGACCACCGAAGTGTCCGTCACGCTGAAAAACACCTTCCTCTGCTAAAGGATGAATTTTTGGGCCCTCTTCTATTTCAGGTACTGTTTTCTTTGATAATAGTTTTCCAAAAATGCCTCTAGCTACATCTACCATAAGTTCAATTATTGGCTTTACTATTTATAAACTTTTCGAAAATACTATACCAGTATCCTTTTTTTATCCTTGCATCCCTTGCACAGGAATTCTCCCTCAATATCATAGAGGTTCTTGAAATACTCGCCACATAAGTCACAGGTTCCTTCAAGAAAGTCCTGGGCAGAATTTTTCTGCTCGCTCATCCTCGATTTTTCAAGCATAAGCTCAAAGAACTGTGGTTGTAGTCTTAGAACATCCTTTAGTGTCAATAGGCCAACGAGCTTATTGCCATTAACCTTGTCAATAACAGGCAGCTGCTTGACGTCAATTTTTCTCATCTTAACAAGTGCTTCATGGATATCCTGGTTTGGTTCGATTGTTGCAACCTTTGTAACCATTATCTCAGAAACCTTCACATTGCTTACGTCTTTTCCTTCCGCAACAACCTTGCGAATTATGTCTTGTTCTGTCAAATATCCCTTTAGCTGGTCATCTTCTCTTATAACAAGGCTTCCGACACCCTTTTCACGCATTAAAGCAGAACCCTCTTTAACAGAAGTATCGGGCGTGACTGTAATTGGTTTTCGAATCATTGCATCGCAAACCTTGTAACCGCTTTTGATTGTTTCTATCATAAAAATAAGGCAGAACAGGTTTAGTTAATAAATTTAATTATTAACGGAAATATATTATGAACTGTAATGATAAAAATCAGTAGTTCACAAGAATCTCAACATCTTTTCCAAAGACGCTCTTCAGGTGTTCAAAGATCGGTTCTTTAACAAATACCTTAGGAGGAATTTCTATTTTTGCAAGTGCCTTTTCAAGATCTTCCAATGATGATCTTGTTATTGTGCCAAGACCTCCGTCAGGAAGAATCTTTGCTTTTGAGATTTCTTTTTCCTCATGGTCTATGTCGTGTATAATAAACGCCTCTTTGTCAAGCAGCAGAACTTCGCCAAAGCGGTTGCCATGCTTTACGCGTATCTTTGCTCTTTCAAGTTCTCTTCCTCTCTTGCGCTGCATGTATTCAACAATGAACTTTGTGAAAAGGGTTGACTCCTTCTTTACTTTATCAACTTCTGTCTTTGTCAGCTTCTTTGAATCATAGTCTTTCTTTGCCTTTATTATCAGATTCAGGATTCTCAGGAACTTTGCAGGAATCTTTCCCTGACTTATCAGTTCATCCTCGAAAATCTTGACAATCTCAAGGTCATCTACTCTTTCAATTCCCTCAAGCTTAAGAACATCCCTTATCATGGTCACTGTGTTATCATAGATGTGAAGCATTGATTCCTCTTCTTTCATCTTCTGTATCTGCGTGAAAAGCTTAGATATTCTCTTAAGATATCTCTCAGATCCCTTCAACAGATCATCGACCTCTTTTCCAGTTAACTCTTTGCGGTCACCGTGCTCAAGATCTTTTCTTGTGTTGATGTTTGTTTCAAGAATCTTTACATATTCTTCTTCAAGCAGCTTCTCTTTTTTCACGAAAAGCTCTCTCATAACATCTGGTGTTTCCTTTGGTGTTGGCGGTGGAACGCCATAAAGCATGATAGCTGCCTGTGATGGAGTGATTATCGCCCAGAAAGTGTCCTCCATTCCGATTTCCTTTATCTTGAATTTAGCTCTCTTGACCATCTGGTCGCCAGTGCTCATGTAGAGCTCAATAGCCTCGCTGCTTGGCCTTATCTTTCCAATCTGAAGCAGCTGCTTCCATGGCATAAAAATGCCTCTATCATAGAATGGAACGCCATCTCTAAGGAATGTGAAGATTATTGGGTTTGCCTCTCTTATTGAGTCCCAGAAATCAGTCAGTATGTAAACCTGGATGTTAAGCTTGTTCTTTATTCCTGTTACATCACCTGCGTCAAGGCCCATGCCAATAATGATAGCTCGTAGCTTGTCTTTCAGCTCAGCCCTTGTCATTCTCTTAACATCAGTATCGTCGATAACAATGAAAACATCTATGTCTGATTTTGCTGTTGCCCTTCCTTGTATCAATGAACCTGCAAGAACATAGCTCACGATATAGCGCTCAAACTTCTTGAGAACCATTGTCTTGTGAACCTCTGCAATCTTAACTGCAGCAAGCATTCCATTATCATGAACAGGAGCAGACATTGCTATAAGCTGTGTAAGCTCATATTTAGCGTCAAAGCAGTTCTGCCAAAGCTCTGAAAGGATTATTGTCTTAACAGCAAATCTCTTGTCAGTCTCTTTTGCCATGGTCTGTATAATTGTTCCAAGCTTTGATTTCAGCTCTTCTTTTGACATCTTTTTGCTGTCAGAATCATCTACTAGGACAAGAATGTTAATCTGGTCTTTTGGTGGAGGAGGAGGCGCATTTGGCGTCTGTGGAACCTGAGGCTGCTGCTCCTGCTTTGCAGGAGGTAAAAGTGCAATACCAATAACATATTTGTCGAATTTCTTTAGAACATTAGTCTTGAACTTGTCAAGCTTTTCTTTGATTTCCTTAAGTTTTTTCTGAGCATCTTTTGGGATTTTTACTCCCATTTTATCAAGCTCAGCCTGGCTGAACTCTCTTTTTTGCGGTTCCTGCTTTTCTTTCTTTTTAGCCATTATAGAATAAAGCTGTTCTCTTGGTCTATTTAAATGTTACCTTAAAACGTGTATTACCACATATCAGTGGTAAAAATAGAAAGATTTATAAAGGAGAACTGCATAATACCTCTAAAAGGGAAAAATTTTTATTATAGATAACCTATTTGAAACTCAAAAACACAATGGTGATAAAAAAATGAATGTAGAAGCTCCTGAAAAGAAAGAAACAAAATCACTTGATGAGATAGCAGATTCTTTAGTTTCATCCATATCAGAAGAAGAAAGAGCAAAATATGATCAACAGATAGAATACAGAACAGAAAAAAGTCAAAAGGATATGAAATACGGAAGCTTCCTCGAAATCGAGGGAGGAACAGAAAAAATATTTGATGATGTTTACCATTCAGTATACAAATCAGGAAAGCTTAATGATATAAAAACCAAATCAGGGCAGGAAGGTATTGCTGCAGGCCTAGAGATGGTTGTTCTAGAATCACTAAAGAAATCAGGCAATTCTTCTGCTATTACCGCTGCTGAGCTATTTGAAGCTGCAGAAAAAGCTGGAGAATTCAAAGGCGATCATGCAGAAAAAATAAGCAAACTAACCAGTCTTGCAATGTATCACCTAGCTGTTAAAGAAGAACATATTAACGGACTTATGGAAAGTTTAAAGGTAGGAGACCCAACTGAATGGAATTCTGGTGTTAGAGAATTCACAAACCAGTTGAAGGACTCAGTAATAAGCAAATATTTGCAGAAGCAATTAGCTGACTTAACAAAAGATGATGGTGGACACAAATTCACGGCATACCTTGTTAAGAAGCACTTACCTGAGAAGTATCAGCTAGCGCCTGAACAGTTAGGAAAAGCTCTTTTGGATGGATACATTAATCCATTAAACTCAATTTTGAAGTTGGAACAAGGAAGGAGTCCATTGTTACACAAAAAGATGGGTTACAAGGATATCGGACCAATTCATAACAATTAATTTTTTTATTTTAAAAAAAGGTGATTTCTGGAGAATATAATGAAAGATAAGACTAAGCTTGAGACCATTGTCTCAAAGGATGAGAGGGGAAATAAGACGAGTACGCAACAGCTTGAGCGCCCTATGAATCAGCCAGATAGTGATAAGTACCTTGAGGATCAGGTTGAAACACTTGGCGAGCTTGACATGGTCAAAACACACGCTCTCTTCAGAACAATCAATACAGTTCAAGGTGATCTTTACACATGGTATATTACCAATGTTGCACCTAAGACCGGACTTTTCCTGCTTACAGAAAACATAATCGCTAAATTTCCTAAAACACTTGCCAGTTCAAAGGATGCTCCAAAAGGATCGTTTCTTTATGACATAATGAAAGAGGTAAGGTGGCTAAGAAAGACACTTGGAAAAAGAACAGAAAAGCTGGGTATAAGCCCTGAAGCGCTAAAGAATTTAAGAGAGTATGAGAGATACACAGGCCTGGACAGGGAGATAAATATTGACCCTGAAACAGGAGAGCAGATTGACAAAGAGAATGGTTATGTTTCTGAGATTCAAAGGGTTCACGAACCTGCTTCACGTCTGATGTTTGACAGACACATCATAATGGCAAGTTGCCCTGAAAGAGCTGCTGAAATACAGACAAAGATGTATGAAACTGAAGCAAAAAAAGCCAGAGATAAGAAGGATAGGTACAGTGAGATCTATTTCACAAGGCTTGCAAATGCTGTAAAATCAGCGCATGAGCAGTTTAGAAAAGCGCCTTCAGATTCCATTGAAAGACTAGGTCATGATATGCAGGGCGAAAACGGGGCAAATGCAGAGTATGCTGCTGTGAGAGCAAAGTATACAGGACAAGAGGGTGGAAGCGCACGCTCACACCATGCTGTAACAGCTAGCTCTGTTCAACACCAAGCTGCTCCAGCTCACAAGAACTAGTTCTACGAAAGGTATATAAATAAGAACAAAGCTCTTTTTTGATATGGCAAAGATAACCCTTCCAGACGGAAGTGTAAAGGAATTAGAGAAAGACTCAACACTTAAGGATCTTTTTGGGAAAGAGGTATTTGCTGCAAAGCTTGACGGTGTTGCAGTTGATTTAAGCACTGTTCCTGAGAAGGACGGAAAGGTTGAACCAATCACATTTGAGTCTGACGAAGGAAAAGCGATATTCTGGCACTCTGCAGCGCACGTTATGGCACAGGCAATTACACGAGTATTTCCAAATGCTTTGCTGACAATCGGCCCAAACTGGGAGAACGGCTTCTATTATGATATAGATCATGAGGCATTCAAGCCAGAAGACATGAAAAAGATAAGCAAAGAGATGGACAGAATAGTTAACAACAATATCAAGATCGAAAAAAAGGTTCTTTCTGAAAAAGAAGCCTTAGAACTTTTCAAAAACAATCCATACAAGATTGAAATGATCAAGGAACTTGAAGGAGAGATAACTGCATATTCACAGGGAGATTTTATTGACCTGTGCAGAGGACCTCACGTTCCAAGCACAAATTACATCAAGGCATTCAAGCTTACAAAGATTTCAGGATCATACTGGAGAGGGGATGCAAATAACAAGTCGCTGCAAAGAATCTATGGACTTGCTTTCCCTGACAAAAAACAGCTCTTTGAGTATACTCAAAGAATGGCAGAAGCAGAGAAAAGAGATCATAGAGTATTAGGAAAAAGATTAGAGTTGTTCAGCATCCATGAAGAATCACCAGGATGCCCATTCTTCCATCCAAAAGGCATTACAATCATAAATGAACTTATGGATTTCTGGAGAGATGAACACAGAAAAGCAGGATACAAGGAGATTAAAACTCCGCTGATTCTTAACAGAAAGCTTTGGGAGCAAAGCGGTCACTGGGCTCATTACAAAGAAAACATGTATTTTACCAAGATAGATAAACAAGATTTTGCTGTAAAGCCAATGAATTGTCCAGGAGCAATGCTAGTCTACAAAAACTCAATACACAGCTACCGTGAATTGCCTTTGAGACTTGCAGAGATGGGCATAGTTCACAGGCACGAGCTTTCTGGTGTTCTCGCAGGACTATTCAGAGTTAGGTGCTTTACACAAGATGATGCTCACATATTCATGACACCTGACCAGATATCTGTAGAGGTGCAGAAGCTTATTGATCTAATAGATAGATTCTACAAAACATTCGGCTTTGATTATCATGTTGAACTAAGCACAAAGCCTGAAAAGGCAATGGGTGCACAAAAATTATGGGACGATGCAGAGAATTCATTAAAGGGTGCGCTTAAAGCGAAGAACATTGATTTCAAGCTGAATCCTGGAGATGGTGCGTTCTATGGACCTAAGATAGATTTCCATGTTAAGGACTGCATTGGACGAACATGGCAGTGCGGAACAATACAACTTGATTTCCAGATGCCTGAGAAATTTGATGTTACCTATGAAGGAGAAGACGGGAAAAAACACATGCCTGCAACACTCCATAGAGTTATTTATGGTTCTATTGAAAGATTCCTAGGAATACTTATCGAGCACTACGCAGGGAAATTCCCAATGTGGCTAAGTCCAGTACAAGTCAGAGTGC
>JAAGZO010000713.1 GCA_024206195.1 bacterium | reverse complement strand
TCTTGAAGAAATTTAGACAGATTTCTCTCAAAGTCCATTTGTTCGTTCTCGGTCAGCTTTGGACATCTTAGCATTGTTGCCTGATTTAATTCCAAAGGAACCTGAGAATAATATTTAGTTTCATTTAGGAAAGCAGCTGTAGGTTGTGGAACTAATGGAAGTTCCCAAGGCATTGATTTTATGGTTTTCAACTGGCTTCTTTGTAAGTGTGGATCTTTATTGGTGAATGGTACCCTTTGTTTAGCTTCTGTAGGGGCACCAAAAGGTCTTCTAATTTCAGGTTGATGTATTGGCTGATAGTTCTGTTGTCTTCGTATAAGACTACTAGCCAACACATGGACATTATGATCTTGATCTGAAATTGTTGTAGATGACATAGGAGTATCTTGAGCTGAAACAGCCCTAGACGCTAATGAAATATTAGAACTTGTAGATTTCGCAAAAGCTCGTGGACGATAAACAGTAGGTTGTCTTCTTGAAGTAGCCGGAACGAAACGTTCCTGGCCTAATTGATTATATTTTTCTTTTGTCATTCCTCTTTCTGTGTAAAATCGATCTTGATCTCTTTGATGAGCAAGAGACACTTGTTCAGCATAATTTATTTCTTGCTGTCTTTTCCGTT
>JAAGZO010000712.1 GCA_024206195.1 bacterium | reverse complement strand
TAGCTCACTATTTTCCTGAAAGTGCGAGATGCAATGTTTTATACATGCTTGAAAATCATGTTGAAGGTGATGAAAAGATGTATTATTCTTGGGCAGTAGATAAAAGCTACAGCCCAAGTCTTATTTTGCAATTTGAACTCAAATATCTAAGACAAGAAGAAAATTGGCCTGAACCTTATGATCGGATGTGGCCAGGACATTTCGAAATACTTGATGATTATTGGCCATTTGAACATATAAAGGATGCTCCATCATCTACTCCTGCAATGTTAACTGAGGAGAATGCTTTGACTTGGCCGCTTTACGCTATGCCATACTCAGCATACCTAGTGGAACAATTTTGTACATTTTTGTCGTATGGTCCAAAATGTGCTCCTGATGATCCATATGTTCCAGATGAAAAGTTTGCTGAAGCCTGGGACGATTCACAACAACTTTTACAGGACTATATGGATGCTCATTTCCAGCATAGACCTGAAACTATTGATGAAACCATGTTACTTGATCATTGTGTTACTCTAATTGTGGAGATTGGAAAATCAATGAACAAGAAGCATGACTCAAACGTTGTAAGACATTTATTAAAAGTCAAAAGTGAAAGAATGTGGAAAACTCATTTGGAGTTAAATGCCGAATCTGAAAGAGAACATAAAGAATTTCTAGAAGAAGAAGCAGAAGAAGAGGAAGAAACCCCAAAAGAAAAGGAAGATCGAGAAAAGCTTGAGAAAAGTCGAGCTATGGCTCGAACTCAACAAACTGGGCGCCTACTTGATTTTCAAAATGCAGATGGCACTCAGTTATATTCTGCGATTCTTAAAAAACCAGGCTCTCTATCGCCTGTGATTCGAATTTCTATGCAACCTGCTGTGATTGGAACAGCTCCAGATCAATCCTGAGCTGCCCCGATTTCTGTTCCTATTAGAGAACTTATTTCAAATGAAGCTTTACAAAAACAATGCCAAGAACAACTAAATAAAGCTTCAAAAAAGAAAGAAGAAATTGGGAAAGAACTACAATGTCGTCAAAAGGAACGAATTCAAAGGGTTATGCCAGAAATCCCGGAACCAGAACCT
>JAAGZO010000711.1 GCA_024206195.1 bacterium | reverse complement strand
TTTATTTATCCTGGAGGTTTCTTTAAGTGGCTATTTATGCCTTTTGGCTTGAAAAATGCCCCAAGTTGCTTGCAGAGACTCATGGATTAAGTTTTAAGAGGAATTCCTAAATCAGTAGCTGAAATTAATATTGATGATGTGCTATTGAAGTCCAGATCTTTTGAACATCATCTGGAAGTTGCTGACAGAGTGCTTGCATGTCTTGCTCAGTATAACTTAATGATCAAATTGGAGAAATGCCATTTTCTAAGAAGAACTGTTGCCTATTTGGGATATGAACTTTCTGAAGAAGGCTTATTGCCAGGAACGAAGAAGATCAAGGCTGTTTGAGACTTTCCTCAACCTACAACTGTGACCAAAATCAAAAGATTTCATGGTCTCTGCAGTTACTTCAGAAAATTTATTCCTCATTTCTCCACTATTGCCAGTGCACTCACGAAGCTTACTAGAAAAGACATACTGTGGGACTGGGGAGAAAAACAAGAATGGGCATTTCAAAAGTTAAAGGAGAAACTCACTTCCACAGAAGTTTTAATTTATCCAGATCCGACAAAACCATTCTATCTTTGGACAGATGCATCAGGAACTGGACTCGGAGCTTGATTGATGCA
>JAAGZO010000710.1 GCA_024206195.1 bacterium | reverse complement strand
TAATAATAATTTGGGTACATAAAATCGGGCTACCAAAACGAACAATGTACTTTGATGAGGCCCCTCTAAAACTGAAGGGAGTAAAAGTGGAGTCCCTCATCAAAGTGCACAGTCCGATGATTTCCCCACTGAACTGCTAGTACCTGATTTTACGTATAGCTAAGGTTAAGGAATGCCCCCAATTTCTTACTAGTTTTCTCACAGTAGACGCCCTGTCAACTGGAACTGATTACTTTAAACAATTGCAGTGCGCAAAAATATTCGGTAGCTGTCCGCTAGCCTTTAGTATTGGGAACCTTTAGGAACGAAACCGCAATCAGCCTTTAGCTGGCCTTTACGTGGCCTTTAGAAGCAACCAGCGTGATTGTTATAATGAAGCGTCATGTTTATTGAGAGTTAATAGTATATTGAGCGCAGGCGCCGAATGTTCTTTATTTTCTTTGATTGTACATATTCGTATTATTTTGGAATACACTTTCTATTCTTGAATAAAAGTTCTCAAATGTCACTATTTTAGTATTTTCTTAGACGTTGACAATACTTCAATGACAAATACCTTCCTGTTACGTACTGCTTATACTTTCATTGAGTATCAGTCCTTACTAATATTTTATCAAGTTGGGGAAGGATGAGTTACCCTACAAAATGGATTTATGAGTGCAATGTGCTATATGGTATAGGCTATATGGTGTTCGATATGACAACTTTTAAATGAAGTTAAGGGTAGGAAATGTTTTTCAACTGTAATTGGTGGCAGCCCCCCATGCTGCCAGTCCACAAAAATTGACAAAAAACGGGGAAAAGTGCTAGTAAAAGTGACCTTGCTTGATGTATTTTTGCTTGGCGTCCCCTCTCCCCCCGCCCTTTGGAGGGCTTTTCAGGGAAATCTTTCAGGGTCCTTTCTTTATGCTGCTCTAAATAGATAGGACATTCATAAGAGCAGGTCAGATATCGCTGATTGATGCTTGTGAGATTTGTATTTAGGGCTAATGTACTGAGGCACTGATGAATTGTTTATTCAGAGAGATTGTTTTATTGCAGAACAGGGGCAGCTAGGGACGTAGTGTGTAAAGGGCAACCTTTACTGCCCCGCTTGGCACTCCTGGTCCTCTCATTGGACACATTATAAATGAACTTAAGAGTAGGGTAAATCGAGGCAATAATTGACAAAAAACAGGGAAAAGTGACCTTGCTTCACGTATTTTTATTTGGCATCCCCTCTCCCCCCACCCTTTGGAGGGCCTTTCAGGGAAATCTTTCAGGGTCCTTTCTTTATGCTCCTCTAAATAGATAGGACATTCATAGGAGTAGGTCAGATGGCTTTCACTTCACATTATTATTACATTATCGCTGATTGATGCTTGTGAGATTTGTATTTAGATGGCCTTAGATGGCCTGATTTGTTTTTCAGATGGCCTTCACTTCACATTATTATTACATTATCGCTGATTGATGAGGAAAAAATTGACAAAAAAACGGGGAAAAGTGACCTTGTATTGTAAAGTTAGTACCTGAGCAAGAGCAAGAGCTGGTTGATTAGATAGAAGACAAGGAGAGGAGAGGCGGTGCGGTGCAGTAGACAAGTAGACGAGGCGATGGTAGTTTACTAGAGCTCCACCCAGGGCAGCTCTCGACCAAGATCCAAGTGTACAATGAATCTCGCCACCTGAGATTCCGTCACTGGATTACAGTTACAAAATGCGCCTCAGTACAAGGATATTTGCATGACTGTACATAATCCCTATGTACAGTACGTAGTTTCCCAATAGTATCACCAATACTGTACATATCCCAATGCTACTCATATTGTACAGTTATTAGACCACTACCAATGTACAGGCACTAATAATACCACCTATACTGTACCATGACTAGTACTAATAG
>JAAGZO010000709.1 GCA_024206195.1 bacterium | reverse complement strand
TACCATTGGTCGTATCTTTCCTAGGGAGATAGGTCCTAGGAATATAGGAATGCTTTCTGCTACTTATGAATAATGTGATTGTCGCTATAGCTTATTGCGATCTTATAACTCTGCTAGGGTCATAGCAGGTTATCTAATAATAACAAGGCTGTGATTATAGGTGACGTCCTTCTTACAAAACTTGCATTCTGCTTAATAGAGGCTTATAGTACTAATGAATGTAACTGCTGTCTACTAACTTAATTATAATTTAGTTAATTAAGAAATAATATATGTAGTAGCCACTGGACGACAAGGAGATAGGTGGTTTTGACATCCTCGATCTACGGGTTCTAAATGAAAGGAACTCATACCTAATAATTGTAAAAGAAATATATCAAAAGTTTATAGCCCCTGAGTAGCGATTAGGTTTTGTAATAATTCTAAGTTTTTCTAATCGGTACTCGAAAGCTTTTTTGCTTTTTTGCTTTTTTGCTTTTTTTTCTTTTTGGCTGTAGTGCTACTCTGCTCTTTGCAAGTCTGCTCTGCACTTTGCAACTCAGGAATACTGCTTCCTGTGCTAGGCATTAGTCCTAGTGTACTAGTCCATCCTTAGATAGAGACCTTAGTCGACTAAGCCAAGTTGCTATGAGCTAAGCTCATATCCAAACATATCTTTTTCAGCTAATGACCAAAGCTGACATTACGACCAAGGATGGCACTTGGCCTTTGTAGGTTTTGCCTCCTGTGGGTTTCGAACCCGAGGCCGATGGATCTGGGCATTGCCAATGTCCATTAGATCATTGAGACCCATCTGACCTCTTAAGCAATACATGCCTCTTATATGTGAATATTGGCTTACTTGATGCATTCTTACTAGTGTGTTACAACTACTAGCTCCAACTGAGCGACTTTCATTGATGGACATCCTTTAAGCTATCCTTGCTTGTACTACCCTTGACTAGTACATCTTCCTTAGAGATAGTACATGTCAGCTTTGTTACTTAGAATGTTACTCCATCAATTACTTAGACCTTCCACTTTACACTCATTGTGCCTATTAGTACTTACTTCAACTATGCCTTCTCATATCCCTTCTGTTATTGTGGATTGCACTCTTGCTGCTCATGTAACGTAAGCGTGCTTTATGCTTGTGGCTGTGCATGATCTAATGTTAGACATGCCCTCTCTATTGATATAGTGATCTAGCTTTGAATGTCTTCCTATCTCCAAACTACTCATGTATTCGTCCACTGTATCTAATGTTCTATCCGTTCTGCTTATAACATTCTTACTCTTCTACTATTGTAGACCTGTATCACTCTCCTATAGATACCCGTGGATGATCGAACTACTACAGCTCCATCAAACTTAACTATTAGTCATATGTGAATGACATTCTCACCATCTGTTGTACAGTTAATCACTGCTTTGAATTGTCAATGGCATAGCTTACCTTATGTTTAACACTTCTAGTTATGTTATTGCCGTTAAGTGCATTTAGACTACCATTGCATCTACCTTGTTATTGATACATGCTTGATTATGATGAAGTACATTAACTAATGGCCCTTAGTTAATCTTAGAAACGCTTTGGCTTCTTCACATCATGCTCTAAGTAAATTGTTGCTCATTCCTATAAGTGTAGATGGTCTCCTAGTTCATGCATTGTTTGCATTAGTATGTAGTGGCAATAAGAGATACTATACCTAGATTACCTTGAAGTTGTAGGTACTTGTCTCATCTGTGATCTAGAGAATGATAAGGGATGTTCTAAGTTATAATGATGTTACCATCCAACTATTGATACCATCCAGTTCTTCAATTATTAAGTTATTTATCAAATTGATATTTAACTTTTAATTAATACCTTATATTAAATTGCGCAATTTTAATGGTATCTTACTATCTACTCGCAAGTTCATCATATAACACATCGTTCTCAGCCTATACTCAATTTGAATGGAAACCATTGTCGAGTTATACTTTGGTAGTTGAACAGATCATCTTGACAGGAGCAAGACATGTAGTACTGCCTATTAGTTAAACTGAAGCGATTAGTACTATATAAGGCAGCTGCCTTTCAAAGTTATAATATTAAAAATTTAGAAAACCTGTATGAAGAAAACTTCAAGATCATAGTCAAAGAAGTAACTTGATGAGGAAGAGAAGGTCTCTAGTGCCTTCTAAGGTGGTCACCGTGACCGTTCAAGGTAGTTCACCTCAACTGACCCCAACTATGTGAACATTCTAGCAAAAGCTATGTCTGCTTAGTACAAAGCGAGTCAGTACCAATCTATAGTACAATCTCCAACCTTACGCTCAATTGACACTGCTCCTTCTAAGTGCTCTAGGGTATTCCCTGTTTCTCATCACGAGAAAATGTCAGTTACTGGTATTACTTGCACTCAGAGATGCCCATCTGGTATCGTCTTGTTTGTTAAGTATGATAAGATAGGAGACCTATTTGCTCACTCCTTAAGCCAAGTTCTAGGAGAGTCATCTAAT
>JAAGZO010000708.1 GCA_024206195.1 bacterium | reverse complement strand
TGGGAGTTGGAATCCACAACTGAGGAATTAAAAGACATTAGACGCATATTGTATAGAATATTCAATCACAATCTCTCGTAGACTCGCTTGATCGCAGCAATCGCAACACTCCCGGGCGACATGAACTGAAGAGATGGCGAAGATCCGCAACATTTGGAAAAATGCAATATCGGTGGAGTTTGATGATCAATGAAATGCTGCCATGCATGCATGTAGTTAGTGCACATAATATTTGAACTTTCTATTGCTATCATTTCGTAAGGGGAAAATCATATTTTCTTTTTAAAAATTCCGGCTGCATTCAACGTTAAGCCCTTGAATGCCGCTGTTTTTTTAAAAAAGCTGATTCTTTACATTTCTTGTTTAACTGAGACAAAAACATCATCAAATGTGATGGTTCAGTTCTTCTTGTTGATACCTTCTAACCCTATCATCAGTTTTTGACCATTTTGAGGAGGTTTCATCATCTCTTCTTGAATCCTTTCTTGTTTTCGGCCAGTAAGTTTTACTGGGTTTGTTAGTTTGCACTTCGCTTGACAATACCGTATTTCCTCTAATAGACTGGCAGGCTCTATTAGACCGGCAGGTTCTAATTGACCGGCAGGTCATTCCAATTTAAGCAAAATAGACCGGCAGGCTCTAATTGTCTGGCACCTCAAAATAGTTTAAACAAAATAAACCAGCTGCCAGTCTATTAGAGGAAATATGGTATGCTCGAAGCTTTGCAGTATAGGCAGGAATTAAAAATCAAAAACATCGTTTTTCTTGTATGGTCTTTCTTGCAAGAATGAGACAAGCACTGCACTGCACTAACAAACGTTGCAAGCCTGTCGAAAACTGCCATTTTATCATCCTGTAAGAAGCTGTTGAAAGATAAGCACAAAGCGAGAAAACACATGCTCCTGAAATGGAGCATGAAAAAGGAAAATATGTTTTGTCCCTCAAAGCATGTCAATGCAAAGATGAATATGTTTTGTCCCTGAAAGCATGTCAACACTAGGAATGGTTCATGCAAAAGGTGAATATGTTTTGTCCCTTCCAACCCTGTTCATAGGAGTGTACATTGCATGAACAAACGTTGTAAGATGGCTGGAAGCTGCTATTTTATCATCCCCTAAGAAGCCAGAAAGAGATACATAAATGAAGCAGCTTAT
>JAAGZO010000707.1 GCA_024206195.1 bacterium | reverse complement strand
GCTATGGCGATGGCTATGGCTCTGGCTCTGGCTCTGGCGATGGCTCTGGCTCTGGCGATGGCGATGGCTATGGCTCTGGCTCTGGCTCTGGCTATGGCGATGGCTATGGCTATGGCTCTGGCTCTGGCTATGGCTATGGCTCTGGCGCTGGCTCTGGCTCTGGCTATGGCGATGGCTATGGCTATGGCGATGGCGATGGCGATGGCTCTGGCTCTGGCTAAATCTTCCTGATGTAATAGAAAGCCAGCGCAATTGAGACTAACAAGCAGAAGTAAATTAGGGCATCCATAAGCGGATTCAGGGAGGCTTATTCTGTGAAGCCAAAAACAGTGTAAGCCTATCCCCGAACCCTTACCTTAAATATTCAACTTTCTCATTTCCATAACCACAGTGTCCCGCTTTCCATCCAAACCCCCTCAAAGCATTACAGAGAGCCAAGCACCCACACCCAAACTTTCCTATCTCTAAAAAGATATCCTGAACGGCCTTAGTACGAACCATCATTAAGCTTGTACCAGCGTGTTTTATCTCACCCTCTTTTCTACTTGGATGGTAGGCTACACAACCAAAATCAGCATGAGAATCAAGGAAATCATACATACACTTTATCTCGTTTCCCTTCAGTACGATGTCACTATTCATTAAAATAAAGTAATCATCGTTTATCCGTTTAGCCGTTTGGATTATTCCGCTTATGTTCTCCGTGATGTATTTGTGTCTCACTTTCTTTTTAGAATAGGGCTTAGTCGGATGGATAAAAACATCATCAACTAATGGATCATCAATACTGTCCAGTACCTTTTCAAAGATTGACTGACAGTTAGCAAGTGGAATGTATACTATCATACTATTTGCGTATCTGTTCCGGCATCATCTGTAAACCATAATTCACAAGGGGTTGTGTTTTTTACCCATAACTGACCATACCCAGCTTTATCAGCAGAAGCAGACGCTTGTTCAAGGAAATATCCAACTCCTTCAAAAGTCGCTTCCTGATTAGAATCAAGGGTTAATACTGTTGAGCCTCCAGAACGTAGAACCATATCATCCCCAGCAGCCCCGACGGCAACAGTAGTAGCTGCTGACGTAGCTCCATCAATAAAGGCTACTCTTGCTGTTCCATTAGCGCTTTCAAAGGAGGCAACAGTATTTTCATTACCACCGTTAACAGATAGTTGTCTTGCAGTAGTAGGCGCAGCACCAATTTGAGCCAATGCTGTTATTTCCGTATTTCCATTAACAAGAAGCCCGGCTTTATCGGTAGAGTTGCTTATTTCGCATTGGTCATCAACAGTTGATGTTTTAAATTCTATTCTAGATTCAGAGTTTGTCACGGTGAAAGTGGAAGGACAGGAATTTAAAGCTATATCAATGGATTCATCACCGCTGGAATCAGTTTGAGAAATAATCGTTTCGCCAAATGTAATGCTTCGATCATCAAGCATCACTATAGAGCCATATATATTAACACCTTGGTTGTCCGATGCATTCCCAAGCTCTATATTATCACCCGCAACCGTTCCTCCTACTGTTAAAGCAGACCGGCCAGCTTCATTATTTATGATAAACAGATCATCTTCATTACTCATCGCATAAGTAGTATCTTCCCGACCACTTCCCTGATCAGAGTGAGTAACAGTACAAGCCCCCCATGTTATCACGGTATCAACTGCCATATTTATTCCAAAAAGGAGAGTCACATCACCATCAGCTTCAAATCTCATGATTTCATCTTCTGAGGCATTTCCAATCGTGCCAACATCTTTTAAAAGAATGTCATCTTTGAAAGTTACTACCCCTGTTGAGGCTAAAGTCATTACATCGGCTACACTAGCGTTTCCAATCGTGCCAGCGTCTTTGATTTTAATATCATCAACAAAGGTTACGATTCCAGTACTTGCAATGGTCATGGCATCAGCTTTTGTTGCGCTTCCAACCGTTCCACCATCAGCAACACCAAGTGCCGTGGCTCCAGTTAAATTATATGCTCCATATGCCCAATTTCCTGTCATGGCAGTTGTACCATCTCTTTTAACATAGAGATCCGACAAAGCACCTGAAGCAGACTGTAAACCATTACCAGTATCAATGGTAGCTCCTGTTGAGTCCTTAACTATCTCTTTGTATGGATCATCATCAAAGAAATACCCTCCTGTGTATCTACCAGCAGTATCAAGTGTTATTGATGTTCCAATCGGTGTTCCGCCTGTACTATCGGTATACACATTTTTAGGTGTACTTGTACCTGATTCATAAAACTCTATCGTTCCTCCCGCTAGGGGTGCGCCATCGTCATCAAAAAACTGTTTTGGAAATGATGGGCCTATTGTTGCTGTCATTGTTGTCCTCCAAAACCGGATCGACCGGCTTGCATAATTAATTGTTGTACTTCGTCAGGTATTTTAGTTTTAGTAAAATCAACTCCTCTACCTAAATCATAAAGAAAAGACGCAACAGCCGGACTCTTCTGCGCTCTGGAAGCTAAGAAAGGTAATGCCATTGCAATCGCTGTCTTATTTGAACCGGCTCCAGCCATATAACCACCCCCACCAATACCAACCGCTAAAGTGGCATAGTCTTGAGGCGAAAGGAATCTGTTTGCACTCGTTCTCTCTGCTGTCTGCTCAATGAATGGCCTTACATCTGCCATTTGACTGTACTCTTTATTTAATGGCCCCAAACGTGGATCAACATCCTCCATTTGCTTCACTAATTTACCCCTAACCGCTCTTGATGCTTTTGCTTGTCCTTTTACTAGTGGATTGATATCACCTAAAACATTTGGAGTATCCCATTTTGACATTGGATCAAGTTCAGCTTTCTTAAAGTTCTGAGCTATTTTAAAATCAATCTTTCCTTCTTTATTTAATAAATCCTGAGTCAACTCTTCAAACTGGTCTATTTGCTTATTTAGTTTCTTCATTTCTGAGGGTGCAATTTTACCCTTTTTTGCCTTAACCAAAGCTTCATTTCTAGCTTGGATTGTTGCTTTCTTTATATCAACCTGTCTCCCTTTGGAAACATCGTTCATTATATCATCAAACCGCTTACCCATAACCGCTTGGTGAGCGTTAAGTTTTTCTTCACTTTTGAAAATCCCTCTCCAGCTTCCATAGTTTTCAAAGTAATTCTTCACTTGAGCAGAGTTCATCACCTTTTGACCTTTGACTTTCTTTCCAAGCTTTGTTGCTGATTTTATTATTGTTTCACCGGCTTTTTTCAAACCCGTTCCAATTTTTCCACCAATCCCCGGTATAGCCATAGATAAGCCTGTTTCAAGCTGTGCCATATAAGGATCTACTTTGCTACCCCTCTGGACGTTTTGGGCTTGATGCAGTCCCGCTGTGCCTAATCCACCCAATGCAAGCCTGTTTCTTGCTCCCATCCCTTTAGTTGCCATGATAGCGGGAGTGGCCATTGCTAATTCTCCCAAAACTTCACCCGTTCCAGCCGTGAAACTTCCTTCTGCACCTTTTTCATAAGCCTCAAAGTCAGACTTTGGATCTTCATCACCTCTGAAAACATTAGCCATTTGATGAACGCCCGGAGTAGAATACATTGATTGACCTATACCAGAATACAATTGATCTAAAACAGGCTGTTCTCTGAAGGATTGTTGTTGCGCTTCTTTGATTGCTTGTGGCCTTTGCTGTCTCAATTCACCGGCAAGTTTTAATTGCGCTTGTGAAGGTTCATCATCAAAAGGAGTACCCTGCTCTCTCTTCATTTGAAGGGCTTGCATTGCCTGTTCTTTGGTGGCTCCCCGTTTCTTTAATTCTTCAAGGAATTGTTTTCTTGTACTCATTTAAATACCTCATTTAAGATATCATCGTCTGATTTTGCTTTACCCTTCTTTGGATTAATAGCGTCTGTTTTTGTGGAAGGTTTTTGAATTATGCCTCCAGCTTTATTCATCCAGACATTTGACCATTTCCTTCCTTGTGGTGCTGGTCTACCTAATTCATCAAAAGTAAGCGTGAACCGTTCTGGCCCGCTACCATATCCATGAACGATATCCATATAAATATTGAATATTCTTTTTGCGTTATCTTTCAGGACATCAGGTTTTTGAAACTGGTCTAATGAACCAAGCAAACTCATTAAATATTCTTGCTGTTGAACAGGAACTTGACCTAATGCACCGCCTGTTGGTGATGCTTCTCTCATGGCCTGTAATCTGTCAATAGAAATATTAGACTTTACTGATTCAATATGTTTCTTGACCACATTAGCATCTGATTCTGGAATCGCTGTCATTAGCTTTCCGGCAAAACCAGCCGCACTTGGGATAAATTGGTCTTCATGCTCAGAGAGAATGTTTATAGTTCTGCCCAAATCCTCAACAACAGTCTGGCCGGCTATACCCTTTCCTTCTGCCCTTCTGATTTTCTTATCAGCCTCTTGAGCTTTTTTTAATATCCACTTCTCTTGATCCCTCACTTCTTTAGCTTGTTTTAATTGTGTCTCAGTCCATTTCCTTCCAAGTTCAGATTTCGCTATTTCAGGCTCTAATCCTTTACCAATTAAAGTTCTATTTCCAAACTCATCAATCCACCAATCAGTACCTTCAGGATCAGTCCATTTAGTTTTCTTAACTTTTCCTTTTACTATCTCACCTTTAACTGTTCCGGGGATTAGCTCTGTATCTCCGGGTGCTCTGCTTCCTTGAACCCATGTTCCATCAGCCTTTTGCATCCATCTTGCTCCAAACTGTTTAGATCCAGCCTTTGCCTGTTGTTGAGCATCATATTGATTGGTGAAGTTCTGCATATACCGCGCTGTTTCCGGTGTCAGCGGATTGTTTGCCATTTCCGGCGGTATGCTGGCCCCTTGACTGATTGCCCACTGTGAGTATTGAGGCCATGTTTGACCCATTGTTCCAGGGTCTTTAGTGGCAAACCGCTTCCAGCTTGGGCCTAATGTAGACACATCATGAGCCGCTTGCTTCCTTCCTTCCTCAACCTCATACCGTCTTTGGTTTTCTGCAACAGCCGATTGATTTCTCATATCGAGAACTCTCTGTCTCCGGCCTTCACCTATGGCTTGTATTCCTCTTTGGATTCCTCCAAAGTCAAGTCTTTGATTCCCTTGTAAGGGTATTTGTGCGTTTAATGGCATTATGCTACCCCCAATCCTTGATTTTGTGGTGTATATGGATTCTGATAGTAAGCCGGAGAATAATTTGGCATATTTGCAACATTACCCTGTTGACCTCCTCCAAGTCCTCCCATAGGCATTCCACCAATCATTCCAGCGGCCCCCAAAGCTGTACCGGCTATATCCATTTTATTCTGTAAAGCTTGCTGTCTGGCGGCTTCCTGTCCCATTATTCCAGCGGCTTGAACATTTCCAATGCCTTGTAAACCTGAAGCGGCTTGATTTGCATACTGATTAGCACTTCCAGCCATTTGCGCTCCTGTCATCTGTCCTGTATTGGCGATACCAGCAGAACGATTATACTTATCTGTTAATCTACTACGATTAGCACCATATTGATCGTATTGTGTGCCATAATCAAAAGCCCTGTCGCCTGTATACCTTTGATGCGCTCTACCATATTCATCTGAAGCCAAACCCTGACCGTACCTCATTAATTCTTTAGCCGTTCCGATACCTCCAAGCGTACCTCCAGCCGATGCCATTGCTTGAATCTGTTTATTACCTTCACCAAGTCTAAACTGATAACCGGGATCGGCTTTAAAGTCGAACTCACCCATTGGCTGATATTCAAACTTGCCGGGGTCATAGGCTCCAGATTGCATGCCCTGTTGCATTACATCTAACTGATTTTGCCCAGCTTGCATCCACGGCATCTGATCCTGTCTGCCCTGTTCATACATTTGCTTCTGAAGGTCAAGACCTTTTTGACCGTATTCAGTTTGAATCCTAGCGGCTTCTAAAGCGGCATCTTGGCCTGTTTTGTTCTGACCGAATTGATCGCCTAGATCCCTGATTTCATCCCATGTTTCACGTGGATTGGTGGCACTTTGAATCATGCCCGGAGTCGCACCCAATGGCCCCATGCCGGGGATGTTTGGCAAGCCTCCAATATCCTTACCGATGTTACCAATCTTTCTTAATAATGCCATATCTACTCCTTTTTATGTTTTTCCAACTCTTCTTCTAAATTCTTAATCTTCTCATCTCTCTGCTCACAAGCCATCACAAGCATATCGTATCCTTGAGACATCTTTGAAGCTGAATCGACTATATCAGCTAGTTGTGCTTTTAAGTTTTTTGGTAATTCCATTTGGCTTCTCCTTTATTTTACTGCTTCTTGTCTTGATCCCATTGTGTCTATCTGATAATGGAAATCCACTTCCATCAGGTAGACCACATCATCATAATCATTTGCCACACTCGTATCTCTTGTAAGTGAACAAATCAACATACTTGAAACGCCATCTATGGCTGAACCATCAATCGTTGCTGCTATTTCACCTAAATAATGAGTGTTAGCGGATAAGCTCTGAACATCAATGGTTGTATTCACTGTTGTTTCGTTTGGTTGTGCTGATCCTATTTTAGCCCATGAATGAGTGAAATCCCATTTAATATTCTCAGCACCTACACCCGATCCCGCTGTTGGGATGATATAGTGGACATGAAACTCTATGTCCGTTCCTAGTTTATACTCATGAGGTACTTGAACATTAAAGACTATACTGTTATCGGATGTTTTGCTGAAGGAATAAACCAAACCACCTTTATAAGCTGTTTCTGTTGGTTCTTTTCCTGAAACTTTCTTTACTGCATTTATCGGAGTTCTCAAATCGTCCCATACTGCTTCAGCCAACTCCATTGTTTTATTCGTTCCACAATCGACTATTAAGTCAGAAGCGGCTACAGCATCGGTTGTTATCCTTGCATCTGTTCCGTCATACCAGAACTTAGCATCAGAACCAGCACCAACTATAAGAGCATTAGAATCGCTTGGGATTATAGCATTTCCACCAAATGAAGTGCTCCCATCAATATTTAATTTAACTTGGTTTGTATTCCCTTCAGTAAATAACACAAGAGGTCTTAAAGTTCCCGTTCCGTCTGCCTCTGTACTTATAGAGTACTCAAGGTTATTTTTAGAGTATTGGACTATTAATCTTTCTCTGTTTGTGACATCAGTATGATCACCAACACCCCATAAACTAATATCAAGAACATCTGTTCCATCACCATCTTGTGTGAAAAGTTCTAAACCCATTGCCGTTCCAGCACTTTTCCCCTTTAAAACGAGTCTGTTTCCTCTGTCAGTAACAAGGTAATTCTGTGACCCCTTAGCTAAAGTCAGACTATTAGATAGGTTTACGTTTCCGCTACTTGCTATAGTTATAGCATCGGTGTCTGATGCCGATCCAATCGTTCCTGAATCAGGTATTATTATATTACCCTCAAATGTCACTCCGCCTGTACCTTGAAATACTGAAGCTTGATTATCTGTGGAGTTGGCAAATATTATTACATCGCTGTCACCATCTGAAGTTGAAATCAAATTCCTGTCATTATCATTTAATACAGCAATAAACCCATCAGCATCAAATTGTATATAATCACCCGCAACAGTTGTCCTTATCTCTTTTCCCCCTGTTATTACAATATCTTCAGCAAAAGTAGCATTTCCAGTTGAGTCAATTGATATCTGAGCCGATCCCCCTGTTTCAATTGTAAGTGTCCCTGTCGTTCTGTTGATGCTTCCACACGTTAATTCGCCCGTTCCAAGATTAAGCCCTGCAAATGTAGGTGTTGCCCCTGTGTGGATGTCTTGGGGTAAAGTTAATGTAATAGTTTGGCTTGAAGCTGATGTGGTGACTCTGTTTGTTGTTCCGGCAATCGTCAATACCTCATCGGCAAGATCAACATCACCCGACCCGCTGTCTCCAGCAATATCTAATTTTCTGCCGTCATTTAGCTTATCATTTTGGAGTTGAAAGTATTTAATCCATGCCGGTGACATTGCCACCTGATTACCCATAGGCCATTGTCTTACAGGAGCATAATTATAATTATCACTCATTGCCTACTCTCATCCTCTTGGAATATAATGCTATTAAAGTAAAATTAACTGGATCACTGGTCATGAATCGAAATGAGCGGGATCGAGATTGCCCCAACATATCCCATTTAACACGAATATCATAATCACCTGCAGCTCCAGCACTTTTCCATCTCTCAATGCCCCATGTCTTGCCACCGTCATCTGATATCTGCATCATTATCTGAGGGTCTAAACCTTGACCTGATGTCAACCCAACACCCCTCTCCATGTCTAACTCGATGTCAGGAAAGAAAACCCTTTTCCTCTCAGCGTGTACATTTGGCGTTTCACATATCCTAATTATAGAGGCGGTATCGTCTAAGTAAGCGGTTTCACTCAGTTCATAAAGTTCATTTAAATCATAATCCCCAACATAAGTAACGCCATTCATAACAGCTTGATATTCTGGCCTCCACCGTTCAGCAGTATTATTACCAGCAATAGCGTCTTTATTATGGTACGATCTCTCATGCCATAATCCAGTTGTCATATCATAAACCCATGTCTGCTCATCTGTAGAAAAGTTCATCACGAAAAAGATATGACCTTCATTCTGATAACAAAATGTTTTAACATCTGATATGCTTGTCATTTCTGCCATTGCAACTTCAACCGCTGATGTGGATATCCTCTGTGGAACATAACCCTGATTCATCCACACCATCCCCTTTCCCTCTTGAGATTGGCTCACCCAAAAGATATGATCGTGTGTTTGGCTTACTGAATCAGCGGTAATCGTTCCTATGTCACTTTCAGCCCCTTGAATGGGTGCAAAAGGAAAATCTGCGTTTCCAACATTCTGCCATACCTCAGTACCGTCAACTTTCATTATCCATAAGTCTCTGGCATTCCTTAAAACTCTCACCACTTCACCGGGGCTTGCTTGAGCGGGTAAAAACTCACCATTCCACGTCTGAGGGGCATTTATAGCTGACACATAAACCCTGTTGGTTTCGGGTTCAGGGGCGACCATATAACCATCCATCCAGACAGGCGCACCACCGGGATAATCAACTATACCGGCAATCGTTCCAGTTGAAAGTGTCATTATCTCACCACCGATCAATGAGGCATCGTTCACATCGGAGATATTATATATCATTTTATCTCCAGCGGTAGCGGTTGGCGCTCCATTATCAGCAAAGAAAATTGTATCATTAGTGTTTGAAAGAGTTCCCATCAATGAGGATACTCCAGCTTCCGTAAACCCATAAAGAGAATTTCCAGCAACAGCAAACATCTGCTGATTGCCACCCGACGTAAAACCAAGAGAGTGCATACCCCTAATACCATCACCCAAAGCTGGAGTAAGGCTGGAAAACGAGTCTAAACCGGGAGTGGGTTTAATTGAAAACCTACTCTTACCCCCTTGTTCAGCATACCAATTAACCAACCTCTCAGAGCTAACTTCTCCGGCCCTTACTTCCTGTGAACTTGACGCTAAAGGTAATTCCATTATTTACTCATTGGTTAAAATATCAATATTATCACCGTTATTAAATCCCGGTAGTAACGGATCAGGCCACATCTCATTGTCAATAGTATTCAATGAAGCTAAAGCATCATAAGAGTTTTTAGCCATCCTGTGAATAGTTGGGCTTGCTTCTGTACCGTAAGCCGGAGCCAATCGTACAGCTAAATTACTTTGAATAGCTGACTCATACCCTTCAGGTAAAGCGACAGTAGCATTAAGAGTCAAAGCTGTTAGAGGCTTTAAACTCTGTATCCTTACACTCAAATTACTTGTTGGAACAGGAAAGATATACAATACACCTAAAGGATAAGCCTTCTGATAAGCAAACACATCAGGGTAATCTGTACTAACAGACTTTAAGATAGTGGTTTGATACTGCTCATAAGAAACCTGATCCAAAGTATAATCTAAAGTCGCCTTTCGAGACTGAAAACCAGTAATAGAAACAGGTCTAACAGTGTCAAAATCTCCCCCACTCCCGATTGTCATACTCTGCGCATCGGCTGTCCATGTCTCACTATCCAAAGTTGAAGCATAGACCAAATCCATCTCAGCAGACCACTCAGCGAGCATCCTATTAAGAATCCTCAAACTCCGTTGCATTATGCTATCGTCAATGCTGTCATCAATACCAACAACACCAGTATCAACCATTGCATCTGTGATTAATTGCCTTCCGGTAGCCATTAGTCAGAAGTCCCCGGAGATATAGAAATAACTCCATTCTCCCCGCCTGTTGCATTAATAACTGCAAGATGAGATGCATTAAGTGAGGTTTGCCAGCGTATTTCATCACCAGCGGCCATATAATAACCGTTTGCCGTTGTAACCTCTACTGCTGGAGGGCCAAGCCTGATATATACAGCATATGTGTGGCATTTCAGAATAAACTGTCTTGATGAAAGCCTTAAATTTGCCGTTGTATCAGCACTTGTCTTTTGAACACAAGTTTGAGTGTTCGTTCCGTCATCTATATACGGTTGAAATGTTTCTGTTGACATTTTTTCTCCTAATCTGAATTTCCAAAAGCTATTGATAGCGCACCATCACCACTGCCACGAATGAAAGCAATGTGTGATGCCCCTTTTATTTTCTGCCACCTGACCTCATCACCAACAGCCATATAATAACCATTAGTTGCCGAAACAGATCCGTTCACGGTTGTTAATCTGATATAAGCGATATCTGTTAAGCACTTGATTAACATATTGTCACCTAATATCGGCGTAACAGCCGATGCCGCTACCGTAGCAACTTGAACGCAGGTCTGTAAGTTTGTTCCCTGATCAATCTTAGGGGTAAACGCTTTAACTGACATTTTCTTTACTCCATTTCTTAAAAGCTTTGGTTTCCTTACCAAACGCCTTAGCTTTTTTTCCTGTTTCCTTCTCATACTTTGCTATAGTATCTGAAGATGTGAAAACCACTCTTTCGGTCTTCTTTACGGGTTCATTTAAAGCTTTTTCAAGGTTCTCATTTACTTCCTTTTCCTTCTCCTGTTTAGCTTTCTTAGCATTAACCATTGAAGCCACTTCAGGGATGGCAACTGTCTCAGATAAGCTTTTCTTTCCGGTGGGGAAAAAGCCTTCATTGGCAAACCCTAACAGTTCATCAATATTCTGAGGAATACGGTATTTACTGTGATCGTCAACCGGAACACCGTCTTTGTATATCATTCTTGGTAAATAACTCATGTTAACTCCTTTATTCTTAGTCCTTTTGGTTTGTTTTGTGTTAAATAGTTTCCTGATTGCTGTGTACTTGATAAATGCTGAAAACTGATATCAGGATAAGCCCATATCTTACCTATCTCATTCCACCTTCTACAAAAATTCACATCTTCACCTGTCAGATGACCATCCTCATATGTGAACTCAAAAAAGGTGTATCCATACTTCTCATAATGAGGCTCATTGTCATTGCATTTCAGTTCAGGGAATTTTTTCATCATTGTTTTAATGGCTTCTCTCTTAATACATAGAAAAGCCGCACCCACATTATGAATCTCAAACAGATCCCCATCTTCAGATTCACCCTTATCAAAAGCAAAATGCCCACCCTGCCGGATAGGTACTAACCCTGAGATAACAGCCTTATCAGCTTTCACCATATTAATAAAGCCTTTAGGCTCCCATGCAATATCATCGTCTAACATAAACAAGTGAGTACAACCTGAAGCCATAAAGTCAGCTACAAGCTTATTCCTTGCTGAGTGAATCATACAGTCATTTGGGAGAATCTTAACAGCACATTCCCAACCCATCTCATTGATACATAAAACGGTCTGTATTAAGCTAACCGTGAATTTATGCCACAACATACCCGAATAGTTAGGAACAGCAATATAAATAAATGGTTTATGGTCTATGCGCATGGTAGCCTCTCTTTACAGGTGCCTTCCCACTTCTTACTGCCCCAATGGTTAAACTTCATGTCTGAATAGCACCACACATCAAAATCATGAAGTATAGCCTCTCTACAGAAATAAAAATCCTCCCCCATCCATCCATCATTAATTATATCACAGTGAAAGAAGTTCCATTCTGTCTTCCCGCTCTGCGTTCTGTATTCAATGGACTTCTTTTGTAATGCCTCAAATACTTCTCTTTTAATACACATAAACCCCGTTGGCCCCATTGAAACACGAATATAATCATCTTCTCTTATGACCTTTCCATCGTCATCTACAATTAAGTGCATCGGGTAAACATTTCTCTCATTCTTCAGGAGGTAGGCACCTAAACAGATGTCATAGTCCTGCAATATTATCTTTTCAACTTTCTCAATATCCCACCCTAAATCTGCATCAATAAACAACATATGGGTGCAATCGGTTGCTAAAAACCTCTGAGCAAGTTTATTCCTTGCCTTAGCTATGTAACAATCACCGGCAATTATCCCTAATTCATACTCAATTCCCGCACCGTTTAAAATCTGTAAAGTACCGATCAGACTTGAGCAATAATCAACATGAACCTTCCCTTCAAAGGCTGGTGTTGCAATATATATTTTTGGCTTCTTATTCATTTGACTCCTTTTAAAGTGGGGAGGTTTGACCCTCCCCTATGTTTTAGGCTGTAAGGTTCAGATTATCGAGAGTAGCTTTAATACTCGCAATAGCCGTAGTAATACCATTTGCCTGTGTTGTTGATGCAAACCCAACATTAGTAGTTGAAGAGTTTGCTGCTTGTGTAGTAACAGCCGTGAAAGTGGTCTGCCTACTAACAAGAGATGTTGATCCAAAGAAACCTATCAGGTCAGAACTAGCCTGTCCCATCAGACTTCCATCAGGATCGCCATTGTGCAGTTGTTGTATTGTCATTGTTTTTTCTCCTTAAATTAAATTACTGCATTAGTTGGTACAGGTTGTGCGCCTTTAAATACAATACCCAACCACTGTTCCTCTGCTGTTGCCGTTAAGCCACCAGCAGTAGGATTATTAAAAGTGATCGCTAAAGTATCAGCGGCAGAAACCCGAACGCCACAAACACCAAGACCAGCCTGAGCGGTTGGCTTAGAGACAAAAACCATGTCTCCAACTGCCAGCCCCGGAACTGTTACAGTCTGTTCAGCGGTTGTTACTGTTGCTGTTTCAGCCCATGTCTTACCAGTACCAAATGTAAACATCTGAACTGTATTGGCATTTCCTAGTATTAAACTCATGGTTTACCTCCTTTAGTCGCCCCATACGATGCAAGCGTGATCCTCACGGAGTTTACCCCATCCCCAAACTGCATCACACCTGAGCATCTGAGTATCGTTTGTACCATCCCATGCACCATAACCAACACGAATCTGAACGCCTTCATAATTAGCGAAAGAGTGGTAATTACCTTGTGCTTTTGCCAGAGGTACAGAAACCAGAGTATAAGCGTCTTTGTCATATACAACATTCTGTGCATCAACAGTTGAAGCTGTTCCAGAAGAAACAATCGTAACAACAGCGGCACTCTGCGGCATAGCGGATACATTCTGATGAGAAGAAGTGCTATCGTATAAAGTAGGACTAATAGAAACTGTTGCGGCATTACCTGTGATGGTAGCGTCTGCGGTTACTGTTATGTCCTTTACATAGGAAAGGGAATTTTTAGTTTCAGGATCGACAGCTTGAACAGCGGCTATTCTCAGCTTCGTTCCAGCGGTGATAGTTCCTGTTCCCAGATTGTCAAGAGAAAGAGTGGTTGCACCACTTGTTGCCGTTGATGCCATTGCACCAGCGAAATCAGAGGTTGTACCAGCAGTCTGTCTTGCAATACTTTGCGATTCATAGAAGTTGAGTCCAGCGGCTCGTTTCATTCTTCCACGGAGATACTGATTAGAAATTTCTTTGCCGGGGTTTGTTGCACCTTTGAGAGAGTCAGTCAAAGCGACCATTCCCATAGGATTAACAGCGGCATAATAATCTCTGTCAGGTGCGAGAGCGTCTGTAATCTTTGCTCTTGCTTCGCCCCATGTTCTCAAAGCACCGGGATCTGATCCGGGTGTTCCAACAACATTACCAGTCTGTTGCATCATATACTCGAAACCTGTTACTTCCATCTCACGAACAAGCCGTAAAGCCATTTTGTGAGCATAGCGTCTGACATCTTTCTCATTATCCATGCTGTAAGACTTTTCAATAGAAGTAAAATCTTCTGCTGAATTGTACTGAGCTATGGTAACATCTGTTTCAAGGTTTGTTACTGTCTGTACGTTTGCAACTCTGCCAGATGTAACGGAGGGTTGATGTTCAATAGGTATGCGAACGGTCAATCCCGGTGTGTAAGTTGTCTGTTGAAAGTCTTTCGACTTAGATTTATCTACAGTATTAATAAGTTTACCAGTTGCGTGTAAACTCTGTACTATTTGTTTTGTAGCTAAATCACTAACTATAAAAGCATTAGCCATAATTTATCCTTTGTTATAGAATATCCTCAATCGGTCGCTCCTTGTTAAAAGTAGCCTGATCCCAATCGTTTGAATATTCAAGTTTATTATTTGATTTTCCCGATCCAACAGGTTCAATAGGCTTAGTGAAACCACTTACCTTTTTCTTCTGTTTGGCGGGTTTTATTTTAGCTCCCATCTCACCGATTGCCACTACTTGACTAATAGCGTCCATGCCCTCTAACTTAGCACCAAGATTGCGATCCTTCAGGATTTGATATGTCAATTCTCCAGCGTTCTTATGCTTTTTTAAGGCATGGAGAGCGGCATCGGATAGTTGAACATAATTGTCCTGATAAACCTTCTCAAAATCATCATGTGCTGTGTGAGCATCATCTAACTTCTCAAAGTAATCTGTATCAATCTTCTGTGCTTCATTTTGAGCCTGAACCACTTGATCGGCTTGTTTTGCTTCTGCATACGCTTTCTTTCCCGCTGCCGCTCCAGTATGTTCAGCAAGGTCATTGACATAATTAATGTCATTGATACCATGCTCATAATCTTCTGGATTGGGTGGGCCTTGCGTTTCGGGTTGCTTCTTCTCTGGAGAGGCTTGATTCTTATTCGCCAATTCCTTCTCAAGAGCTTCAATCTTTGCCCTGTCACGCCTCCTGCGTCTTTCAAAGCCGGAAACTTTCTTTTTAGGTTTTTCTTTTACATCATCCTCTTTACTCTCCAGTTCAGGAACTTCTTCTTCAGTTTTATCTTCCGTTTCAGTCTCAACTGTATCCTTAACGTCTGCTTCTTCCTTCTTGTTTTCATGACCTTCAAGAGGCGTTTCGAGCAGTTCGTCAATTCCCACTTCAGGGGCTATGTCAGTGATGGTTTCTGTATTTTGTTCATTCATTGGTTTTCTCCAAGGTTCCTCAATCATAGGCTTGAGGCTTGCCCTCTTACTGGTTTAGTAATACTTAGCTGGTTGCCACCTCTATTGCGATTATCATATTCATGATATCTGTGTCAACCTTAAACTTTCCTTCTATTTTCTCGCTCAACTGAGCTTCAGTTAATTCTCTATTTATCGTCACCTCTGGAGCGTATTCAAACCCCGGTGAGTCTATCGTTACAATATCTTTTATAAGTTCTTTTGGTTCTTCAATCTCCGTTGTGACCGTTATGCTCTTTTTCCTGTCAGTATATGGAACACCACCACTAAACACTTCAGGCCCGAAATAATCAGGAGGGAAGTAGGTTGCACCAAAGTAATCATGAGGAAACATGTCTAATCATCCAAGTCAAATGAAATTCGTCTGCGTCTATTGCCCTGTATATCCGTTTCCATCCTCACCCTGATTCTAGGCTCTCCGGTTGAAACATCAATACTATCCCATGCTAAAAAGGCCGGTTCATTGTTTCCAAATCTTACTATTAATCCTCCAGCGGTTGAGTTCTGCAATCTCATGCTTTGGTCATATGTTGTTGTCCCTTCTACTACTCTCGTTCCTATTGTATTTGATATATTCACTAAATCTTGAGCGGTCAGAGTTGTGGAAGTGTCAGCAGCCCCCGGCCCCTTAACAATACCAACAGCTATGAGGGAGCTAATCATTTATGAGACATCCACTATTGAATAGGTTAGAGTTCCATCAACTTCACCACCGCCGATGTTCATATCAAGTGCTTTATTGGTAGCTACTTTGATTATTGGTTGACTGAAATTGCCTGAAGGTGAAACCGACATCCCACCATATTGAGCAAATAACATCACTCCACTTAATGCCGTGTTGTCTTCATCTTCAAATAAAACAGATGTTCCATCAGCAGTTCCACATGAAAAAGAATAACCATAAACCCATATTTGCTTATCAGCACCGGGAGCGGCTACAATTTCATTGTCAACAGCGATACCAAAATTAATTACTGCCGTGAGAGATGATTCAATAACGGGGTCACCGGGGCCGACTATAGAGTCATTTGTTAAAACAACGGCACCTGTATTACAGGCCGTTATCTTCCCATCAATACTTGTCGTATCTCCAGCAATCGTGTCTAAATCCGTATTGGCATCATCATCTCTGACCTGTAATTCATTGGAGGCGTTGACATTTGCTGTCTCTGTTCCATCTGAAATCTTGACATTTCCAACTAGATTAGTTCCCGCTGGTAAAGCAGCCGAAACAGTAACCGCTCCAGTATTGCAAGCTGTAATCTTCCCATCTATTGAAGTCGTGTCACCCGCTATCGTGGTATTCAATACTTCAATGGCAGCTAAGTCTGTTACAGCGGGGTCATCACTTGCTAAAGTAACCCTCTGAACTCCAGCGGCTACCGCTCCCGCACCTCCTAAAGCATCTGCGGCACTACCATCAGCACCTAAACTAAATTTACCTCTTGGATATTGAACAGAACCAATATCGTCACTTGCAAAGTCCGGGCCTGTTCCATCTCCAGCCGTTGTACTAAAATTGTCAGCCATCTTTTCTCCTTTGTTATCTTCCTACACCCATCATGCTTAAACTTCCCAATGGAGGGCCGCCAGCACCTTCTAATTGTATCTTAGGCCCAATTTCATTTGTCCATGACCCATCCATTAAATCCTGTCCGGGGTCTGTTGTTGATGTGTCAGCACTAACAGCATCGGCCTGAACTGCCAAATAGTCTGAACTCGTATCATCTAATTCGTACTCTGTAACGGGTGTTATTCCTGTTATACAGTTTGTACCTGTACTCCAGTTTCCATTTGCCGCCGTTGCATCTTCTGAAAGGCAAAAGTCTGCATCTGCACTTCCCTGATTAGCCACATCCGTTGTGTTATCAAAGAAAGCACAGTTTACAAGCGTTAAGCCACTCTGACCATGACAGTCAGCACCGACAACATTCCCCTCAGAAGCGCAGTTATCCATTAATATTGGGCCATCGCTGGAAGTATCTTGTAAGTGAAAGCCAGATCCGGTTGTTGTGTCTGCTGCTGCACAATCTCTAACAGCTATATTTAATAACTGTGTATTAGACCTGTACCCATCAAACCCTTCGGTTTTATACCCGCCTCCATCAATGAACATATTCTTTAATATGCAAACCCCTTCAGTTGAGCTTAATGAGTGCGTTCTGAATATTGCCTTTGTGTTGTCTCCAGCAGTAATCCTTCGCATATTGAAATCTTGCCATGTAATAGTATTGCCTGAACCACTCCCGGCCATCTGGATCGCATGGTCAGCTAGATTTACTATGATTTCCCAACCTGCTGTTGGATCTCCATCGGGGTCGCTGTCGGAAGTGAAAAGGTGGGTTAAGCTCGTTCCCCAACTTAAAGAAAAATAAGCCTTTGCAACAAGTGTCTCATCTGATATTTGGGTGAGAGTGTAATTAGTAACGGCGTTACCCATGTCTGCATCTGCTGCGACAAGATCGGCATAATCTCCCGCTGTACCATGCGTATATGAGCCTCCCGTTACAGCATGAATATCATGCACATCATCAAACCCTTCAGCAAGGGTAATCTTTTTTGTGATGGTGGCTTTATCTGTATTGTCGAATATAGGAATGTGACTACCATCGACTAGCTTCTCTTTTAAAGAAATATCAAATACCGAGTCATCTATCATATGGGTAGAAGGAAGGTAACTGGATTCTTTAACGTCCACATCACCAGAAGGTAATAGCTTGCCTTGTTCAGTTAAGTAGCTCAAGTACTTAGGCATTTCATCCCTATTGTGCCTTACAATAAAGTATACCTGATGCATGAAGTCACCAAAATGAGCTTTCTCTTGTGCTTCTGTATGCCCCCACATCTCAGGGTCATAAAGGTGAACCATCTGAAGATGTTTGTACTTCAGGTTACCCCGTTTGTAATAGGTATAAAATGGTCTGCTCATTTTAGCTTTAGAACCTCACTTAAAATGTTATCCAGCTTATCATCTTGCCTCAAATTCTGATCGTATAGTTGTTTGAATTGCGTCTGCCTAACTGTCTTCTCTTCATAACAGCACTTAGTATTTTCTTTTACTTTGGTAGCTTGTCCACCAGCCGCAAACACTACGGTGATTATAAATATCCCTAAACCGATACAACCAATAGCTATTTTCATTCAGTTTCCTCCACATCAAACGCCCCATTTGCTTTGGGCGTTATTGTTTTCTTACCCGGCTTCGGTATTACGTTTGTAATATTGATGTCAGGGGGTTCAGGGGGAGGCTTGCTTGCTATCTCAAGCATCTTATTTGACACATCGTCTTTAAGAGCTTGGAGTTGAGTTTCGAGATCAGACTTCAGAGAGTCAAAGTACTGTGTTATCTGTTGCTTACCGTTCTCATCTGTCTGATTCTTTAATTCGTTTTGCTTGGAGGCTTCTATTTTAGCCATCTCTAATATATGTTTTCTCTCCGCTTCTTTTATCTTAAATTGAAGTTCTTGGTTGTCCTGATTGGCTTGCTGTCTAGCTTGAAAGCGTTTTGTCTCAGAGTCAAAGAAGCTGTTCTCGTTCTTCTCTTCATTGTTGAGATCCTCATTTTCTAACTTCTTAGCCTCCAATGACTTATCGAGTTTTAGTTGTTCATTCTCTTGAGCCATCATCTGCATCTGCTGTCCCATCTCTTGCATTTGCTGTTGCATCTGCATTACTTCAGGCGGTGGTGCGTTCTCATCATCGTCTTCAATAATACCCGGATACTTCTGCTTAATGAAAGCCTTAATTCTCTTGCTGGCTTCATCAGCCTTTTCCCAATCGTGAGTCTTGACAAAAATATCAGCTAACACCTCGCGGAGTTCAGGGGCTTTACCGAATAAAGCTTCCATCTCATCCCTCTGCTCCATTCGCTTTGTCTCACTCGATGCACCCATTGACACATTGATATCAAACTTACCCTGATTTAAATCATAGTAGTAGTCATCGCCTTTCTCATCTTGAGCTTTCTGATTAACCCATATAACTGACTCTTCATCATCTTCACCAACCATCCTTACCTGTCTTGGTGTGTCGATTACTTTAGGTATGAGTTCATTAATCACCGTCCCTTCGTGGTCCATCGTCAATCCCATGTTGTAAGCAAAGTCAAATGTGATGTCACTTGATTCAGCGGCACCGGCCATGATGGCCTTTCCAGATTTTTCTCCAACAGTATCACCCATATACGATCCGAACATCCCAAGGCTCGCTTTAATTTCCTCAGCGGAAGTCAATTCTTCTTGGGTTAGTCCGGGGTCGATATTAATCGGGTTAGGTCTATAGGGCTGGAAGTAGGGGTTACCTTGCTGGTCTGTTGACTTAACACCAATCGAAGGCCAGTTCCTTGAGTTCGCTGTATCCATCTTCTCTTTGGACTTCTTTGATAAACTGCCCTCAGCATATATCCACGGTATCTTTGGACTCAAAGCTAATCTCTCTAATTTATTATTCCTTGCATAATTGTAAGACTTCTGTGAAGGTTGGGTGTCATGTGATAACCCATCAAACCTTACCTTCCCATTGCTTACAGTCTTTCGTCCGTCAATCTTGAAAACAGGGATATAATACCCATCCCATTGTTTCTTCTTATAGACTTTCTTTCCAACCATCTTACAACGCCATACTTTTCTGGAGTTGGATGATCGTTTGATGTATTCACCCTCATCGTCAATGTCAATAAAGTCCTCAGCTTCATACTCAGTATCTTCAATCGCTTTTCTCAGGTCTTTTAAGAACATTCCCTTTTCATTGGACTTCACTACATCTTCGGGGAGTGTCTGGATGAACTGCTGTCTTTCAATGTCACTCATGTCTTGAGGTATTACCCTCTCGATGTCAATCATAACCAGTGTCTCAGGGATTTCTTCTATGTACCAGTATTCTGTCAAACAAGGTTTATCTTGGTTGCCCCATGCTTGAGACATCTCACCTTCTTGCTGTCCCTTCCAATCTTCCCACTCGTGACCTGTTAATTTCTTGAACTCATGCTCTGATATCGTTTCTCTGAACTGCACTTTCTTACAGTCTGAGCCATCAGGTGCTTTTGAGTCATCGTCCCATAGTACGTTGGTTGCATCTTCAATTATATGATATCTAATATCCTGATCGAAACTATGAGGATTCTCCCAATCCGTATCAAAACGGTAAAATCCATAGCCTGATGTCACCGCATCTTTAAGAGCGTTTATCCTTGCTGGTATCGCTCCGGTGTTTTTCTCTATGCTCTTTAATATCCCTCTCCTGACTTGAGCTAGTTTAACATCTGATTCACCGTCAACAGGGCTTACCTTGAGTGATGGTTTCATCTTCTTAACACCATTTATCACCTTAACGATAAAAGGCTTACTGATGTTAAATACCATTGTTGGCCGTGGAGGCAGTGGGGTTGATGTTCCGGTGCGTCCGGTTGATCGTCTATCGTCTTTGGCTTGCTGATCCCATTGGTCGCCAAACCATGTGAACTGTGTGTCTTTTTGGTGCCTAGCGTGTAGCGTGTCCCAATAGTCCTTCATGGACTCATAGTCTTTCTCAAACTTCTCGACAATCTTACTGTCGCTCATTTCTTTATACTCAGCCATTAAGCGGCCTCCCATGATTCAGGTACATCATAAAAATCCTCTTCGGCTTCTTCTGGTTCGGTTACTAATCCGGGGAATAGTTCTGTTATGCCCCATGCAAGGGAATCCACTCTATTTGGTGAATCATCACCAAGATAACCCATTGTTGACATTCCCTGTATTTCATCTTCCAGCTTATCAAAATGTCCAACATGGTGTATTCTGCCTTGATTGTACAGTGAAGCTACAGGTTCGAATCTTACGTGCTTTCCCCTACTTGCTCTCACTTCTTTATATGGAACATCGGGTTTTGCTGTCTGGATAACAAACTTGACCATTGCTCCACCATAATTTGTTTCGCCCACAACACAATCAGCTTCTAATCTGTCATAAGCTGTCGTAGCCACATTACCCCATTTAGCTGGTCCAGCCTTGACCGTGACATCCTCCAGAACATAAGCATGACCATCAATCCCAAGTCCAACAGGGACAATCCCAATCTCATCATTTGTGATATTATCAACATCATCAGATCCAGAAGGATCAACAGGAATTACAATTCTTAACATCTCAGGCAGTTCAGCCCCATCCATTATCCTATAGGTGTCAATCGTAACATCGGAAACCAATTGGTTTGGGTTGTCATCTGAATAGTCACCATACCAAAACCTTTTCTTATACCGTGGACTCATGTTCTCAAGCTTCTTAAGGTATTTGGGGTTGAGGTTTTCTTCATTGTCAACTGGATTGAGTTGCATTGACACCCAGTTTTCAGGGTCTTTAAGGGGTTGTTTTGTTTCCGGGTCAACGTGTTGCTCAAATAACTTATATCCCCAATGTGCCTTTGATGGTGGGTTATAATCAAAGTATTCACGGCATGGGAGAAGCTTATCTTCTGCACCTTTAATCTTACAGTAAACCTTCTGAGCTATTCTGGTTGATACCATTTGACGGGCATCATTTGATACTTGTGAACACTCGTTTATGAAGCTGGTTGCATATTCTTTGCCTAAAATCTTCTCTAATCGTTCTTTATCATCCAATCCACCGAACCAAATCTCACTACCATTTTCAAAGGTTGCGAACCAATCTGATTTATTGATGTGGTACTTTAAGCCGGGATAAGCCAACTCCATTACTTTTGGGAAGGTGTCAAATACTATTGATGATTTGCAATCTGTGAATCTAAACCTCAAAACAACGTGTCTTGACTTGGGGGCTTTCTGGCTTCTAAGGATAATGTTTCTGATTATTAGGAATGTTTTTGAACTTCTTGACCCGCCTTTTAATAAAACATTCTCCGCCCCGGAAATAAACACCGTTCCATTTGCTTTTAATTGGGCATCATTTAGCTTAAAATCGGTCATTCTATCACGTTTTTACGGGTTAAGCCTTTTCAGATGTCCTCATCTTCTTTGCTCATCTTAATCACAATTGGGCCTGTTTTTAGGTTGATATCGTCCTTATATAGCCCATAATGCTTTGCTAATCCTTCAAGGGCTTTCATTTTATCGTGCATTTTGAACTCAAAAGTGTTATCCAGTATCATATCTTCTGATTCACCGGGGGATTGTCTGATAGTCCTTTTCTCTTTTACTGAGCTAATTACCCTTGTGTTCTTCATTTCTTCAATGGATTTGCATTTAACGCACCCTTCTTCATCAATATCCACATAATCTTTGATGTCAGAAAAGCCCACTAGAGCCAGTTCATATATTACTTTTTTACCTTCAGACTCTAGATTATCAAACCGTTCTTGGTTCTTCTTTTGTATATAATCGGCTATCAAAGGTTTCCTTAAGTTTTCCCATCCGATCACTTCTGCCGTTTTTTCGCTGTATCCGGCATCTAAAGCGGATCTGGTCGCATTTAAGTCCTTAAGGTATTCAAGGCAGAATAGCTTTTGTTTTGGGGTTAGCTTATCAGGCATATACTCTATAATATATGCTTTATGTCATAAAAGCAAGATATTTCTATGGAAATGGGTAAAAAGTGTTGTGAAAGGGGGTGTTTTGGGGGTCAGGTGGGGAAAAGTGCTATTTGGTCATCTCGTCAATTTCAGCTTGAACGGCTTCTTTGAATGCTTCATTGTCGTTATTTTCTAACAAGTGTGCAACTTCACTAAGCAATTCGTTTTTCCTTGCAATAATATCTTTAAGGGAAGGTTGTTGTATTTCGATATCATACCATTCAATAGCATATGTCGCTTTCTTCTTCTTGAACAGAGAGAGTAGTTTTTTAATCAAAGACCGTAACATTAATCCCTCTTTTCTTTCTCTCTCTTTCTGTCATCATGTAAAATTCACATTCAAAAAGGCCTGATTTTATTACTTCCTTTGTGTGAGTAGGCTCTTTCTTCTTAAACAGCTTATCAATGAACTTAATCACTTTTTCTTTCGGCCTTTAGTCTTTCTGCCTTTACCCTTGCATCCCATAATTACCTCTCTGATTTAACAATGACTTCATGATTACAAGATAAAGCAGTACAATGAACACAGTGATACATTCCACGTGCTACCCATAAAAGCTTCCTACCGCATTTCCAGCAGGCTATTTGTGTTTTTACCTTTGTCATTACTTTATCAATTAACATAACTACTTATATAATAAGGTATTTAGCTTTATAGGTCAAGACAATTCCCATACAATCCTCATGCCTACCGTTGAATTAGTCCAGAAACAGGGTATTGGGGTTATTGATTGATTAAATTCCATCTTTGATTTCCTTCCATTTGTCACTACTTTCCTCGATTGAAATCACTCCTTCATTAAACCGTGGCTTTCCCATCTTCCCCATTCCATGCCAATCTAAGAACTCAATCAGCTTTTTGAGTGTTTCTTCCTGTTGGATTAATCTGCTGACCAATTTATTGATATGCTCTGCATTCGTTAGCATTCCATCCTGTAAATCATCCATTCTGAGTAATAGTTCTTTTTCACTCATTCCATAGCCTCCTTATAGCATTCTATCTCTTTTGGGGTGGCTTTTCGGCATTTTGCTTTTTGATACTGAAAGCGACCAACATCTTCAAAACAATCGTCTTTGACGGATTTTACCTTAAATACAGCCAATATATCCGGTACTTGAAATATCACAACATCCCCCTCCTTTATCGGCTCATCGGGGATGTGCTTGTCTATGATTTTCATGATTTTCTTGGAATAATAATTCTGTTCATGGGAGGCGAAATCAGGTGAATTAAAAGCCTCATCCAATTTTTCCCTTATCTGATCTCGTTTGCTCATTGGCTTCTCCTTTTCATTAAATTCATTGCAATAATACATATCTTTTTGTGAAAGTTTATCGCAGCTACCCCATCCATTTCCCATATGATGAGGACATTTTGGCCTATAACACACTACATTATATCTTCGTTCTGGCCTCTTTTCTTCATTCATTCTCATACACCTCCAGCCCAGATTGAATTAAACAGGCGATAAAATGCTCCTTTGTCAGCTTCGGGTTCTTCTTCTGCTCTTTCTTGAACTGCCTTTCAAAGCGTTCAATGGCATCGGGGAAGGCTATTTTAAGTTTCATATCGGCCATCCTTTGTTTTAATCCCATACTTATTAGCGTGTCCATCAAAATCCCTATCTTCATGCTTCCGGTGATTGTTGTAAGGTATTGAACCAACTATTCTTAACCCCCTATGTGCTGTCTTGGCTTTCCATTTCGGGATACCACCTTGAATCAATTCATAAAGATAAAAAGCATCCAAAACCTTCTGAGGCCAACAACCCGTTGCAAATCCCCAATCATGACCGGCAAATGCTCTCCATGTCCGAGCGTCTTTTCTGTTAAAGAGTAATCCAACAGGCAAATCTGAACCTCTTGAAAGAAATCCCTTTTTCAGCTTCATTCTGTAGCTTTTTCCTTTATAACCAAATATAAGGGTAATGTCCTTAATCAAGATAAGGCGGTCGGTTCCATCTCCAAGTGGTATGAAGTGGGGTTGAGGTAAGGGTCTTTTCTTCCTTATTTTAGGCGTTTTCCCGTAAAAGCCTATTGAACATGGCGTGTGCGTTATTGGGTCTGGTGTTGGTTGTGTTCTTTTCATTTTTGCTCCAATAGTTCAGGGTTTTCGTGTATGTTTCCTATGATTTCCCTTCCACTTGCCACTTGATATAATTCATCAAAGCAGTCTCTTCCTAGTGCGTCCTGTCCATAAAAACAAACAAACGTCCCCAAGTGTTCTCGAACATAACCGCATAGGGTGGAATCCATATTGGTTTCACCGTCATAAGACAATACATCCCCCTCATAAATTTCTTTTCCGTTCTTGTCGAGAAGTCCGGTGAACTGCATTAGTTTAATTTTATCCCAATTTGGTTCCTCAACGGTTTTTCCATCATCACAAAATATGTTAGATTCAGCCCTTCCGTTCTCAATATCTTTGAAAGAAAACCCAACATACATTCCATTTTGTCCTCTGAAACCATTTTCAACCCACGCTCTAAATTTTATTGTTCTCATTTTCCTTCCTTTCTTCCAAGTAAACCTGTACCGTGCATCCAATACAGATGATTATTATTAGGGTTATTAGTATTCCCAATGTGAGGTTAATCATTTTAGTTGTCTCCCGATATATTCTGCTATTTGAGGTATTAAGGCGTTTCCTAGGCATTTAAGTCTGTCCACCCGATGGGGAATCCCATCATCCACTCCGCAAATGAAAGGTTCATCTTTTTTCCTAAATTCAACATTATTACTTCCCCTATTGACATACCAAAACTTATCCCAGTTTTTTGGTGTCGTAAGTGTACTTTTTTCATTTGGGCTTGTGTGAACTTGTCTTGTATTCCACTGCTTGCCCGTAGGGTAGGCAGCGATAAAGATTCTTGGTCGGCCTTGTGGAGATCCAAAGGTGTCTGCTCTAATAACTTGCCATTCCGCATCGTACCCGATTTCGGCAATTCTTCCGAGGACATATCCGAACCATTCGGGTCTAGCAATGAGGTTTGCCACGTTTTCAAGGACAATGTATTTTGGTCGACATACCCTACTGATTCTAATAATTTGGTCGAAAAGACCAGACCTGTCTCCGTGGATGCCTTTTTGCTTTCCCGCAACTGACAAGTCTTGACAGGGGAATCCACCGCACAAGATGTCAACTTTTCCGAATTCGTCACCTTTAATCTCCTTTACATCTGAGTATACTGGCACTTCAGGCCAATGTTTTAATAGTACCTTTTGAGCATATTTGTCAATCTCGACATGACCAACACACTCATGGCCAGCCCTTTCAAATCCTAAACTAAACCCACCTATCCCGGCAAATAGCTCAACAAACTTCATCCCTTCACCACCGCATTAATCTTTAAAACAGCCGTTTGTGTTTGCATATTCCCGTTTATAACTTTATCGGCTATTGATTTTATGGTGTCTAACTTTTTCTGAAGTTCTTTGCATTTACATTCTTTCATTATTTACCCTTTAATATGTTATTGACGCTGTTAAAAGTGCAGCCGATAACCAATATATTACTTTCCTATAATCACCGTGACAGGCATAAACAACAGCACAACCGATATCAATTATTATCAGCAATGTTGGTAATATTTTAGGATTCATCATTTACCAGCTTTTGATTCAAAAATACTTTCCTGTTTGTATTTTGTTTTTTTATCCACATCAAACATATTGATTACTTTGCTTTTGTGTAATTCTGCTGTTTTGATTGCTTCCAATGATTTAGCATAGAAGTCTTTTTTTATCTCAAATCCAAAAGCTTTACGGTTCAATTGCATTGCTGCTATTAACGAGCTGGCTGATCCAGCAACGGGATCGATTACAACATCATTTTCATCAGTGAAATATGTTATTAGCTTTTTTAATACTGCAAGTGGTTTTTGGGTTGGGTGTATTTTTTCTTTTGATGAATCACGCTCCCACTCCATACAATTAAAAACCATTTTTCCTTTATTGTTGAATTTGGGTAATTTATCCCGATAAAACAATATCGCATATTCACAATTACCAACTACCCGCATATTAGCTTTTAAGACTTGAGCAGAAAAGTTCTTTCTGAACACAAGATTTATATAACCATTAAGGCCATATCTTTTTGCTAATTCTATTAAATACATTTGTTGATCGAAAGCACAAAACACAATCATACAGGGAGCTTGATTTACTTTTTTAGGCTCTTTTTTCAGCATCTTACTGCAAAAGTGCATAAATTCTGAAGGCCGAAAGTTTTTATCTGTATCGAAAAATTCAGTTCCAGCCAGATCGCTTTCCCCGTTTTTATTATCTCCACCTTCATACCATGAAGGATTAGAGGCATAAGCAGAATTCCCTAAATTGTACGGAATATCCGCTATTATCAATTGAGCTTTTGGGATACCATAACTTTTAAAATTTTGGTAATGGTCGTTATATAATTTTATCATTTTAACCTCAAACTTTTAAAGGCCGTGATGGAAGTCTGAGAAAAACCACCACATTTAACGGTAAGAACCGACCTTAATTTTAAACTATCTCTCAGACTTATCATAAGATAGAATTATTCTTCTAATTTCCTAACCTTTTTTGTATAAACTTCAATCATTCCATCATACCAAGTCCAATCTTTTTTAGGATTCAGTTTCTTTTTTACTTCCAATTCGTTAATAATCCCTTCACCATACTTCTTAATTAGATTCTGGCCGTATTTAAACTGCTCTCCTTCCCCAAACGTATTACAAGAGCAACATTGTGCGTGAACATTTTTAGGGTCGTATTTCGTTCCTAAATGCCGTCTGCCGATAAAATGACCAGCGTGCATATCTTTCCAGTGTTTTATTGACCCGCAAGAAATACACTTACAGTAATCACCTTGAAATCTATCCCTTAATCTTATGAATTTAGAGAATAAACGCCATAACTTCTTATCAAGCGTACTGATTTTAGGTTTCTTTCTCTTCTTTAGTGCCTTAATGGCTTTCTGTGTGGGTTTCATTGGTTGTCCTTTGGTGGTTCAATATCATCATCCTTTTTCTTCCCATATCCGCACATATCACAATCAGCCATACAGGCTATCATTTCCAACCAATCTTCAGGAGTAGCATTGCAAAGATATCCGTTTTTCATGTCTCTGTATTCACTCATATCACCCTTTCCTTTAGTTCCCAACCTTCTCATATGTCTGTTCAAATATGTCTGGTTTGCAAGGATAAAATTCACCCTTAACACCTTTGATTATGAAGTCTCCAACAGAGGCAAGCATATCCCCTTCTAGCGTTGGAATGACTACCATCATTGGATTTGATGTTTTAAATTCCACATCCACTCCTTCCATAAAATCACATACTTCATCGACATTGTTGCCATTCCATTGAACGGCATCAATAACTATTGGTTTTTTTCTGTATTTCATCCTCATTCTCCTATTGTTAATTGTTTCCCTTTCCTTTAGTTCCCTGAATCAACACCAATCACACTCAGAAGCATTTGGAAATAATAACTGTAAAGCCTCTACAACATCATGATAACCTTCACCCTCTAAAATCCTTTCCTCTCCAATTCCATACCAAGTTGTGTCATTATCAACTTGAATTTCCAGCTTTGATTCGTCAATTTCTCCGCTTTTACACTTTTCATATAAATCTGTTATTGATTTTATTTTTTCCATCCTCATTCTCCTATTGTTAATTGTTTCAACTCCTTAACCCTTCTAACCCCATCCACTTCACCAGCTTTAAGCATCTTGTTTAACTTAGTCGCTCTTTTCCGACCGGCACACTTTAAAAGGGGCTGTTCAAGAAGAATAGCACAATTTGCATGATCCGGTTCGGAGTAGAAAGGACAGAAGAAGTTGGAGCAGTTCATTTATTTTCCTTACTGATTACAAATTTTTCTTAAAGATATCGGGTTATATTGTTCTGGTTTAATTAATATCTGTTTATCGTTTTTAACCTCTTCAACATCAGCCTCATATCTTAATTTGGTGGCATCATGAATATGCCCATGAATATTTAAATCATACCCTGAATCAATTTGTGGTTTATGGCTGAATAGAATTTTTTTACCGAATATATTCATCGAAAATGTTTCACAAACTAAATCCCATCCATATCTATAGTACCACGAATATGATTTTTTATCATGATTTCCTAATACCAAGATTTTCTTAAAATCGAATTTCATGATATGTGATTCATGCCAGTAACCATCATTTCCAATGCAATAATCCCCTAAGAATATGAAAACATCTCCGTCTGAAATCATTCTTAGACCATCAAATATTTTTATTTCATAGTCTTTAGGCCTGCCACACCATTTAATCATTTTCTCAGTATGCCCTAAGTGAAAATCTGTCATTATCCAATAGTTCATCACTTCACCTTCAGCAAAACATCTAATTGAGTGATAAACGTTCTTTTGGCTTTCTCAGCTTCTTTCAATATTTTCTGATAAGCCTGTTTACTTATTCTTACTATCTTGTATTCTTTCATTTTGTACTCTCTGCTTTGTTAATAGCCTTCCATGCTAGCTCTCTTACCTTTTTTAGTTCTTCTTTATCGTTAACGTCCAGCCTTATGAATTTATTACCAGCATCCAGCAGTTCCGGTGCTGATGCTATTAAACGGGCATCACCAGTACGCCTTATATCACCAATCCAAACTTTCTTATCATTCCCTTTAATTTCAAGAAATTCACCGCCGTTTTGCTTGTCGGTTATTGTCCTTGTAATTGCCCACGGTCCCGGTGTGTGTTTTAATTCTGACATCTTTACTCCTTTGTTTTTCATGATTACCTCCTATTTATTCCTTGTTAAGTTAAGGAAGGGCAGGGATTTGCCGAGAATCCTGTGTTTTTTACATGGCACCATTAAAACCCATGTTTACTCGTATAGTCACCCTGCATGAGCCTGTTTTAGTGGGTACATCTATATATCCCACCTATTGACACATTACCCTCTTTCAAAGATGTGCTCTATGCGCCGAAGCGTTTACCTATTCCGCCACCTTCCTTTTGTTCTTTCGTGATTACCTCCAATAACAAGATACAATACTATGTTTGCAGATGTCAACAAATATTTACATTATTTCTCATTAATTATTGTTGTCCGTTTAAATATTGATAAGCCTCATTAATAAATTTTTCAGATGATATTTTCCTTGAATGCTCATCTTCAGGATGGGCAACCTCAATAAATGGTTGCTTTGCAATAGCTTCACGGTTCGCTATTCTTCTTTCCATTGCCTGTTTAACCGTATTCTCCCATGAATCACTTTGACCGCTTGATATATGATTAAACTGCTTAAGAATTTTATTATTTGTAGGAGGTGACACATTTTCATTCTTCTTTCTGGCTTGCTGGCAACACCATTCAATCCTCTCAATCGGTATTTCTGATAAATCTTCCATAGCAACTGATAAATCCATTTCATCAGCTTTTCTCCCCATCCTGAGAAATTGCATCTCAATTATTTTTCTTCTAGTCTGATCTTCCGAGTTCTCGTTTGAGTTCATCATATCTTGTCTCCTGTTTAGTTTTATTCATTCCTATTGCTATTTTCCCATCATTCCATTTTTTCCTTAACGTGTGCATACTCAGAATATTGTTTTTCCAAGTGAATCCAGATGGTGATGGTTGCATATCGTGACATTCATCAATAATAGCTTTTATGTCTTGAACATTTCTCCCATCTCTTTCAACCATTAAACGTACTGATTCAGCCCAACTGTTCTCAAGTCTGCTATTCCAGACTATTTGTTTGCTTTCAAGGATTCTATCTTTTAAGTAAATTGATAAAGAAAGAAATTCGGGGGGGATCTCTTTTTTATTTATATGTGAAGGTGAAGGTGAAGGTGAAGAGGTTTTCTGAGGGTTAACCTTTGGGTTACCTGTAGGTTTCTTTTGGGTTTTAGGTCTACCACCTTTTAAGCCATTGTTTTTAGCTGACTTACGTCTACTGGATGATGCTCTCAGCTCTTTACTAAGTCTTTTTTGTGATATTTTATCACCTTTTTTGTGAAAAAACTCTTCAATATTTTTCCATATTTTTTGAAAATTTTCTTCATCTAAAAGAGTGATTCTTGGAAGCCTATCAATCTCTGCAAAACCCTTATTATTCCACAATTCCATCAAAATAAGGAAGTATGCCCCATGTTCAGTTGTGCTTAAATGCCTTGTGTCTTTAAGGTAATCTCCTAAATAAATCGGCATCCAAATGTCAGTTTTAGCCATGTTTTTTACTCACTTTTGGCTTCATTAAATGAATCCCTACCCGGTCTGAACCGGCTAAACATGGACTGAGGAACCGTCTAGATAAATCTAGAACCGAGTAGGGATATTTTGATTTGATAAAAGTTTTCCATGTTTAGGTTTTTCGTTCAGTCCACAAGATACTTATTCCACAACATAATACAAGCTATTTCTTTTTAATATTTATGGGGTAAGATAAATGACAAGGCCAACCACAAATATAACAAGGAGTCCACCCTTCATATTATCCATTCTAATATCATCAACTTCCTGTTTAGTCCATCCGCTTTTATATCTCAAAAACATATCAAGACAAGCACAACATATTATTGACGATACTGTTATTGAAAAAGCTAAATCATTCATCCAAATAACCTCCCTACAAGCTAATCCTTAATAAATATTATATGAGCATATTCCCCATCATCAAAATAAGCACATTTACCGTTTTTAAGTTGCTCAATCTGTTCAAGCGTGATGAAGTTTGCACCAATTCCCCACATCTCATCGACATTTTCATCTTTTGAGAATATTTCAACAGGATCGCTATCTTCTTTAATTACTTCTCTTGGTGTGCATTTATCGCTCATCCAAATAACCTCCCTTACTTATTTAAATCAATTATTTCACCGTCCAAATTCATCTTAATAGGCTTTTTGAACATATCAATTATTTCATAAGTCTTTTTTTTCAGCTTTTCTTCACACTCCCTCAATATTTCATCAAACAGCCCTTCAAATTTGCTGTGTTTTAATATCATCTCAAATATCTTAACAGTTTCTTCTGAATCTTTATCTGTTGGGTGTATGTCTATTTTAAACTCAATCATCCAAATAACCTCCCTTGCTGTTCAGCCAATCCCATAATTCTACAACCATTCTCTTTTTCTCCAGTATCCACGATATGACCGCTTTTAACAAGGTCTGCGAATCTTCGGGCTATCATATGATAATCAAGACCGCTAATTGCTGAGAGGGCTTTAGAAGTCGTTGGAGCAAAGTTTAAGAAGGAATCATAGACTTCCTGACATTGTCTGCTCATCTTCCCTGATTTAATCATCTTTTCGGCTGCAGCCTTGCTGGTTCCGGGGTCGTTCCGGTGGTGGTGTTCGTGGGTTTTTAGTTCCATCATTTTTCCTTCCTTTGTTTTTTATACCAATTAATAAACGATTCTGCTCCGCCTCTATATGTTTTTTTCGGATTACTGCATTTTCTCCACCTTCCAGTGTGAGGGTAAAAATCACATTTAGGTTTTTTAGGGTCACGGAATAGATAGGCCGTTTCGGTTTTCATGAAGCCAACTCCGCAATTATCTAAAAACCATGTGTTTTCATCAAACCATTGATTGTGTCTATCCTGCCTTAAATCATTTAAAGCTCTACCATATCCGGCCATGTCACCCACCATTCCTCCTATTTATTCCTTGTCCAAATCTTTAGCTGAATCTGTGATTAAATTTCCTTGATTGTATTTTCTAGGGTCTTTCTCTTTATCCAACAATGCACAAGCCGTTGCCCATGTCCACCCGATAGCTTCATGCCTGAGTTCAAGACAAAAACTCTCCATCTTTGACATAAACCTCGAGGTTTGATAAATGCCTCCTGCATCTGGATCGTCTAACATTTCTGACATCAGCTTACAAATTTTAGTTCTCATTCTGTCATTTTTGATTTTGGTGTATTCATTTACTGTTGATTCTATCATTGTTGTTCTCCTTTGTTGATGCCCCCCAGACTGTTAGAAAAGGTAGAAACGGTTGGGTTCAGTCCGGGGAGCGTGGGTTAATTCATTACAGGTTCTTCATATTTGCTGAACTCTTTCTCTAACTTTTTGATATTCTCGTACATCCAAACCAGTTGAGTTTTATTCAGTTCGTGGATCTCAATTGCTGTTGATTTGTAATTATCCCGCATGAATTCCCAAAAGCTCATCTTGCTTGTGATTTCATTAAGAGACAACTCTTCTTTCATCTTCTGGACTTCGGCAACTGAGGGGGCTTTTTTCTTTGCTGCTTTTTGGGCTTCATTCCCATCGTCATCGGGTTCAGAGCAAACGTTCAAAATTGCGGAAATTCCATAACGCCGGGCATAACTGATACTGCTTCCCTGCCCCTGTGGGGTCTTTTTTTCAATGCACAAATCTGTATCAGCGCAAATCCATTGACCTGAAGTGTGCATGAGCAAAGTCTTAACAGAATCACCTGTCGGAAGTTGGGAAACTGCTAGGCCATTATTCGCCAATCCAGCTTTAGTACAGGCTATTACTTCATCAAGGGTAGCGTATTTGGATTTGAAGAACGGGTTTTCAGCTTTCTTCTTTATCGGGTCGAATTCGGCTTGAGCGTCAATCAGTGCTTTAACGAGTTCGTTTATGGCTTCGGACATTGTGTTCATTTTGGCTCCTTATTTAAAATGGTAAATCGCTAATTTCATGTTTCTGGATTGCTTTTTTTAGTGCCTCTACTTTATCAAGCATTTTATTTTCTTCATGAGTGCGAATGCTTGTTTCATTTCTTTTCTCAACTATAGCATTTAATGTATCGTGACACCTTTTTGTTAATTCAATGCCTGGTTTTGTTATGTCATCCCCGTCTTCAATATCAGCCTCAAGACCAATGTTTCCATAGTTTCCATCGCTTATTACTCTTTTTATTGATGTGATTTTCATTATAACCCCAACTGTTTTTTAATCCATCTCTTAATACTGTTTTTCTTTTTCGGGTTCAGGGGAAGATTCCCGTTCTGGATTACTTCCCTGAGTGTTGGGATGCTTACACCCATTTTCATGCAGACGTACCCTTGAGATAGTCCTTTTTCCCGTGCAATCTTCATTGCTTTTGTTGCTTTTCTTCTGATGTCTTTCATTTTGTCTCCGTTTAAATGATTTCCCTTATTATAATACATGAGCAGATAATAGTCAAGTTATTTTGCAAATTATTTTTTTTAATCTTTTTGCAAATAATACTTGCATTTAATGAATAATGGTGTTATATTCAATACAGGAACTTGGAAATAACAAATAAAGGAGATATCATGAGTGAAAACTACCCCGTAAGAAGAGAACAAGTCGGCCCAAATGAATACGACTACTACACCTGGTGTCAGACCTGTGAAGAAGAAATCAGCACTACAGATGCTATATGGCACGATGAAATCCCTGTATGCGAAAAGTGTGAAAATGAAGTTACCTGTATAGGATGCAATGACAAAATCCACAAGGAAGATGCTATTCATGTTGATAATGAAATCTGGTGTGCAGATTGTATGGAAGGAGATAAATCATGAGGTTATTACCAATAGAACTCAAGGAACTAAAGCGTGAAGTCTTTGGCGGTTCATCCACTCAGTACCGTGATAAACTCTTAAAGGAATATGGCATTGATGGAAACCACATTATCAATTTGGATACGGGAGAGATAACCGATCCAAATGAAGAACCGTTAATTGACCAGATAAAATCTATATGTGAATTTGCAATGAAGAACGAATGCTGTCATCCTGAAAAACAGGGGTTGGCGGCAATGATATTACACAAAATTGAACACATTAAATAGGAGTCAATATGAATCAAAGAGATTTAACAAAAAGATGGGAAAATAATTCGGCAAGCAACTTCACTAGAAGTCCAAGGCCAACAGAAAAACCCCAATATGAGTGTAGTAATTGTAATTGTAAAAGATATAAGCCGTGTACTTGTATGCGGAAATCAGTTTAACCATAGAGGCTGGTGGAGTTATCCAAGCAATCCAAAATCAGTATTTCCGCTTCACTGGCCTCTATCAAAGAAAGGGATTGAAATGAAAAAGAAGCCAAAAACAATAAAAGGATACAAGGCATATGATAAAGGAATGGAGTGCAAAGGCCATAAATTCAAAGTCGGTGAAACTTATGAAGAAGAAAAAGCCTCATGCTGTCAATCAGGTTTTCATATGTGCGAAAATCCTCTTGATGTTTTGAATTATTATGATTTATGCAATAGTGAGTTTTCCAAAGTTGAAGCTATTGGGGATATAGATAAAAATGATGATGACTCCAAGCTATCCACAACTAAAATAAAGATTGGAACGAAATTATCATTAAAATCATTTGTTGAATGCTCGGTTGATTTCCTGCTAGATATTTGTAAAAAGAAAAAAGATTCAGGACGCTCCGCTCAGCTGGCATCATCAGGAGACTGCGCTCAGCTGGCATCATCAGGACACTCCGCTCAGCTGGCATCATCAGGATGCTCCGCTAAGCTGGCATCATCAGGACACTCCGCTCAGCTGGCATCATCAGGAGACTACGCTAAGCTGGCATCATCAGGAGACTACGCTAAGCTGGCATCATCAGGACGCTCCGCTCAGCTGGCATCATCAGGAGACTACGCTCAGCTGGCATCATCAGGAGACTGCGCTAAGCTGGCATCATCAGGAGACTGCGCTCAGCTGGCATCATCAGGACGCTCCGCTCAGCTGGCATCATCAGGACACTCCGCTCAGCTGGAAGTTAATGGCGAAAAATCTGTTGGCGCAAACATCGGTATCAATGGAATAATAAAAGGGAAAAAAGGATCGTGGATAACACTTGCCGAATATAAGAACGGTGATCCAGTATGTGTAAAATCAGTTAAGATCGATGGAAAGAAAATCAAAGAAGATACATGGTATAAATTGAAACGTGGAAAATTTACGGTAGTGAAATAAATGCAACCCCTAAACATCAAAACCAACCATATAGTATTAGAATGCCTCAAAAGCTGTATCATACCGCTTATTGTGGCTTTGGGGATATGTTTGGTAACTTTTAAATACTTTAACTTGTGAGAAATAATGAGCGAATTTGAAACCGGAATAACATTAGATATAGACATCACCGTTAATTACGAATACGAACACGGCCAGAAGGAAACCAGAATTGATCCATCCTATCCAGCCTGTGCAGAGATTCAATCCGTGATGTGGGGTGAAGTGGATATACTGAAGAGTCTGAGTAAGGAACAGTGTGAAGAGTTGACTGAGGAGTGTATTGAGGATTATGAGGAGAGTAATGTGGATAGTAGAGAACCGGAGGATAGGGATGAATATTGAAGATAAGAAGTTTTTAGCTGAGTGGATGGGGTGGCGTGTTGTATATAAACGTGACCCTTGGAGGGAAACGGGTTTTGAGGTTTTTGAAAGAAATACTGATTTTGGGACGGCTGAACTGCAATTCAATGAATTTCGCCCCGATACAGACCACAAGCAGTTTGCTGAAGTGTGGGAAAAACTACCTGTTCCAGAAAGAGAATATTGGGAAAAGATGCAATGGTCTGGTTATACTGGATTTGGTGAAAAATTACTTAAAGATTTACCGGATGTTTTAGACAAAATAATAGAGAGGTTAAAGATATGAGAATAAAAGAACACCCCGATTATTTAATAAGTATGGATGGAACTGTTGTCTCTCTTAAAAGAATGCGTGCTAAAATATTAAAACCAATTTTAAATGATAAAGGATATTTAATAGTAGGACTTGATGGAAAGAATAAAAACATACACAGACTAGTTTTAGAATCTTTCGGGGGGAAATGTCCAGAAGGAATGGAATGTTGTCATATTGATGGTAATAGGTTGAATAATAATTTAGAAAATCTAAAATGGGATACCCATGCCGAAAATATGAAGGATAAAATAAAACATGGAACCGCCTCCATGAAGGGTAAAAGGTGTGGAAACGAAAAGCTGACCGTTCACGATGTCAGAGCAATAAGAGCGTCATACGATAGAGAAGGGCTTAATTGTAAAATATTGGGAGATATATTTAATGTTGCACAAAACACTATTTATCGAGTTGTAGCTAAACAAACATGGAAACACGTAGTTTAAAAGTCATGGAAGCAGTTTTAGAAGTACTTAAGGAGCAATGATGAACAGAAGTGAAAAGTTTTTCTCGGAGCTAAACATCCTTATGGGAAAATATAAAGTTACGATATCGGCTACTGATGATGGTAGACCATACGGGATGCATTCTCCTGAAATATGTTTTGATTTTGACTATATGGAAAAAGATTATGGAACTTTTGAAGATAATGTTATAGAAACACACTTGTGCTTTAAACAACCACCGGAGGAATTATGATAAAATCGGGAGTAAAAATAGCAGGGATTCGCCCTGAGATGGTATACGCTCTGATGATAGCTGACCGCATCTATCAGGAGTATGGCCTTGAGTGCGTTTTAACAAGCTGTATGGAGGGAAAGCATAGGAGAGGGTCATTGCATTATGTTGGACTTGCAATAGACCTTAGAAGCCGTGATATGAGCGATACTGTTAAAATAGAGGTAATCAACAAATTACAAAAGAAACTTGGTGAGAATTTTGATGTTGTGAAGTCAAAATACTGTCTCCATTTGGAATTTAACCCCAAATGAAACTATCAATCTGTTGCATAACCTATAATCAGGTAAAGTTCATTTCTGAGGCTGTTGAAAGCTTTTTGATGCAGAAAACAACATTTCCTATTGAAATCATAGTTGGTGATGATTCTTCAACAGACGGCACTTCTGACATTCTCCGCTCTTATTCAGATCCCCGCTTAACCGTTGTCTTTAGAGGTAAGAATTTAGGCGGTAGAAGGAATCTGATGGATATCATATCAAGAGCAAAAGGGGAGTATATCTCTATTTGTGAAGGTGATGACTTTTTCACCGATCCGCTCAAACTTCAGAAACAGGTTGATTTCCTTGAAAAGAACAAAGATTGCTCAATGTGCTTTCATCCGGTCAAAGTATTTTGGGAGGATGGGAGCATAAAACCACACTCATTCCCGGAAAGCTGTGTTCCTTTTTTGGAGTTCAAAGCCCTTGCAAAACAAAACTATATGCAGATTAACAGTGTAGTTTACCGTTGGAGATGGGGTTCTTTTGAAGAGTTTAAAAAGGATTTCGGCTATACAATAATCCCCGGCGATCATTATCTTCACCTTCTCCATGCTGAAATAGGAAAGGTTGGATTCCTACCAGATGAAATGGCATCCTACAGAAAGCACCCGAAGGGCAGATGGTATGATACAAGCACAGATAATGTTAAGTTCTGGAGTGAATACGGACTTCAACATCTTGAACTATTCCGGTATCTGGAAACCAAAACCGATCTGGAGGATTACAGATATGCGCTTTTAGTAGTTGGCATTAACACGTTAAACGCTATTGTAAATAATGAACAACAATTAACCAAATTCAAAAAGCTGTATCCTGACTATATGGATATGGTTTTAAACAATAAATAAAGGAAAAATCATGAGCGAATGGATGTGCCCCATAAAAATAGATTGGACAAAGAAGAGCTGTTCAACTTGCAAAAAAGGATTATTGCAGAGAGCATTGGAATCCAATTATCAATGTGGATCATCGAAGGTCTGTATCAATTTCAGCCAATTTAAACCCTGCAGTAAGTATATTGAACCACAGACAGTTTAACAGCCAATAACGGCACAACAAAAGGAGTCAAAATGAAAACAGATATAAACGAAATAGAGGTCAATGGCGTTGAGTACGTCAGGAAAGATTCTATTAAAACCAATTCACCCGCTGAATCAATGGATGGTATGAAATACTGTATTGTCCGAACGTATTCCGCTGGTGTATTTGCTGGATATATAGCAAGCAGAAATGGTAAAGAAGCTACAATTAAAAAAGCCCGTAGAATATGGTATTGGGATGGAGCATCCTCATTGTCACAACTGGCAATGGAAGGGACTAATAAGCCTGATTCATGTAAATTCCCATGTGAAGTTGATGAAATTGAATTAACAGAAGTGGTTGAGGTTTTGTGTTGTACTGAGAAGGCAAAAAAATCCATAACAGGAGTGAAGGTATGGGAACAGTAGCAAAAGGTAAAGCTTCTGGCTCTGGCTCTGGCTCTGGCTATGGCGATGGCTATGGCTCTGGCTCTGGCTCTGGCGATGGCTCTGGCTCTGGCGATGGCGATGGCTATGGCTCTGGCTCTGGCTCTGGCTATGGCGATGGCTATGGCTATGGCTCTGGCTCTGGCTATGGCTATGGCT
>JAAGZO010000706.1 GCA_024206195.1 bacterium | reverse complement strand
TGGGTTGATCTTTAGGAATGATTGTACTTGTTTCTTCTTTAACAATTTGTTGAGTTTCTGTAGTTTTAATAATAAATCGTTCAACTGTGGACTCTGGGCGCATTTTAGGTCCAGAACTAAGTTTAACTGTGGCTTCTGGGCGCATTTCAGGTCCAGAACAGGATTTCTTAAGAAAGAACTGATCTTCTGGAATTCATTCTTGGGACCTGGATCTAGCAATACTAGACCCTGGTGTAATAGATCTTCTGAACTCCAACGTAGGTCATGGAGTAGATGGAATGACTCCTTTATATCGTTGTTGATCTTCTTTAGTAACCAGGGGAATTTGCCGATAGAGCTTTTGCTCATTCAGATCAACGATTCTTTGACCAAACTGATAAGTAATTTTACGTCTGGCATCATTCATTGGTAACCCCTGAACAGTTTCTTGGCGATATTGTTCTCGACAGTCATTGAAAAATTGGGCTGAGGCGACTGCTCGGTCAACCTCTAGCTCTCGATATTCTTGACCATGTGTTCATCTTCTTTGAATATCAGATGGTGCATGTCTTGCACGATGTC
>JAAGZO010000705.1 GCA_024206195.1 bacterium | reverse complement strand
TGCGAGCATAAGGTCTTTTGTAGCCAAATGTGACTATGGATTTTTGGTCCATCCAAGCTTCGGCTTCTTTCAGAATAGCATGGTCATTTAACTGAATGCTTCTTTTGTCTACTTGTTCTTGTAGATAAGCTCCTAGTTCCACATCTCTTTCCAGGATAATCTTTAACATTTCCCAAGCTCTTACTGCACTCAAATCAACTTCAGGACTGATCGTTAGCCACACAGACTTGATATTGGCATATAGCTTATCAAGAGTGTGGGCCTGACCATTCCATTGGATCTGATTTGTATGCATTAAAGCCCTTTGAGCATTTTCTCCTTCTTCAAAAGTGTTCCTCAGCAACAGCATCTCTTCAGCGAAAGACTTAGGAACTTGCCTAGCTTTAACTCTTCTTTTTCTTTTGGAAGAAATGATAATTGCTGGAGGAGATCCAGGTTTTAAATGAGATAGCAGGAATTGTCTTAAGACTTCATCATTGCTATGAATCAACCTGGTAGAGGTCAGACAAAACTCTAACTGTTGAGTCCAGTGCTCAAACTGTCACTTATCTCCTGCAAAATCTGGAACTACAGTAGATTCTAATCTTGCAGCAGGAGCAAACAAAGAATGATGTTGTAGTCCTAAGCTGGACGGATCACTTCTTTGATGATATTTGCTCTCTTTATTGAACTCTTCTCTTCTTAGTTGGGGAAACCTTTCGGAACTGGCTG
>JAAGZO010000704.1 GCA_024206195.1 bacterium | reverse complement strand
GGAAGCTTAACTTAGTTTCTGCTAAGGACATTTATCTGCTCCCAAACATCACTACGCTTTTGGATTCTTTGGGAAATGTGAAATACTTTTCTACTTTGGATCTTCATGCTGGGTATCATCAATTGTCTGTCGCTCCCGAACATATCGAGAAAACTGCGTTTACCATGCATGTCGGAAACTTTGAATATACTAAAGTTCTGTACGGATTGCAAGGAGCACCTAGTTCTTTCCAACGTCTGATGAACTTTGATTTAGCTGGTCTGCAAAATGATTTTGCTGCCTGTTACTTGGATGATGTCCTCGTATGGTCTGTAACTTTTCCCGAACATCTTGAAAATTTACAAAAGGTTTTCGATCGACTTGATCAGCATAATCTTCGTCTTAAGCCTACAAAGTGTTGTTTTGGACAAACTGAAGTTCTCTATTTAGGTCATATGGTTAGTAAATTCAGACTTCATACTGATCCCAAGAAAATTATTGATATCCAAAAGTTTCCAGAACTCTCTGATCAAACAGGTGTTCGACGTTTTCTAGGAATGGCAAGTTATTATAGATGTTACATCAGTCAGTTTGCCACTATAGCTTCTCCATTGCATAGTTTGCTAAAAATTGATAATTTCCATTGGACTTCCGCTTGTCAAGCTGCCTTTCAAACTCTTAAGAAGAGGTCCGTTTTGCTCCTGTTTTGACTTTTCCTGATTTCACAAAGACCTCCTATCTTCAATGTGATGCT
>JAAGZO010000703.1 GCA_024206195.1 bacterium | reverse complement strand
TGTGTTGCCATTTTATTGGCACCTGAATTTTCATCTGGCAGTGGACACTTCTTGGATTTCAAGACAAGCGGAATGGGCGAAGTTTGCAGAAGAAAATCCTTATAGCCCATGGGTAGCTCCCAAACGTTATACCAAAGCTATTTCTACTATACCTGGATGGAATGCTTCACATCTGCCCATGGCTCTAGATAAAGAAGCAACTCGAATTGAACATTGTCAAACACTTTTGGAATCTCTATCTGGAAAAGAAGATCCAAAGAATAGCGCAGTTTGGCGCTTGTTAACTACGCAGTCGGGGTGTAATTTCTTTAATCCCGATAACATTTTTGTTGAATATGTTAAAACGGAAGAAGCCTTGGACCAAATGGTGGCTGAAATTAAAGAAAAAGGTTCTGGACCCTTGGGGTATCAGACCTTTCCTGCTGATGCTGATATGTCATCTAATACAACTGGCATTATTTATCTTGGTCAGGATCAGGAATTCTGGACTTTTGATCATCAAATCTGTCAAGGTTTGGATCTTACGTCTGGACACTGCGATTTCCTGGCTATGTCCAAAGAATTAAGAGATTT
>JAAGZO010000702.1 GCA_024206195.1 bacterium | reverse complement strand
TGTACAGTTTAAGTGAATTACCACGAGTTACAGATGATGCAAAGGAAAAGAATTTAGATGAATCGGTTTCAACTAAATGTTACAGAATCTTATAAACCATGACTAAATCGAAAATCAATCGACGAAGCTCAAGAGCCTGCAAGTTGAGATGTAAAAGACGATCAGGGTATGAAAGCAAAGCTAAACCAGGTATTCTTTTGGTGAATTTCCGCTGGACACTCTCAATTAGGTCAATATCCATCATCAAATGGGGAGACCAAACTTGAGTTGCATACATAAGGCGAGGTCGAACAAAAGTTTGGTACATACACAAAAGAAACTCAGGATTTCTTGAATAAAAAGTTCGAAAAATCAAGCTAGAAATGCTAGAGGCGGACTTAACAATGCGTCCACAATGTTCATGAAACTTGAGGTCATCCTGAATGGTGACACCCAAGTCACGAACAGAGTGGACAGACATTATTGGAGTATTATCAAAATAATAAGTCCTCCTAGGGTTAG
>JAAGZO010000065.1 GCA_024206195.1 bacterium | reverse complement strand
TGCGCTGCCCCAAAATACTGAACAAGTTTTTATGAGAAAACCAGCTCTTGTTTTTCCTTCTGGTTAAATAATTGTGCATATGTTTCTGGTGCCTGATCACCCAATGCACTGTGTGGGCGCAGGGTATTGTAATCAACTCTCCATTTTTCAAGTTTTTCCTGGGCATCTCTCATATCCCAAAACAATTCTGTATTTAAACACTCATCCCTAAGTCTACCATTGAAGGATTCTATGAAAGCATTTTCAACTGGTTTGCCAGGGCGAATAAAGTCCAACCGCACCTTATTCCTATATGCCCATGAATCCATTGATTTTGAGTAGAATTCTGTTCCATTATCGACGGTTATTGACTTTGGGAAGCCCTCTCTGAAGCCCACTCGGGACAAATACTTTGCTACTTTCTTTCCTGTCATAGAACGTTCTGCTGCAATTAGAGGACATTCCCTGGTGAACTGATCGATAACCGTCAATATTCTAAACCTTCTTCCATCTTCCAGTTTATCTGTTACAAAATCCATACTCCAACGATCCATGGGTTTTCTGGCGATTTCAAGCTTCGCTCTTGTGTGGCTGGCCCTCTTCTTTCGGTATTTTGCTCTTAAAGTGAGCCCTTCCTCACTATAAAGCCTGTATATGTATTTATGATTAACAAGCCAACCCTCGCGTCTCATCAGCAAACATAGCCGACGATAGCCAAACCGCAATCTTGTAGCAGCTAGGTCCTTCAACCTCTTTATGATAGGAGCATCATTTCTTTTTCTTACACTCTTATAGTAAAAAGTCGACCTGCTCATATCCATTAATTGACATGAACGGAGCGTGCTGATATCATATTTTTCTTGCAAGAAAATCATTATAGCCCTCTGGATTGTGGTTTTTATATCTTTTTTTTTATGACTTCCTGGAGCATATGCTTGTCCAGGGTCAGATCTGCCACGAGTCGTTTCAACCTATCGTTTTCTTGCTCAAGGGTTTTTAAACGTCTTACTTCAGAGATACCCATTCCTCCGTACTGTTTCTTCCACCTGTAAAATGTCGCTGAAGTAACACCCATCTTTCTTGTTAAATCTGTTAAGGAAACCCCTGATTCAACTTGTCTAAGGGCGTAAACAATTTGTTCTTCACTGTAACGTTTTCTTGGCATTTCGTCTCCTATGAAGGTCTAGACAAAATAACCAATTTTCTCATTAAAAGGTGTACAGTTTTTGGGGTTTGGCTCATAATTCACAAAGAATAGAAAATGCTTCGTGGTCCTAAATGACTAGTAGTTAGTTTACTAACACTAGGAATTATACCGGTATTACACGGCCCGCTGGTAAAAGTCACTTAATTTTCGGAAAGAAGCCTCAATGGGGGTACCCTTCGCGATAATACTGTTGACTTAAGGATTCTTCACATTTAACCTCTTTTGCATTTCCATTTATTTCGTGGCCATTTAGAAATTCTGGGTTGGGATGGCTTTGGTGTTTTGGGTTTATAGTACAATACTTTCGTAATTGTGTTTAAGAT
>JAAGZO010000701.1 GCA_024206195.1 bacterium | reverse complement strand
GGTGATGTAGGTGCTTGTCAAGCTTCCAATGGACAATGTTTGACCGATGAAGGTGTTATCATTTGGCATTCTAGCAATTTGACTAAGCTCTGTCCTTACACTGTTAAGGGTACATATCATGCTGAGATAATAGGACAACATATCATTATAAATTCCATCCAAGCTGCTTATTCTTATTCCGCGTTACCATTACCTAATAATGCTCGTTGCATTGAGAAGTTTACAACTACACGTGCTTTTCCCGTAGATCAGGGGGGAGTCTTCTTACAATTTCCTATGGAAGAACCTGACTAGTAGTCAAACAATAGCACATTTTCAAATGAAACCCTCATCCTGTTAACTGTAAGCTAGCGTACCTAATGAAGAAAATTCAGCAGATCGATTTTTGAAGTTTCCGTGAACTTTATTTTCACCCTTGCAGTCTAGCTGGAAGACATCGCCGAAAGTGAATGTCAACAAACGAGCTGAAAACTTCAATAGAAACGCTAGTTGTCAACCAATATTTAGCCTCTTTAGACAATGAAGAACTTAGTCTTTGCGAAAAGCTAGCTAAGTTTACAAATAGGATTGATAAGACCATGAAACCTTTTGCTAAATCCAGATTTAGGATTGAGATTGATTCATCTGAACAACAGCCAGAACTAGAATATTTAATGCAGAAAATTCAAGAGATTG
>JAAGZO010000700.1 GCA_024206195.1 bacterium | reverse complement strand
TTAGTAGGTATTTAAAAGCAAGCTCTAAATGCATTTTCCCAGCTAGTACTGCGGCTTTTAGTGTTTGACTGATTATCTTGATTCGTGTATAAGCTGCAATACTAGGTCAGATAATGTGATTATTTAGAAAATAAGCTTAGAAACTGTGCATTTTGTAGTTTGTATTGCGATTCAACTGCTTCTATATTTGTGTTTGTTCATACTAGCTTGTTAAGTTTAGCATGTCACACTGCTCCTCTTATTTGATTATGTCTAAGCAATAGTGCAAGAAGAAAACTTCTAATCAAGACATCCAAATCACAACTCCAGCTCTGGAATACTGTCAGTGGTCCCCGACTAAAAGAACTTTGTCCTCAATCCACTGCTGAATCAGACATTGCTGCAATTCCTGAAAGATCAAGGGACAAAATCAGGGTATCTTTCATACCATCTGAGAAACTGAAAGATCTTTCTCTTGTGGGATCCCTGCAGGGGACATGGGTCACTGCATGGTCGAATCCCTATCCAAACAATTACGGATACGGACTGAGAACATTCAGCAGAAACTTCACGGATACGTCGGACACTGACTGGCCAAAAATTGGTACCAATGGAACCAGAGCAGAAAATTACAAGAACAACTGATAGAAAATTGATGTACATTGCTAATATTAACATGAATGTTTTTGACACTCTCACTCAACAACTACTTTTGTATCTGATCAACAAACCTTTTGTAACCCCAGGAGCTTGAGACTAGCGAGGGTGGTGTGACTATAGAATGCCTAATGTATTGTGATAAGTCGTGTGAATAATCTCTGTCTTATTTCAGACCTTAACTGTATTATTATACTTTGGTAATCAACCTCTTTGTGTAGATGTACGTATTTCTCTGTGCAAATGCCCGGTTTTTAGTGTTATTCTAAGTCTC
>JAAGZO010000699.1 GCA_024206195.1 bacterium | reverse complement strand
AACGTTATACAATGTAACTATTTGGACTTATCTATTCGTATTGAAAGAGGCACAGTCAATATTTCTATGTATGACAAGACCAGTGCTTTTAATTTTGAAGTAATAAAATTTCCACATTCTTACAGTAACGTGCACTCCAATATTGGTTATAATATTTTCTATTCACAGTTAATTCGTTATGGACGCATATGTAGCGATTATATATCATTTACCTCATCTGCTTCCTATTTATATAAATTATTTATTGATGAAAAGTTCTTGAGTAATATATTACATAAAAAGTTTATTTTGTTTTGCAAAAATTACAGTAACTTACTTATAAAGTTTGGTCTTTACTCATCTAAACATTATAAAAAGTTCCTCTCTGATTTTATGTGATTTTTTCCTTCCCCTTTTGTGCTTTCCTACTTCGGTGGGTTGTCTCATTCCTACTTCGGTGGGTTGTCTCATTCCTACTTCAGTGGGTTGTCTCATTACCGACTTCGGTCAGTTGTCTCATTTCCGCTTTTGGTCGGTTGTCTCATTTCCGACTTTGGTCGGTTGTCTCATTCTTTCCCTGTGTAGGCCTATTACGGGTTTTTCATCTTCTGCACTCTTCTGCACTATTTCAGTTATCTGATAACGGGCTCTCGATTAATTATACACTGTTTCTTGGAAACTTGGCGTCCAGGCTCTTGTGAGTAGCAGCCTTTCTTCCCACCGTTCAGTAGTCGTCTCCACAGAAACATTCTCTTGCAGCGTGAAAGCTACTGTAATCCTACTGTAAGGCGATTTGTTTACTCTGTCCAGATACGACACTGCTAATTGACCTTGGCGCCATCTCTACTGCTTTCTCTTGCCCTTATCTGCTTAATTGCTGTCTGAACTTTATCTTGTTTTCGTTTTGTGGCCAATTTCTTTCTTCCTTTGTCCCTTGTCCTTTGTCCTTTGTCTCATCCCTATATAACCAGTCAGTTCGTTT
>JAAGZO010000698.1 GCA_024206195.1 bacterium | reverse complement strand
TGTAGGTCAGGTTAAGTTGAAAGTTAGGTCAGTTTGGAGGTCAGCATATTTTAGGGCTTTTATATAGTTCTTAGAGTTTTCTCTAGTGTCATTTTTGTGTACCTTGATGGGTTGACTAATTGATCTCCTCTTAGTATTTTTCTGAGGGAACTTGAATTATTTGAGCAACTTTTAGTTAACTACGGTAGAAAGGGACAATTTGATTTCGAGCAGCGAAAACTTCAATCAATGTTCGCCAGTAATTGTCTGAATAGAGTGTGTAGGGGTTTCCAACTATTATTAGGGCACTTCGGGCTCGTGTCATTGCAACATTTGCTCGATTTGGACTTCTGAGGAATCCAATGTCAGTTCTTTGTCCTGGAGGACTACTTTGTACACAAGATAATATTATGACTTATTTTTCTCTTCCTTGAAAGGAGTCCACATTTGCAACTATAGAGCGTGCTTTGACGAGTGATTGAAGAAGTCCTACTTCTAACAGCCTGTAGGCTATTGCTCATTGTTGGGCGTCATAGAAAGCTAGAGTGGCTATGTCAAAGATTGAAATTTCACACTCGTCTACCAATTGTCTGATGATTTCTACTATGACGTCGACTTCAATATCATTCCATCGACTAGGTTGATTAGGTAGTTGACTCTCTACTCCAAGCACTTCAAAGAAAACTTGTGGTTCATCTAATACTGGGAAAGTGAAAACTCGTGCTATTGCTGCTCGATCTGCTGGGGTAAGGGTTGTGAAAAGTTCCATATTATAAGTCACTTGATTGATAAATCGCAGCATACAAGGATGCATTATATAGCATCATCTTAGTCGAATTCGTATCACCATTCGTGAATCTTCAAGGATTGCAGATAAGCAAGTACTTAGAATTAATCCTGCAATACCAGTAGATATAATAATAGGTGTCAGTTGATGTCGATCACCAATGAGTATGATTTGTTTA
>JAAGZO010000064.1 GCA_024206195.1 bacterium | reverse complement strand
TCTCCGCCATGTCGGTAATAGCCTGATGCTTTTTCATCCAATTTTCCATCATTATATGTTACACTGAATTTTACATCTCCCGGTTTTGTTAATTTTTTATCATATATACTATCTGCCTTATTCCCAATACCACCACTTGTTATTTCATACCCAACACCATTTTTCACATCATCTATTATCCATACATTATCATCATAACTACTTACATTCACTGCTTTTTCTACTTCCGATATATTATCTACTGTTATTTCTTCAACACCTGTTACATCGGATACTGCATTTCCAATTGCTGCATATGTCTCTGTCAGATATAACAACTCTACCTCATCGGCTGTTTTGCCTTCCAGACCTTTCATAGTTATATCTAAACTACCTACTGCCAGTTCTGCCTTCATCCGGTTTAATTCTTCTGTGGGTTTCTCACCTTCTGCTTTTTGCCTTGCAGTTTCTCTTGATGTTAAATATTCCGTTGCAATTTCAAATCCCAATCCTATCCCCTCAAATACTGTTGTTGTTAATTGTGTTGCCTTTACTATCTTACTCAAATCAACATAGTCTGAATATACTTCCTTGTCTTCCTGGAATTCTGCTACATAGGCTTCGCCATATTTTTCAGTCATATATTCCATTACTGCTGCATCATTTACATCATAGCCTTTACCAAATTCATTCTCCAGATCACTTAATGTTTCTTCATATTTTCTATTAAAAAATTCTCCCTGAATCATTGTATCCGCATTACCTATATTGATTACACTCTCGGTTACTTCACTTACTCCGCCAAGTATATTTGTCAATGTATTTAATGTCGACGCCTTCTTTATATCCTTGCTGTAATACGCTGCACCGTCATATGCATCTGAAGCTACGGAATACAAGCTGGCTATATTTGATACCAGAAACATAAATTCACTCTGAGGATCTCCCTGCAATACATTAATTCCCAATCCTACATCCGCCATGCCGCCTAACAGACCTACTGTTGTATCAATATAATCTTTTGCGCCTTCCAGTGCCGTATCTCCTATACCGGCTATATTTTCTATTCCTCTTTCCACATTAATGCTTGAATCCACTAAACCACCTAGTATTACCATATTACTATCTGTATCTGATGCTACTTCTCCGTTCAAACCATCCATTGCTATTTTTGTCTCATAAAGACTCGCTGTATATTTTACTGAATCCTGCATCTTATCTATTACATTATATGTGTCTCCATACAGCTTCGCATCATCGCCGGTAAGACTGGCTCCAACTTTCTGATCCATTCTGGTTGAAGTCTCGTATGCCGATCCAATGGCTCTATACAATCCTGTCTCAGAACCTGCATAGTTTAATGCCATCTGCATTTCCTCATTTCCACCTCCGGATAAGGCTGTTATCAACTGCGCTGCTTTTACCAGTGTATCTGTAATTTTAAAAGCTGTACTACTGCATGTCTCGGCAAAATCTATATATGCGTTTGCTATATTCTGCTGAAATGCTGAATATTCATTATCGGCATTTTCCGACCAGCTGTTCATTGTATCGTTAAATGCTCCCAGTGCTCCACCTGTCACAAACGAAAATCCTGCCTGATCTAAAGTTTGATCCCAGTCTACTTTGCCTGTTATCAGAAGCTGTAATCCTACATCCATTGCCGTTGCTGTCAATGCTGTCGTAAGACCATCTTTTATAAATTCTATCGCAAATTCCTTTACTCCTTCACTGAGCACTGTATCAAATAGTTTATCTGCTATCCAGTTTACAGGATCTAATACTACTGTTTCTATTATCTGCTCCAGCAGTGTCTGTCCTACTATTTCTTCCTGGATCCCCTGCATCATTGTATTATTTAATGCTGCTTCCGGAATAATCCCTTCGCCCACTACACCTTCCATGGCTCCTGTCATATCAGCTATCGTTGACTCATCTAATATCTCATCAGATACTATCTCTGATTCGCCTCCTTTACTTAAAGCCTGCAATCCCATGGTTGCATATCCTATACCTATTGAAACTGCTCCGGCTATACCGGCGCATTCCATAGCCACTCCTCTGGCTTCCTTATCTGCTTCAATGTGAGAATACCCTGCATTTACATACATTTCATATACTTCATTATATGTCTCTTCATATGCCATGGCATACGATGCTGCTCCGCTTAAAAGCGGCGCTGCCCAGGCCTGACCAAGTGCAGTTAAGAATATTGTTCCGGCAACTTTAACTATCTGGCCTAATTTTATACCAAATATGTCTATGTTTAGGCCTTCTCCTGCAAAAGTTGAAAGTTCATGTAAGGCTTCATCCCATTTACCTTCTAAACACAAACCTGCAAGAACAATCGGCTCAACCAACAAACCTTCTGCCGCCCACAAAGTTGCATCTACAGCAAAATCTACAATATCGCCTAATATAGGTATATCTGCTATATATTCATCCACAAACTCCGCTATTGGATCTGCTATGGCATGAAATACATCAGATATTGCACCTGCTACATCACTTACTAGGTTAGAACTTGTCCATTCCCATTCCTGGTGATATATATGTTCACTATAGACTTTAGCTACTTTCAGGTCTCCTGTTTTGCTTTCCGGATCTTTCTCATAGCTTAATTTCTGCTGATACCCATCTACACTGTCATACGCTCCATCACTATCACCATAGTGATAGCTTACTTCGTACTTTCTATCTTTTACCATTCCTAACCCGTTATAATTCATGTCATACATACGGATACTGTGGTGGGTATGGGAATCCGACGCCCAGGCTTCATAATAACCGTTTACCTGACCATGTCTATTGTAATCTAATCTTACTGCATGTCCATCTTCATTTACATAGCTTCTTAATTGACCCAGACCATCATATACTTCCTGGCGTGATGGATCAGATTCCTTAGTTTCCTTACTTTGCGCTATTAATTCCTCCACTGTATATGAAAATTTCTCTGTTCGGTCTACTTTCAGCTCTGTTAGATTTCCATTCTCATCATAATGCCCATTTGGATCTGTCCCCTCCTCATGATAAGTCCCATCTATGCCAGTTAAATAACCCCAAATATCATAGTGATAATTTGTTGTTATCTCTGTTGTTAGTAATTCAGCTGCATCGCTGGTTATTGTCTCGTGGGATTGTACTACTAATTCCATAGTATGGTTTTCAATCCATAAATCGTAATATGCTGCTTCTGCTGCTGTAAGAGCTGTCAGTCCCTTAGTATATTTTTCTCCCTCATAAAATCCCATTGAACTATCACGCCAGTACAATGTCCCACCTACATTTACTACTGTTTCCCAGGCTCTTGTTAATGATTGATTATAGGAATCTATTGCACTATTCAATATTATAAAGTTATTCAGCATATCCTGTTCAAAGTTATAATTATCCGACAGGTATACTGCTATTTCAGGCCGTTGCATAATCTCATACATATGATCCTTATATTCATTTTCATCACTACTGCCTGTATCCGATTCTTCAGTTTCAGTTTCTTCTGTATCATCAGGTAATGCTGTATCCGGACTACCTGCTTCCAGCCAGGCTTCGTATCCCTCTATTTCTGCATCCGTAAGTTTAAATTTTCCTGTACCACCATCTTCATAAGAACTGTTAGGCGCACCCGGATCATAAAATCCTCTTGAACTGTCCTGCCAGCAAAGATCCCCATTCTCATCTTCATATACCGATCCCCAGGATCTGGGGATAACTAATTGTGCTTTTGTTGTATTTTCTCTTTTATTAGTATGTTTTGTATTTCTTAATATTATGTTATCTACTCTTACTCCTGCTAAACCACGACCTTTATAAGGATATAATCTTGTATCTATGTTCTCTGTAACTTCTACTCCTGTATCCGTTTTAAATGTAACATCGTAGACATGCATACCGGAATGTTTTGGAATATTAGTCTGTCTTACTTCTACTGTATCACCCTCTTTTAATTTAATAACAAAACTATGATCTCTTCTATCGTTGGTAGTTACACCACCTGCAACCTGTACGCCATTTACAAAAATCCCAAACGTAGGACAACCACGGCCATCATGTAAACCGACAGTATCCACTGTTATTAATACATCGTGAACTTGTCCATCTGATAATTCATTGGCAAAACGGGAACGTTCCCACGTCTCACAAATTGTATTTAAAGGATTTCCTGCATCATCCCAGTCTGTTACTGTATAATAATTTGTTATCAGCATTTCAGGTCGGTTTGCAACATATACGTTTTCTATATAGGATAACAGCCGATTCTGATCATCATATACATAATTATCTCTTACATAAGTATTATTTCCATCTATTTCTACTTCCTCCACTATTCTTTCTTCGTCATCACGGGTTGTTGATTCTTTTTTAGGAGGTGCCGGCGCCTTCTTTACAGGTGCCTTCTGCATCTCTGCTACTTTTGCTGCGGCAGCAGCATCTGCTTCTGCCTTTAGCGCTGCTAGTTTCGCAAGATTTGCCCGCAATTCCGCTTTTTGCGCATCTGTCATAAACGATCCCCCCGTTGGTATATTCCCGCCGGATTTTGCACCAAAAAATGATTTGGTATCTATAGATTCACCTATCTGTTTCTCAGAAAGGATATTAACCATATTATCTTTGCTTAGAGCACTTTTATCGGCAGTGTATGTCTGGCCATCTGAATCTACATATGTAAAATTCCCATCCTCATCTATACCCGTTACAACTACATAATGCCCGACACCATCGTCCGTCTCCATCCATACGATCGCCGAATTACCTTCTTGAATATATTCTGTGAAATCTTCTATGGAAGCCGAGTTCCCATGCAGATCCAGTTCGTATTTTTCCGCTACTTTCTGTATTGCATACATTGATGTCTGAAATGGTATATCTTCGGATATTCCTTTCTGTAAAGTTTCAACTGTAGCTGCCCCTATAAGAATATCTACAAGAATAGCTGTAGTAGCCATATCTTCTTTATCTTCAGCAGAAGCTGTTATGCCTAATGTATCAAGCAGGTTGCCTAGGGCTTCTGTAGCGCAATTTGCAAGATCTCCTGTCTGGTTTATAAGATCAATTAATACTGCAATTGATTCTACTGCAAAGTTCGCCATGATTTCTGTTATCTGGTTATTCGTAAATCCCAGTTCGGCAAGCATTTCCTGGCGTCTCTTATCATCCGCTCCGGCAAACTCTGTCAACCAATTTTCTACATTCTGCTGTATATTAGCATCGGAAGGTTGTTCTGAAGATTGTTCTTCGGCAGGTTTTTCAGAAACAACATTTTTACTTACTGGTGGAGCCCTTGTTTCGTTAGAAGCTACTTCTTTCGGTTTTTCTTCTTCCTGACTTTCCGTGGCAGTCTTAACATCGACTAATGCCTGTTCAACAATTTTTCCTATTGTTCCAGCTGCACCAGTCTTTTCCTGGTTTTCAATGGCAGTCTTAACATCTTCTACTACTTGTTCAACGATTTTTCCTATTGTTCCAGCTGCACCAGGTTTTTCCTGCTTTTCAATGGCAGCCTTAACATCCTCTATTGCTTGTTCAACAATTTTTCCTATTGTTCCAGCTGCACCAGTCTTTTCCTGGTTTTCAATGGCAGTCTTAACATCTTCTATTGCTTGTTCTACGATTTTTCCT
>JAAGZO010000697.1 GCA_024206195.1 bacterium | reverse complement strand
GTAGTAGTAGTAATAATTTCTTTTCTTACCTGGGCCAAATTTTTGGCACATTAATTTAACAGGCTTCTATTATGAATAGAAGTATCACAGAAAATTTTTAAGGGGTGCTAACGGCCACCAATGGAATTAATTTAGCCATTTCTGGCAACAGACAAATTTTAAGTCTTTCGACTTTGGAGGTTATAAGCTTTAGCAGGAGCAATTTGCTGTTTAACCTGATCGTTTTGCTCTTGCAATACCGGCCTTTGCACTGTCATTTCTTTTGTTTGCGATGCATACCATATCAATGGTTTATCTTCTGAATCTGACTTTTCCTTATCACTACTTTCAGCTTCCTCTGACAGAGTCTTAACCTTCTCTACTTCTGGTATGTCTTGGAAATAACACGGTTTGACCTTGTTGATATGTACAGTCTCAGGTTCCTGATGAGGTTTATGACATGGTCAAATAATTGCATTTACACCTCAGAGTTCGAAAATGTGGAATGGTCCATACCAACAGAAGGTGAACTTCTTACAGCACATTGTAGGTAGGGTGCTAATGCGGCATAGCACACGATGACCGGGATAGAAGGAAGGAAGAAAGGCATTATGATCATAATAAAACCTCTGGCATCTTTGTGCAGCAACAATATGCTCTTTGGCAAGCGTC
>JAAGZO010000696.1 GCA_024206195.1 bacterium | reverse complement strand
TGTTGTCTTTTACTGAATCCCAAAAAGAACTAGGAACCGCATTCACTCCGGGAAGTAGATTTAAACTTTCCTTTCCAGAATTAACACAATAGACACAAGGTCTGTTCCATGTAATGTTTACGTAATCACTCATCTTTAATACCTCTGTTTTATTAAATTTGTTTGTTAAAGCCTACCAGCCTGATATCGAATTCACAGAGCTGGTAAGCAAGAATAAAGAAACTTATATAAACCAGAGGGATTATATACCGTCCATTTTAGCGCATGCGAGTGGGTAATATACAAGAACTCCACCACACCTTGAATGACAATTGATTATATATTCAAGTCCTCTTTCCTGTACTGGCAGTTGTTCGAACGCCTGTGGGATTTCAAGACTTAGAACATCAGAGTCATTTTTATAACATATAGTAAGATCAGCTCCAGCAACGCCAGCACCGGCAAGCTTTACAAGCTTATCAACAGTGGTTAGGTTTGGATGTATTGATTTTAAAAACTCAAGTATAGTTCTTGAGTCTGTAGTTGAAACTGGTGTGCTTGCAATAATAGAATATTGTGCAATTGGTAGCAACCATGTGTCAGGCTGTTCAACATCAAGAGTTAGTGTTTGAGGTTGGTTAAGCATTTTGTTACAATCTGCAATTATTTGAGCAGAAGTAGCACCAGACCATGTGCCTGTAATTGGCGCAACGTCTGTAATGTTTGTATTGTCAAAAAGACCTACAAGACCATTATCTGAGTCCCCAGTCCAAGCGATATTATCAACAACAACATCATTACCCTGCTTTGCAGAGTTAGCAAGTTTTTGAGAAAGTGGTTTGCCTGTTCCTTGAGCTGCTCTTATTTCCATTAAAGAATAACCGTAAGAGTTTCCTATTCCTCTAATATTAGAGGTGAACTCTTCAGCTTTTACGCTTGCTCTTGGTAGGTCTGTTGCATAATCAGATATGATTTTTGCGATACCTACATTTGAGTAAGACTTATAATTGATTGTTTGCGCCCAAGGTTCAGCATCTCTTGAAACTGGAAGCAAAGTCGTTGCTTTCAATCCCGGATATTTTTTGTCATAAGTTTTCGCTTTAACGAACTCAAGTTCATTGTCAAAGAAAATACTTTCATTAGCATCTAAATTTTGATAACTCATATTATACCCCCATTAGTCCAAGTTCGAGAATGGCATACTCACCAGCTCCCGCACTTGTTACGAATCGGCAATTTGAACAGGCAAAAGCCTTGCTTGAATCAGCCGATTTTCTGAATTGTCCTGGAATTTTTGTCGCACCGTTTGCAAGAAACCTCAAATAAACAGTGTCATCACTTGTAACCGCTTCTTCAACGTAAACATAAAGTCTACCCGATCTAAGACCGTTCAAAGTTTCTGTTGCTGCATAGGACACAACGCCGTCAGCGTCTTGCTCTAAGAAATTGCTTTGAGATGCAACTGCATATAATGTATCGTCTGTTGTTGATTCTGCACTTGAAGCTACTGCTGTACCTGCACCGCCGTTTGTAACCGCTTCGGTAACTGTAGAAATTGTTACTCCATCATCGGCAAGTACTGTAATAATACGAGCAGATGAAACCGCAGTGTCAATACCTGTAAGTGCTTGCACTAGTGCCGCTATTGCTGTCATTGAAGCATTATGAGAAACTGCATATGTATAACTTGCAATTGCATTTCCGTTAATCGAAATGTCTACTATGTCACCAGCTACTAAGTCAGCTGTCATAGTGATTATTGTTTTATTGATCTTTGGTAATCTTGCTTGATTGTCATAACCAACTCTTTTTACCAGTCCGAGACCCACTTCAATTTCTTCATAAGCAAGCATTGATTCTATGTCTCTGTTCCCTGAATCGGCAAGTAGACCTTTTCCGCCACCTGTTTGTTCTGCATAAGTTGTTTGTGCCATTATTTTGCACCTCCGTATAGTTCATCGCACATTTTATCATATGAAGACTTTGCGCTTACTGCTGAGTCAACATTCTTTGATGGTGTGCCATGAACGGTTTTTGTATTGCTTGTTTTATCAACTTCGATTTCAAGTGCTGAATCAAATCGAGCGTCAATATATACGGAATCTTTTTCGTCAAGATTTGCGCTTGGAAACCTTGCAAGAATAACCGCTTTTTTAATCTCAATATCTTCCATATCATCAAGATTTTTTTCTTCATCAAGTATTCCTTTAGCTGTAGAAACTAGTTCAACTCTTGCATTCACAAGGTTTTTAATTTCGTCTGCATCAAGGTTTTTACTTTCAGAAATTTCTTTTTCAAGCTGATCTATTTTATCTTTCTGACTGTCAAAATTAGCTTGAAGTTTGGTGAAGTTTTCCTTACCGTTTTCAAGTTCAATGTTGACAGAATCAAGATTTTTTTCAGCTTCTTTCAGTGCATTGATTACAGCTATATCAGCTTGATAATCTACACTGTCAAGATTGATTGTTTTCAATTCTGACATTTCTTTTACCTCTTCTATAATATTTTGTTCATCTATAATTAAGACTGCATCGTCGCTGTCTAGATTTATACTTGCCACCGCACCGGCTCGACCTGTGTCAACTATTGCCAAATGATTATATTTAATGTTGGTTTGTCTTATATCGTAAGGCATACCTTTATATGTTCCCGATTCTTTAACTTTATCGTGGTTGTATGCAAGGCTCAATTGTTGCTTGCCACCCTCAACCGCTTGCACTGCATCTTTTCTTGTTACTTGAAAAT
>JAAGZO010000695.1 GCA_024206195.1 bacterium | reverse complement strand
TCTACAGTAGTACAACTAGATTCAGAGTTCCTGGCAGCAAGGCACGTCAGACAATACGGTGCAAACGGATGAGGACAATGCGAAATGGATGATTCGTTCGAAGCCATCGAAACCCAGACCAGCGCGGAAGAACGGATACAAAGAGAAGGGCAGGGCGCACATTCCGGACACGGAGCAAAAGAAACAAGATAAGGAAACGATTCCAGCTATAAAATAAGTTTTATCTGTTGAGTTCTGATTTTCTTCCGGCGGCTGCATAGGCGCAACAAGATGATAGTGGCGCCAACAAGTATATTACAAAATCAATGGAACGAAACTCAGAAGTTTCTCAAAAGATGTGAACAAATTTAGCCCAAACTCGACTTCAAAAGCTATCTAAAGGAGAGCAGAACTCCTTAGGATATCTCGGCTATGTTGATCCTGTAAAACAATACATATAACAAAACATATTGGTAAGACAACTTGACTGACAGAGAAATTTAAATTTTTGACTAAATTTTTAATTACATATTGACACACATCAGCAGACATTTTCTATACAGCATCGATTAGATCAAAATTTACAAATCTCATAAGAAATAGTAATTTATATGCATGATAATTATTGGGACATATTCCTAAATTAAATATAAACAAT
>JAAGZO010000694.1 GCA_024206195.1 bacterium | reverse complement strand
CCACTGAACACGGAACACTGCTATAAAAAAAATAGGCTGGGGGTGTCCTGACCTAGAATCCTCACTGGTAGGATAAGTACGTATCCTATGAGGGATATCCTAGGCCCACGCCCAAGCCCCAAATTCTACTAGCAAGTACGTGGTTTGGCTGAATCCATGGACTGAACGCTTCCAGTTATGGTTGATTCGGAATGGAGAATGGATCAAAGTGGAACAGACCCCAGCACCAACCTCTGCCGAGCTTGCATTTGCCAAGAAAGATGTTGATGATTACCGTTCCTCCTTTAAAGGCAATATTATTTGAGCTGAGTGAGTCTTCTGATGTTTGTCAAGTTATTTTGTTAAGTTATTCTGCATCTTCTTTTAAACGTGCAACATAAGTCGCATTTCGCTTTCCTTGTTCTGGCTCTTGTATTTGTCCTTCTTCCTCTGTCTCTTGCGCTGCTGTTCGTACACTCAGTAACTAGAGTGTGAATAAACATACATACATAGCCACGAGCACTGTTTTTGTCACGCTTGTCACTTATATTCCCAAAATAATTTCAGATTGGATGCTTATAAGCTTTCAAAGATTAGCCCATGCATAGGAAGAAAATTTCTAGAAGCTCAATGACATGACATAATAAAAGAAGCATTTTAAACAAAAGCTTTCTATGGTGTCGGCCAACTAACCATCATATCTAATATTGTTTAGTTTATACTATCCTAAATACACATACCACACATTATTATATTGATTGTATTTGGTGTTGCAGTGATTATAAACACTCGCTGAACACAT
>JAAGZO010000693.1 GCA_024206195.1 bacterium | reverse complement strand
CGCTGCTAAAGTAATGGTAACAACGGTATCTGAGGTTCTTGTGATTTCAGCATACGTCATATTCCCTTTAACTTCTGCATCCCATCCATTTGTTTCAGATTGGGCAGAATCTATTCCAGCAATTAAGGCAGTTGTAATAGCGTTATTAGCTCCTACTGTAGCTGCCCAAGTATCCCCAGTCAGAGTAATAATTATAGTTTCTCCACCAGATACAATTTCGGACTCAAGTACTCCCCCTGAAATTACTGTACCAGTTAAAGCTGCACTTGCTTCACTTACAGGATTGACTCCATAATGAACAATAGTACTTGCAGCCATTGCCGCTGAATCAGTGTCGATAATGACAAACTTGCCATTCTGGTAGACTACTTCATATTTATCACCAACTTGTAGAATAGCCATTATGCATCTCCTTTAAGTGGTATATGGAGTGGGATGCCATTTGCTGTCGGGATTTGTGGAGTGTTGGGATCATTGGTTATGTAAAACTCGTCTATAATACCATCAGCATCCCTTGAAGTGTCAAGAATATCATTACCAATTGCATAATTTGTTAAGGGAGTTGCAGATGTCCAAGACGTGCTAACACCTGAATCAGTGTTAGGATCAATCCAAATACCATTTACCTCTAAACTCATATGTAATGTTCCGTTGACAGGATTAGTATCATCCCATCTACAACAATAGTGATTCCAAGATGTCCAATTAGTTCCTAATTGTGTATTAGTAAAAAGGATATATCTGGTTGTACTCCCCGAATCAGTCAGGATAAAGTAAAAAGCATTGTCAGTCCATTTGTTTATCCTAAAATCTCCTGCGGTTGAACCTGCTCCTCTACTGCCAAATATGAAATGTGCTGCACTATCAGTAAAGCTCACATTGCTTTTAAACCAAAAACTTATTGAACCTTTTGATAAATCTATATTTCCACTTGAAGGAACATTAACATATTCCCCACTTGCATTAAACTCCATAGCAGAATTTGAAACACCGTCAACACCTGTTGCAAGACTTGGAGAACCTGTAACTGTTAATCCTGATCCACCAGTAATCCCAGTACCACCACCTGTTAACGAATTTAATGGAGTATAGAGAGATATATTCTTATGAGCAATGGCAGTATTCACGCTTCCATTCCCAGTGAAATATGCTCCGTATGAGATTATTGGAGTTTCATAAACTTTAACGTCATAAATAGTATGTGAGCCATATATGGTACTGTACCTACCAATTGATAAGGTTGTTGGGTCTGCCGACCATGCCTCAGTGGTTGAAATTGAAGATTCTAAAATACCATCAAAATACCTCCAATGATGCCCATTTGAAGTATCAAAACAAATTTTAATTGTGTGTAATTTTCTTAAATCATCGTTTGTCCTGTTAGAATAATTGGAAGGATCAGTTATAGTGGGTAAAGAAATATAGCCTGCTTTACGTTCTTCATACCTATTATCTCCAGAATCATAAAAATACCTTAAAACCTCACTACCATTAAGTAATGAAAATAAATACTGTGAGGTTGCTACATCAATATCAAAGTTAGGTTTAAACTTAATTTCGATTGAATAAAGAGTAACCCAATTTGCAGGATCATAATCGCCAGAAGTGGGTAAAGTTATTTCAAAATATTCTGAACTCCCTTGATCTAATTGAAGTCCTGTTCCCCACTCATCCGTTACTGTTAAAGTAGATGTATTAGCAGAAGCAGTCATGTTGCCTATTTTACTTTCATCATCAAGAACAACTGTACTTGCTGCATTATCTTCACACTTCCAATGCCCAATTAAATATGTGGTAGGGCTGCTGGTACTCCCCGACTGAATAGGAAAATCATGCAGCACATCAACTTTCTTATGCCTGATAATGTCATTTGTATATTTAGTTGTTCCTGATCCATCGGAGCTTGTTAAATGCCAGCCACCATCAGCATTGAAACCAGAGGAACCAATTGAAGTTGTTCCCACTCCTGAGGTTATGGTAAGACCAGTGGTTAATGCGAGGGTGGAGTCTTTGTATTGGTCGCCTTGTTCAATCCTTAAGTCTGCTGAGAAAACGCCACATGAAAAACTTGTAACTTCTGGATTATAGGCAACAGAGCCAGAAGAAAGCACAAATCCTGCATATTGTCCTCCAGAGTAGGTTGAGTCTCCATCTGTTACAACTCCTAAATACTCCCCATTAAGAAAAACAGCATAATTATAGTCTGCCACTTTTTTAACTTTTACAGTATATTCAGTGATACTTGAATATGTGTAAGAAGTATTAATGCTGTTTTTCCATGATGAATTGCCTGTTGTATAAGTCATGATAGAAACTGCCACTGTTCCACCAGAATCTGCTGCTGAAAAAGCATAACCAGTTTCAGCACTATAGTCTATCTCCGCTAATAACCAGCAATTTCTACCATTCGCAATCATGCTAAACTCTGCCCACATGTCATCAGTACCAAGACTTGTATCCCATACATATCTTTTGCCGTCCCAAGCAGAAGAACAAACTACTTTTCCTGAACCAAAGGTTGCTGCGGGGTCACTGTCATAATATTTATAAGCAGCACTTGAGTCTGTATCAAAAGAATCATCAACTTTTATATTTGCTGCTACAAGCTGGGAGCCGTCATATAACTTGCCACCTTCTCTTTGGGCTGAGTCGATAACCCACATTACAGACATTGTATGTGTTCCAACTGCCATTGTACCAGATTCCCATTGAAAAGCAGAGTCACCATTGGCGTGTAATCTTTGATGGTAGTCGGGACCTGACTCAGAATGTTCCAAACAAACTCCTAATACATTCATTTCATCTGCTGTCCAACCTATATATTTTGCTGAATCTGCATCTGTATATGTTGCTGTACTTTCTGAGCCACCATTCTCATAAATATTTGCTTCATTAGTGAGACCATTTTCCATCAAACAGATTGGGCCATTTGTTGTACTTGCTCCAAGAATAACAGTTGTAGCAATTTCCCATGTTAGCGACACCCCAATTCTATCTGGATAAATACTAAATATATATGTTACTGACTCCGCATCAGAAGCGGAAGTATTTTGAAGGTATGCTGTGCCACTTCCATAGTCGTTATCAAATTTCCCTGTAAAAGATAGCTGAATGTATGTAGGAGTAGCTGCAAGAACACTATAGGTTATATTCTCATCATAGACTAAATAATATATCACATCTGAAGAATCCATCAACGAACAAAACATGCGGGCTAAAATAGTAGTATGATCTGTACCATATACAATAGGCAGCGAATTTGTATTCCCATCTAATCTAAATCTTAAACCAAAACCATCAGAGAAAACATCAATATAAGTGCTTTGCTCATCAATCTTAAGATAAGGATCAACTTCAAAGAAAGGTTCTGATTCTGTAAGTTCTTTTCCATCACTCTCAAATATGTATTTTGTACTGAGCAAATCATCCTGCTCGGTCAATGTTTCAGTCAGAGTCAAACCAAGAAAATCACTGAAATCTTGCTTTACATCAACTCCCTCTTCTTTGTAATCATTGACAATAGCCGCCATTCTAACAACAGTGCCAATATCTGATTCAATTCTATATGTTTGTTTGGAATCTCCTATTCTCCATTTAAAATCGACAACTACAGAATCCACTCCATTATCAAATACGCTGTATGCATCTTTATCCACGTCCATTTGGAGATCTTCCAACATTGGATCATTCGCTGTAAAGCTGGAAATATCATCCACACTGAATGTCATATTGACCCATTCACCATTGACTTTTTTCTGTGGAATTAATATGCCATCAGCTACAAGTTTGGCATTGGATTCATCAGGAGTCTTATCCTCTTTTTCAGGAACAAAATAAAGTTTAAGAGCTCCATAGCGTAACAAAATGTCCTGCCAACCCTTCAAGCATCTTTTCCTGAGTTGTATACCACCTGTGATATTCATGGACTCAGTTTCAACCCAAATATTATCGACAAGTTTAGAGTAAAAAAGTTCTGGAGTTTTTTCTTTATTTATTTCTTGCAGTTTCATTATTTTGCCTTAATAGTCTATTTCTACAATATTCCTCTAATTATAAAAATGGTCCTCTTTATTTGTATAACACGAACGTATATATTAATCAATAAATCTTTCATTTATGTTCCTGATAACCCAATTTCCAGAAGTTGTAGTTCAGGTGTTGTCCAATTGTCGTGGGTATTAGACCCTCCCTGATCCTGGTAATAATCAGAATATAATTGAGGGTTAATTCGTACAGTTGTAGAATCAATTTTTTTCATCATTATTCCATAATACCTCGACTGTCCAGGATCAGTAAATTGATGATGTCCTACTCCATACCCTCTAAGAACAAAATAACTATTATCCGCATCCACAACAGTTTTATCTACATATGAAAAAGGAGGGTTACCTGTTAATGGGTTACTAAATGTTTGATAACTTAAAACCTCAGCAAATGTTAAATCGGAGTTATACATGCAACCATAATCTGTATATGGGTACATGCATGTATCATACCAATTACCTATATCAGAAATAGCAAAAGGAGTTCCTGTTCCACCATTCTGTCTATATATATAATGAGGAGGAGCAGTAAGAATTATATTGCCTTTGTCATCATCCCTTACGCTTTTCCAAGATCTTGTGACAAACCCTGAATCAACAAAAGATCCTGTTCCACCAGTTTGTCTAAGTAGCGTTTGACCATGTAGGGCAAATATATCACCACTATTTACAGCAAATAATCCAGTATACTGTGTCATATCTTCAAGAGATTGCGAAACAAAAGAGCCAGTACCTCCTGTTTGTTTCCAGATATCATAAACATATTGTCCAAGACCAGAATCAAATCGAGAACGTCCTGTTATATAGATATCTCCATTAGGAGCTATACAGCCGCCTCGTACATATCTTTCATCCATAGGCATTGTTTTTTCTTCTCTAACCCAGCTTCCCTCTCCTCCTGATTTTACCCAAATATCACCATATGTGGAGGTGTGTCCAAATACATAAATATCACCATTCGCACGTACTTGTAGACCAGCTATATAATCAAGTGAGGACAAACCCGATTCAGTTACAAAAGATCCAACTCCACTTGTCTGTTTCTTAAGGACACCTCCTGAATGTCCAGTATATATATCTCCCGAAGAAGTGGATACAATTCTATATACTAATGTTGTGTCATCCCTTAATACAAAGTCACCAATCCCTCTTACTTGCTTATAAATATCTCCCCCACTTACAGTTAAAAGATCAGTTGCCTCCTCATCATGAAATAATTGTATTGCTCCCTCCTCAGGTATTTCATGTGAATTATAAAACTTAGCATAAGGAATACTAATAGTTACATTATTTGTAGTGCTTACATAAGCGGTAGTATCTGTATACCCACTCAATTGGTACCAATAAGTACTTGAAAGCTGTATGCCAAGAAAAGCAGCATCACCATACGAAGTGTCCAATACTCCTGTAACTGTATTATTATAACTTGGATAAGTAGCTGTTGTTACAGACAGGGTTCCGACTTCTGTGGGATTGTGAATCCAATTTCTAGTTGCTTCATTATCAATTTGAGTTTCACTATTCGTATTTTTAACTTTTATTCCATAAACCAAAACATAATCTCCTATTGATATACAGCAATATGAAAGACAGAATAATACAATGCATTATAACTTCCTCCATAACCTGTTGTTCCAGTAAAAACTATATTATTGCCTGTTCTTGTTGCACTATGAGGAAAAGAACCATTTTTTCCATCAGCAAAATATACAACATCATGAGATCTGTATTTTGCTGGAATTTCATACGTGTAACTCTCTTCCATATGAGCACCTGCTACATGGATAACACGCAAACAACGAGTAGTATTATCTAATATCTTTTTACCGTACTTATTACGTATTTCAAAACCATAAGCCATTAGCTTAAATCTCCTATCTTAACTCGCAAAGCTGTTTGTTCATCTCCGGTATAAGTTAATGCTCCTGTACTATCACTAACAGTACTAAATCCAACTACTCCTGCACAACAGGTACTTGTGTTTGTTCCTGTACTCCAAAGTAGACTTAGGGCTGTTAAGGTGCTATTTGCTATTGTTATTTTCCTGGTTGTGGTACTATATATCACCGTTGTATTAGAGTCTCCTTGAGCCCTCATTTGGTATTGTATATGTGAGGCAAGAGATGCTGGTGTATATGTTGTACTTGCTGTTAGGGTAGCTACTTTTGTAGTTGAGTTCTCACTCCAATCAAGTTTGTCATTTACTCCTGTGACTACCACAATACTTTCATCAAACACTTGAATTATCTTATTGTCAAAATCAATTACAAGATTCCCATCCGCAGATTTTGCAATTCCTGCGGTAACGGTCCCTAAGTTTGCATTTATTGAGGATAAGGTAGTTATAGACATTTCATCCGCTGTAATCGTATTTGCGGCTATTTGAGTTGCAGTAATTGTGTTGGACTCTATTTCGGTTGCTGTAATTGTTCCTGCTGCTATTTTGGCCGCTGTAATTACATTGGCAGCTATTTGATCCGCTCCGACAGCTCCAGCATTTATCTTAGCAGTAGTTACAGCATTAGCAAATATTTTTGGTGTTGTTACTGCATTATCTGCAATTTCCGTAGCTGTTATTGACCCAGGAGCAACTGATACCCCAGGAGCATCCGCTGAATCAGAGTCGGAAAATGCTGATTTATTATCACTTGTATCAACTGCCTTGATCCAATAAAAATAAGTAGAACTTGTTGGAGGCGTATCTATATAATTACCTACAGCCGTTAACGATTTTGGAGCTGTTCCTACTATTGTGGCCGATCCCGAGGAATTACTTGTATGTCTATAAACCAAGAAATGACTCAAATCAGGCTCTGCTCCATGTACCCAATCTAATAAAATAGAAGAATAGGTACCTACTGCATTTAGAGAAGTAGGTATTGCTGGTGCTGTAGTGTCCAAGGTAGTTGTATGTGTTACATAAGAGGTCCAGCTTGTGTGGTTATTTGCAATATCTACACTTCTTATCCTTACACTATAACCTCTATTTGGCATAACTTCTACCTGAAAAGAAGCATTTCCTGTGGAATAACTGGCAGGATTACTTGTAACATTATCTAATACCTCTATTTCATAGTGATACCAATCATCAGAGTCTCCAGAGGAGTCAGTCCAAGTGATTTCCATTAAAACAATATTACTACCATCAGAGACAATGATAGAGGAACTGGACCATACTAAACCTGCTGGAGTAGCTAAAGGGCAATCATTTGTATTTACTGCAACTGTTTCTACATCCTCATTTTCTGAATAAATATTAGTATTATCAATGGCTTTGATTCTATAAACAATGGATGCAGAAATACCTTCATCAATAAAAATAGAAACAGCATTATATGTTGGTTTTGCAATTATTGTGCCTGCTGCCCAAGTTGCTCCCTGTCTTATCTCATATCCTTTAATATCTATCTCAGAATTGGCCGTCCAAGTAAAATGTACTTGTCTTTTTATAGGATCCCATACTCCAGCAAAATCAAATAGATCTGCCGGAGGAGCTAAACTACCTAAAATAGTAATATCACCTGTATTGTCCTCTGAGTAAGTAGCTCCTTCTCCTACTGGAACTACAAAAATTCTATAACTTCTAAAATTAACAATACCTGAGGTAATTGCAAAAGAATTATCATTTGTTTCTCCTACTAAAATAGGATTAGGGGAAGAAACTGCAATAGTTGAGGTTTCTGAATTAGAAAGGATAGCATAATCAAATGTAGTTGATCCTACTGCGGCTATTGCCCATGAAACACCATCAGTGGAACCACTTGGGTAAATAGCTACATCAAGAGAAGTATTTGTGCTATTATTCTGTAAGGAAACTGTTACATATTTCCAATCATCATTAACATCAACAACAGTGCTTGTTCCATCTGAGTACCCAGAAGGAACTGTTAAAGCTCCAGAAGAAGGATTAAAAAATACTGCTTGTTTTTTCTCTGTCCCTCCATATAATCTTATGTAAGCTGCTGGATAAAAAGTAGTTACTGTTTTATCTAATTTAATAAATATACCAAAAGTGTGCCAAGTAGCATCAGAGGTAATAGTAGAAGTCAACACTCTGTTTTCATTTGTTCCAGCCGCGTCATCTACTAAAGAAGATGCACCTTCTTTTAAGCCATCTACACCCACTTGATCCTTGGTTACAGTAGCGGCTCCAGTCCAATTAGAAAAAGTCCTATAATTTGCTGTTGATATTAAATTTGTTTGAGCAGGTTCTATTGCTGTGGTTAAATCAAGAATCCAAACTGACCATCTTGACATCGCCTCTGATACACTTCGAAGCCAACTTACATTAATATTATTTAAATAAGTTCCATCCGTATTGTAACTCAAAAATTCAACAGGAGAAACTTGAATAGCCTTTTGCTTCCTAATCTCCCATTCTAACTCGCTTATTACAAGTCCTGAATCATTTGTATAGATTTCAGGAATATACTCACTTCCTTTAATCTCTCTGGTGTGTTTGTCTCCTCTACTAATGGAAGTGACTCTGTATATCTTTTTATAAGAAGAGGTGACTCCAAAAACAAATTCATCATCCTTAGCAGGTACAGTACTCCAAGAAGATGTTAAAGTCAATCTACTTGTGGTGCCTGCTGCATTATTAACCACTCTCTCAACAAGAGTGTCATTAGTAGATAGAATCACCATGATAGAATATGAAGTAGAAGCGGCAATAACAACATCATGGTCTAAATCAATATAAGGATTTCCTGATCCGTCATTATTGCCCGCTCCTACTATTCTGCCACCAATTCTTCCTTCATCATAATCCGTTACATCTGATTGAAAATAAAATAAATCACCGACAAGACAAGCAAAAGATTTAGTGTATGCTGTAAAATTAATGGACCTTACTGAGAACCTATTATAATTCATTTGTTTGACAGCTTTTCTAACAGCTTGTTTTTGTGTTATTCCTGCCTCAATACTAAGGGATGCTTTCTTGGCAACACTTGTTGACAGTAAATAATCATTTGTGTAAACTGAAACCACCTGCCTTGTGTAATCTCTATCTACATCAGTGTATTCAACCTCAACCAGATTAGCTCTATCATTGAATGGAGAATATTTAATACTATAGGAATCTTTAACAACACTACCCGTGGAAAAAAGTTGGGATACTGTTGATTCCTGTTTATCAATAAATATCCCATAATCAGACCCTCTCCTTCTTATTGTGGCATCTCCTAATGATGTTATTTTCTTTATAATGCTTGCAAAAGTTCCTTCTGTAATATACATATTAACTTTAAATCTATAGTCCGTATCGACCGTTTCATCACAATAAGCGGCCCATTCTGTGAAATCTGTCCATATGAGTCTTTCTTTGGCTATGCCCGCATAGGTAACCAAAATAGCATAAAGAATCCAAGCTGGGTTTGTTGCTCTTTTATTTACAAAGGCTGGAGTTGTAAGGTCATAATCCCAAACAGTAACATAATTTCTTGAGGCTATACAAGTATAGGAAGGTAAGCTTCCTGATAATTGATCAGTGGCCAAAGCATTAATTGCGTACTTTGCTAAACCCGGGTAAGATAGTTCATTTTTAACTATCTCCTGCATTGAGCTAAAATGAATAGAGGAGTTGCCTCTTAATGAAGTTTCCTTGGCATTAGTTCTTGTTAATCTAACCTCATATTGGCCGGGAGTTAGATTATCAATGGTTACCTTGGCCCTTTGTATGTCATGAGTAGCGGCAACCATAGTCTCAGTTGAATAAAGAGTATAAGTGCCTGTTCCTATTAATCTATATTCAACAGTAAATATGGCTGTTCTTGAATTGTACCCTCCACTATCATTTGAGTAATACAATCCCTTTTTAGCTGAAACAAAAACGTGAATTTTTTCAACCATATTACCATCTGTTTGCTGTGTTAACGAAACACTTTGGATCAATTCTGCATTTACTGAGGTAGTAAAAACTATATCAGTAAATCCAGGAACAGGAGTATCAGATAAAGTACCCAGTCTGTCCGTATATACGGAAACATCTCTATAATAAGTATAAGGTTGGTCATTAATTCTAACATCAGAAATAGAATCTATTTCATGATCACAAATTCCTAATAAAGTATGTAGAGTTTCTTTATCTCCTTCAACTGTTATAAACTGATTCAAAACTTGACCAGGAACTTTGAATGTTCCAAACAAATAAGGGATTGCTATGCCTTCCCTATCTGATTGTTCCATTTCTCCCCAGGCATAAACATCTACTTGAGTTCCTACATCTTGTTTATAAGCATTAGGAGGAGCAACTTCCTCTGGACCCATAAAAACATAGGCAATAACCACAATAGCAACATAAGCAACTACGCTCCACTTAACATCAGCGCAAACACTCACATAATCATTGTCCTGAATAATAAAAGAACTCCAATCATCTTCTTTTACTATTTCGGAATTAACAGCAACAACAAAAGTTGCCTCATCATTTATTTGCTGTAATTCAGGTATATAAAAAATAAGTGATTCATCAGGAACAAAAACAATTTTAGTTATTTCATTTTGTTCAAGATCAAATGGATTTTTTATCTGTGTTAGAGTTACCGACATATCTATAGTATCCTATTATTCTGTCCTTCCAATTAAATAAACGATCAACATAAACATTATTATTAATGGTTATGTGGATAAATTTATTATTTCCAATATATACTCCAAGATGATTAGCATGTCCTGGAGCGGATTGTATCACTAAACCACAAGGAGTTTCTAATTTCTTAATTTCTTCCCAATATTTAAATAAATGAGTTTGTATCTCTTTTTGGGAAGTCTCTGTACAGGCACATACAGCTATATTAGTTCTTGGTATATCAATACCATATCTCCTGAATACTTCCCATGCAAGACCATAGCATGAATAATTATCAGGTCCATATCCATTCTCATCAAAAGGTTTACCTATTAAATCATTTAAATCAACATTTTTCATAATAATAATCCCGAACTCCCTATTCCAGGAGCTCCTCCAAAGTTTAATGTATTGCTATACGCACTACACTGAGAAAAGGTACGGTCACAAACTATTTCAGCACCAGGGTATTTGCATCTTGCTCCCTTGAATGTCTTGTACCTACAATGATTCTTAAGATATCTATTTAAAGGACATCTTCTATTCATTAGATTCTCAGCCCCAAGATTTATTCCAACAGTATATTTATCTGTAATCTGACAACTAACTACCTCTAAAGAATACTGAACTTTAGGAGTAGTATTTGCTAAAAATAATGAATCAACAATCCCAATCCAGGCTACTGCTCCAGCTATACCATCATTCGCTTCAATTAAAGGCAAGACAGTTCTGTACAAATCAATAAAGGAAAGTGTTATTGAAGGTATAGTGGAATCTTGTGTTTCAGTTAACCCACTTAAAGTAAATTTTGCGGATGTCCATGTATTCCCATTCCATGTAATATCCTCATTATTCAAACAGACTCGTACTGGATCAAGAGCCTCATAAGTTACCTGTAATAATAAAATTTCAACATTAGTGGAACTTAATTTATTTTTTTCAACTACTGCATCAGTTGATAAGTTAGTTAATGGCATTATAGTAAAGCTCCCTTTAATGTCAAAGTGGTTGTGTAATAAGTAGAATTAGTAAAGATGGGAGTTATTGTTAATTTTTTCATATCATAATACACTCCATATATTTTCTCCTCATAATTGCACACAACTGCACTTGCTGTGGTTTGCTGAAAAGCAGGAGTAATAGTTATAGAATCCCCACTTACATTTCTATCAACTACTTTGTACCATTTAACTCCTCCATTAGGTCTTATGTAATACCCATCACTTATTTCATTATTAGCATTTCCTTCACCTGTTGGACAAGTAACAGTAACAGAATCTTTGGTAAAGGTCCATCCAGTAGCAGAAGTAAGATTTCCGGATGAATTTGTGTCCTCATCAGGATTTATCCAATCAAAGAATAAACCCATGACACCTTCAAAATGTGCTTTAAGTAAATCTCTATCAGCTTTGTTTAAATGAAATTCCTCATCATAAGTAACTTTCCATTCTTTTACTATTTTTGTTGTAGTAGGACGGATCATCAAATAATTGGCACTTGATGTTAATGACAGTACGGAGGATAATATATCTTCTACTACATTAGCAGGTCCTGTACTTAATTCTGGGAAAGCCATGTTTAATCACCTATTTATTAAATTTGAAAGATTTGTACCAAAATTTTCCCTATTGTTTTCCGCATAGGATAATACAATATCAATTACTTCTTTATCATCTATAGTTTTTGACGTTTGTGATTCAACCTGTAAATCAACTCCTTTGTTATTTAAATTAATAACAATATTAGAAGAGGCAGCACCTTGTTTTTTATTAGTAGTAGGGGGGGAAACCATTCCCCCTGTAGCAAAAGCTACCCTATTTATTGCATTAGTAGGTAAAGAAAAATTATCAAAACCTTTTGTAATTGATTTTGGAATTAATTTTTTACGTAATCCCTCAAAAAAAGATGCTCCATAGTGTCTTACAACATCTACAGGTTCCACAAACTCTCCTGAGGTCACATTAACACTATGGTTATCTGCTTTCGGATGTGGAGAACTTCCTCCTATCATTCCACCTTCTGCATAAGAAGGTCGTTGAGCTTTAATCTGTGCAACTTGAGCAAGACCTGATGCTATTGCAGCCGCAGCAGCAGCGGCTCCTAAAACAGGACCTACGTAAGGAATATTTGACAATGAAGCATAAGCCCCTGTAGCTGCTTTGTATGTGTTTATGATAGCCTCGGTTACAGCAAAAGCTTGATAAGCTCTAAAAGCTTTTTCACTTTCAACTATGCCAGAATCCATAAGATCTTTTAAGGCACTTGCAGAATTACTTGAAAAATCTGCCGCAAGTTTTAGTCTATAATCAAAGAGGGCTTTTTCTCTCTTTTTTTCTGCTTCCCTTCTTATCTCATCCTGCATAGCAAGAGCATCTTTTAATTCTTGCTCATTTGCTTTAGATTGTACCAATAAGTCATATTGGTCACTAAGGCGTTTATCAAGAGCTTCCATTTCTCTTTGCTGTTTTTCTTCAAAAGTAGAGGACTCACTACCATCAAGGGAGGCATCTCTTTCCTTTTCTATACTACTGAGGATAGAATCAACTTTCTTTTGTAATGCTTCTGTAGCTTTATCCTCAGCGGCAGTTAAATCATTAGTAGTTTGAATCAACTCCTGTCTTAGTGTATTTAGATCTTGTGTTAACTCATTTATCTCTATTGTTTTTTTAGCTTCTAAATCCTCTTGTTCAACTAAACTATTAGACTTACCAATTAAATCATCATAATATTTTTTTCTGGATTCAATTTCAGAGGATAGTAGCTCCAAGTTTGCTCTTGTATCTTCCTCAGCGGCAGCTCTTCTTTTATCATAATATTCAGCAATATTTAATAGATCTTTTTCATACTCTAATTTTATCTCTGATATGAGCGTTTTTGTAGCTTCCAATCGCTTTTTGACATTGTTAGCATACAATGACTCTCGAATTGATTCGGAACGCTCTATTTGAGCAATTTCAGCTTCCTCAGTGATTTTAGCAGATTCAATAATTACTTTAGTTTTTTCTGTTTGTAATTTTTTCTCCGCAGCAACTACAAGAGCTTGTCTTTTATCAAACTCATCCTCTGAGGAAGTTTCTGAAACTTCATCTCTATACGCCTTAGCTGCTTTAACAGCCTGTGCATAATAATCTAAAGTACTATTTGTCCTTCGTTTATTTGCTTCCTCTTCCGTAATAACTCTACTGGCTTCCAGTTGAGCTATGTTCCCGATGTATTTAGTAAAGGCTAATTCTTTATCTTTATACTGCTTTTTATATTCAGCAAGATCTTCCGTATAATCGTCTGATCCTCTTTGTGCCAATTGTTTTTTCTTTGCTTCAAATTCTGCAAATAATTCAGCCTCATATTTATATTTTAACTTAAGGCTGGTCAGATCATCTTCATCATCATATTTTGCGGCATTATCTTTTTTAGCTAATTCGTATTTCTTTTGTGCGTCCTGGATTGCTATAATATTTTGGGCAGCTTGGCTTTGAGCAAGTATCTTTTGAGTTTCATATGCTTCCTTTTTAAGTCTTACAACCTCTGCATTATATTTTTTCAGGGCTTCTACTTTATCAGAACCAGCACTTAATTCCTGTTTAAGAACTGCTTTGGCATTATTTAAATCTTGTACAAGTGAGACTTTCTTAGCCTCTGCGGCAGCAATTGAAGCTCTTTCATCTTCCTGAAAATGCCCTTTTAACTCAATATAAGCCTCAGCAAATTTTGATATAGGAGCAGCATCAGCATCCTTAGCCCACTTTTCGATAATGTTTTCAGTATCGTCTTTGTTTAATTCCTTCAATTTAGTGAGTTTAAGTATTACAGCATCAAACACATCCCCTGTAACATTTGCTGCCGTAGCTGCTTTCCTAAAACTCTCAACTGTATTTTCAAGTGAAACTTTATTTGTCCTTCTTAAAGTTTCTACAAGTAAATCAGCTTTTTCATTAATGAGTTCAAACCCATCCGCAATGGCTTGTTGTTGTGGTACCATCCCTCCTGGTTGTTCTTTCCACTCACGAATCTTCTCTGCATACTCCTCAAACTCCACCCCACCTTCATTTACCCTTATAGCAAATGCATGGGCATCTTCGGAGGCTTTTACATAAGCACTACGCACTTCTCCATTAAGTAAATTAGAGATTGAAAATAAAGCATCCTTAGCTGAATTAGCTGTCCTAGACCACCAATCAGTGTTCTCCTTAAGTGCTTCTGATGCACTATTAGCAGCTTCCACAAGTTTCTCAAGATTAAGTCTATCAACCTCTTCTGAGAATTCTGCAATTGCTGTACTGCCTTCTTTAATTTCACCAGTTAAAGGATTTATGCTTGCAACTGCTTTGGCTGCATGTTCAGAAAGTGCTCCAAATCCATTTGCTACTTCAAGAAGATCTTTTCTAAGGTCTTTGTTTTCTTCTGCAAGTTCCTTGGAGCCTTCTACATTTCTAATAGTTTCCTGACGATGTTTTTTCATCCTTTTAGAAAGTTCAGTATATTTAGCGGCTATCAATGAGGCACTTTGAGAAGCTTCCTCAGAACTTTCTTTCATTGAGGTTGTCATAAAAACTACGGCAGCAGTAATTCCCGCAACAATCAATGCAATAGGGCCAAGAGCAGCAGTAAATCCCAATACCCCTGTAGCTGCTCCTACAGATGCAGCCTGGACAGCTATGAAACCAGTGGCCATGCTTCTTAAAGCAGTTATTACTGTTCCTAATTTTGCCAACAATAGTATGGACTTGTACAAAGAAAACATAGCAGCACCTAATAAAGCTGCTTTAACTATGGCCTTAGCAAAAGTTGAATTTGCTAAAATAGTAAGAACATCTATAATTTCCTTAGATGCAATAACAATCAATCTTGCAGCCTCAACAAAGCCTAAGTTCCCTATAGCTATTGCAAGAACTCCTAATCTATCTTTTAAGTTCTTGAACTGGACAGCAAGACCTTCCATCTGTTTTGAAGCCTGTTCAGCAGCGGTTCCTGACCTACTTACAGTCTCCAGCATTTCATTGTACGCTGTTCCTGAATTCGCTAATGCAAGAGCCGCCGCGGCACCTCGTTTACCAAATATATCAAAAGCTGTTTGGGCGTCATTTAGTATAAGGTTTAAATTCTGCATAGCGGAAGATAGTCCCGCTGTTTGAGGATCAAGTTCCGCAAGAGTTATTCCTGCTTCTCTTGCAGCTTTAGCCATTTTCTTAGAAGGATCAACAAGTTCAGCAAATACCCTTCTTAATCCAGTACCTATTGTGGACGCTCTTATACCTGAATTAGCAAGGGTTCCCATTGCGGCAGAAAGTTCTTTAAATGTTACTCCTGCATCTCTTGCAATAGGTCCTAAATAGTTCATTGCTATTCTGAGCTTATCAACAGTAAGTTTTGATCTGTTTACAGCATTAGCAAATACATCCACTACTTCCTCAGTATCAGACGCATCAATATTAAATACACGTAAGGCGGTTGTTACAAGATCCACAGTAGTGGCCATATCAGACAAAGTACCTGTAGCAAGATCAGCTATAGATTGCATTGCTTGAATGGATTCAGTAGCAGTAAAACCTGCCTGTCCAATTACAACCATACCATCCGCAATCTCTTTGGCAGAGAATTTAGTCTTTGAGGCAACGTCAAGAATTGTTAATCCCATCAGGGATGTTTCAAAATTAGTTGCTCCTGTGATAGCTTGTAAATTCTTTAAAGCTTGATCATATTCAACTACGGCAGTTACGCCCGCTTTGAAAGCTTGAGTGGTTTGTATTATTATTTCGGATATAGCTCTAAATTGAAGGACAGTTTCAAACTTCTGTCCAAAAGTTCTTAACTTTACACCACCATTATCCGCTGCCTTCCCTAAGCCCTCTATGCTTTTCTTCACATTCTCTATGGATTTTACAGAACTCTCCATAGAAGATTTAGCCGTATTTACGGAAGCTTGGACTTTATTTAGAGAAGAAATTAAAGAAGTGATACCTTTAGTATCAACTCCTGAAACTCTTAGAGCTATTTCTACTGTTTTTTGTACATCCGCCATGTTGTTAACTCCTATTTCCAGTTGCTAAGAATGAGTTCAACCTTTTCCAATCTTTTTGTACCTCTTCTGCCGATGGTTCAGGTGGCGGCGTATTCCTTTGTTTCCCCAGAACCTCTTGTATCTGTTCGTGATCTAAGTTATTAGCCATCCATAACTGAGATAAGTTTTCAACTCTATTTTCTCTTTCAGATAAGACTATGGATCTTAAAAATGCTCCTATCTCTGAAAGAGAGTATTGTTTAATGCTTGCCCAAGAGTGCCCATTATTTATCAATAATTGGACGGATCCAGTTAACTCTTTTTTAATGCTACCCCATGAATCGTTTTTGGATTCTTGGTCTTTGAGTTCTTCGGATCTTTCGGAGTCTCCAGGTTTCCCTCTTTTGCTACTTCCTGGAACATCTTGGCCAAGCTCCTTAAGTTTTTTATTAACGAATCCCTTGAGGAAACATTTACTTTTATAATAGCCTCAACTATTTTTACAATAGGCTCCATAGGAAGTCTTTTCAGATCCTTCATTTGGATATTAGAGGCCTCTTCAAGAAGATCCGGAGAAAATGCAAAAGCTGTTTCCGCTATCTTAAATAAGCTTTCATAGGAAGTTAAATTTTCCCATGTTACTCCTACTTCATTTAGTTTTTTTATAAGAATTTTGCCCTTTTTGAACATAGCCATAACTTGTTCAAGACGTAAAGGGGGGATAATAATAGTTTGAGAACCTATAACAATAGATTCTCCGGGGAATAGTTCATCAAAGTCATCAAGTTGGATTTTGGTTCTTTCCATCTTTTTCTCTCCTTCTTTTTGGATGTTACAAAAGGTCCGATGAGTTTTTTCTTTTTAATAGGCCTCATCGGACCCAAAACTAACTAATGATTATTACATGCTAAGGTACCACGCAAACGGTTGTTGCCCTTATGTATCTTGCCATGATCATTTTTCAGATCTCCACACCTCCCTCAGCATATAAATATTACGTAAGCTCTTGATCCATAATAATTGACATGTATGGATTAGAAGCATGATATGTTTCATCCTTCAAAATCTCACCAGTAAAGGCAAGAGTACTCCAATCATCTCCAATCATTGCAGTATCACCAGACGGTGTAAGGGATACACTCCAAATTTCCATTTCCTGATTCTCACCTGCAGGATTATCAGAAACAAAACGTAAACGTCCTTCAACACTGTCAGAGGAGAAAGCTGAAATATGATTGTAGGTTATTGCAGCATATCCATAAGTAACATGTACAGTATCTCCATCAGTAATTGTACTGCCTTCAAGCCACAAGATCCTGCCAATTTTCCCATCATTCAGAGTATCATCAATCTTGTAATCAGTGCCTTCAACATATGTAGTGGTATCCGTACTGTCCTGGATAAATACAATAGGAGTTGTTGAAGTAGTTTTTACTGTTCCACCAGTAAGGGAATTAACTGCGGCTGCTCCTGATCCTGATCCTGTGAGTGCTTCATCCGCAACATAACTTGTTGTGTTAGTTCTTGCAACATACAAAGTACCTGTGACAGAAGTTGAACCTGTAGCAAGACCTACAACAACTCCAGTTGCTCCTCCTGCTCCAGTAACAGTTTCTCCTAATACAAATAGTGCTGTGCCTGTATCATAAGGGAGATTCCAGTGAGTCAAGGCTCTTTTGGGTAAATTTATACGCATTCCCTTATTTGCTACCTGACTTTCTGCAAGCGCACTCCCTACTGCCTGAGTAACACTTGTAATGGTACCAAGAGTAAGTAATGCTAAATTTTCTTTGTTTACTTCATCAAGGGTAAATGTACATCCTGGTGTAATCTGGGATATAATTTCTTTATCCTTGGCTTTTAGCCCGCCTCTGGAACTATAATGTTCCAATTTCTCAAGGGCAATGTTAATAGTAAAAGCAGGAGCATTTCCAAGGTCCCTTTCTCCTTGATAAACACTACTTACCAGTCTGTCGAAATACACGACACCTTTACCCAGTACGTAATTGTCCGTATTCGGTGCTGTTGACATTCTAAAATCCTCCATCATTATAATTTAAGTTCAAAACTAATCGCATAGCTTTTATATCCGGTAACCCATACCCCATTGGTCCTTCTGTTCTGTTCTCATTGATAAAAACTCCATCAGCCACAATTGGATTAAATGTTTGTGGATCGGAACCTATAACCATGAAAACTGTTTTCCTTAAGGCAAGAAATAAAGTTTTGATATCAGTAGTATCTTTCTTATTTACCACTAATTCAATAGTTACCTCCAATGCTCTTTTGGCGGGATAACCCGTTTTACTTCTTGAGGCTCGTTTAAGAATAATATCATCACCTTCAAGCATAAAAACACAAGGCAAATCTTTCAGGGTAGATGGTCGAGTAGGAGTGCGTTTAAAGGATGTAATACCCAAAGTAGTTCTGGATGCTGCAATCCTCGCTTTAATCTCCAATAATCCCGCTTCTCTATTTTCCATTATATAACCTTTATTATTTTATCAGCTATCTGGTTAGCAATTTTTAATTGTCTTGCATTGTTCTTAAAAAGAACAGGATCAATAGCTCCACCTATAGTAAAAGTATGTCCTGGGTTCAAACCTCCTGCCCAGACCATTCCCCCTGACACGGCTAACTTCCCTGTCTTAATACCTTTTTGCGGGTAATACCATGGAGGCTCATTTGTGTCAGAACCATATTCCATTAAAGAAGCTTTGGGATCCTCATTTGCAATAGTCACTCCAGCTATTGCTCCTGGAGAAGAAGAACTGGTATTTATCTTTCGCCAACTTCTTCTGTACTCTCCTGTGTCTACTGGAGATCTTTTTCTGAAATCCGTAATTAATCTGGGAACTTCTGCATTTAAAGCAGACTGGGCAGCAATTGCCATTTTGGCAGGAGCAGCATTTAATTCCCTTATTAATTGATAGATATTCATTAATTCTTCCTTAATAGCAATGTAAAAAGAACCTTCATTGGGTCAAGATCAAAGGCTACAATCTCATAGTTAACATTATCAAATTTACAGGATCCCTGTGTAGTGATTTCTGAGTTATTCACTAAATCAACAAAAGGGGTTAATCCTTTTATATCTGTTGGCTGGATTAATTTATAAAATGTCAATAGTTCAACATCTTTTTCCTTAAATTTATCAAAAATGCATCGAATCGTATCCTCAGTAGAGGAGGAGGTATCAAATCCATTATCGGCAACTACTGTATACGTTCCCGTATTAACAGCTTCCTCAAATGTTTTAAAAATAGTTTCAACTCCTTTAAGAAATGCATTTCTTAGTTTTGCCATATTAAGCCCTTATCAACCTAACCACTGTTTTGGGACTTCCCTGAGTATATATGTCCGATAAAATTCTATAAATTTGATCAGGTACTACTCTTGCGTTGGTTTGGTTTGGTTTTTCTGCTCCTGCTTTAATCATGAGAGAGCCTGCTTTAATTTCCCCAATTCCTGCTAAAGGATCATCAGTCATACGATCCTCTGAGATATTGATCAAAGCTAATTCATATACAGCTATCTTTACCTCAGGAGGAATAATACTACTGGAAATTTCTGTTCCATCCGTATCAGGTCGAAGTGCTCCTGAACGGGGCCATCTCATGGACTGAGTGGTTGCAGTTTTATCTCCTTTCCAATTCACATACCAATCCAACATCTGAGATGAGGAAATAAGAAGTTTATCTTTTTCCAAGGCATCAGTAATGGCAAACCAGGTGGAGGAATGCATACGATCTGTAAAGTATGCATCAGCCTCCACTCTGGTTACATATGAATTAGAACTGGTTCCACCTATATCTGCATTTAAAGACATGGGACACTCCTACTTTTTCTTCTTAGGAGTTTTGACAATTTTTACAGTTTTAGTAGAAGGAGCCTTCACATTAGTCTCCTCTTCCTGTTCTTCAACTTCCGGAATTTCAACTTCTGGTGATTCTTTAACCCATCCAGCCTCCAAACAAGCTTCTACTTGATCCTTGTCTACAAACTGCATGACCCTGTCACCTTTGTATAACTTCATAATATCTCCTTTTCATTAATCAAATAAATGATTAAAAAATTAGGCAGTTTTATCACCAACAAGAGTGATTCGTCTTGGATCTAATGCGAATGCTCCACAAAGTAGATCAAGAGACATGGTAGTTTTCTTAGTGCTAAGATCATAGCCCTTAACAATACGAATACCAACTCCATTATTATTGGCATTAGCAGCAACACGATCCTCAGGAAGATCAAGCATTGGAAAAGCAACTGCAAGAGATCTGTCATCCATGATAACACCGTGATGCTGAACATCTTTACCAGAGGCAATTACTGTAACAGCAGCACCATCAGGAATGACCTCAGTAATAGGATCCTGGAGATTAAGATTCAAAGTAGTAGAACCAGTAGAACCAGCATTTGCAACTGAATCAGTACAGATCAAAGGTCTACGAACACCTGCAACTGCAATTCTATCACCAGCAACAAGGGTTAATGTAGAAGTACCACAACCATCAGTAACTAAAACTTTATCTCCGATAAGGTTTGTGGTGCTTGATGTATTATTGGTTGTTGATACAAAGGTACCAACTGTAGCTGCGGTGGTTTCTGTCGGAAATGCAATACTTGCATACCAATCCATGCCCATTACACGGCCCATGGTAGCATTACGAAGAGTTGCCTCACCATCTCCACCACGTGTCTGACTCTGATTAAACCAAGTCTGACCCAGGAGAGTTGCCTCAATGTCAAGATCAACAAGGCAGAAACGATTCATAGCCAATTGCTGCAATGTAGCAGCCTTTCTGGCAAGGGCAATATCAGCAGCCGTTTCAAATAGACCTGTACTGTAATAAGCACCTGAGGCCTGGATAAGTTTTGTGCCGATATAAGTATCGACTTTTTCAGCCAATTTGTAAGTGGCTGGACGAATTACTTGTTCTACAAAAGAATCAAGATCCAGTTTTTGTTCTGCGGCAGTAACTTCTACCGAAATATCAAAATGTTTCTCAATAGTCATGGCTCTGGTAGATGATGCAATGGACTGTGTGGAGATAGTAGATGTAAATTCATCAACCTCATATTCTCCATGTGTTCTAAAAGATACCGAATCGCCAACTTTCCAGCCATTAGACTTAGTAGTAAAATCACTGGTCTTGTCTTTAGCGCACAGGGGGGCTATTACAAGTGCGTCCTCAAGATGTGTTAAGGCCTCGGCAGCGATAATGTTAGGATGTTCCCAGATGTTACTCATTTTAAATTCCTCCAATAAAATTAATTTAATGTTCACCGGCTTTTTTAGTGAAAAGGGTCGGTGAAACTTTTACTCTTTTCAAAATAATCGTTTTCCGACCCCCAAGGTCTTCAAAATGATTGGTGTTTCCCAAAAACACCTTTAAGGTTAACTTTATAATAAATAATAAAAACACATAAGTCAACCCAAAAATAAATTATCTTTATTTCTTCTTATGCTTGTCTCTTAAGATACGGTATTCATCCATTTTTCCAGAGGTAGCAAGATCTGAAAGTTTCTTAGTAAGGTCACTATCTCCTCCACCACCACCCCCTTCTGCTCCTGCTCCTTCTGATCCTGGCCAATAATGAGGTGAAGAATCTTTCAATTTTTCTACCCAATTCTTAACAGTGAGGACTTTTTTATCATCTGTGGTTGCAAGTTTACCATCAGAGTCCCTTGCTTCAATTAACTTGCTTTCATCAAGAGAAAAAATACCACGACCACGAAGAATAACATCCTCAATAGCCTCAGGTCTTACTCCTTGTCTTACTGCCTCTGATCTTAAACCATCATCAATGACTTTGGCCTCAAAAAGAGATTGGTAATTTGCTCCATGTTCTGTAGCTGTACTAAGTTTCCCAGCTAATTCAGTAATGGCAGTTTCATGGTCAGAAATTAATTGGGAGGTTTTAGTTTGGATTAACTCCTCAACTGTGCCATCCTTCAAAAATTCTGCGTCCTTGTTCTTTTCATAAAAATCCGTTGCTGTCTTGACTACTTCAATATCAATACCATCAAATTTCTTAAGATTGTCCTTAAGATTTTTCTTTTCATCCAAAAGCTCCGTATTCTTGTTCTTAAGACCTAATACTGCTTCATCAACTTGTTCTTTGGCAGCATTAGTAAAATTAACTGTAAGCTCATCAACCACAAGTTTGTGAGCATTCTCCACTTTTTCCCTTACTTCTTCATCAGTGATAAAATCAAAATCTGGCATGTTTCTTTCTCCTTGTTACGAGATCCTCTGGATCTCAGTTTTAGAGCCCTCAGGACTCCATTTAAGTTTGGTCTTCTGCTCCCTCAGCCTTTTTTTCTATACTGGCTTTAGGTGCGGTTGTAGTGACAGTACTTGTACTTTTTGATGTAGTGCTATTATTGTTAGTCTCCTCTTCTTTTGGAGGTTTATTTGCAGCTAATAACTCCAAATATTCCTCAAAACCAACTGTCTGATCAAGAAGACCTGAATAAACAAGATAACGGTGAATAACAGGTAATGGAATAACTGAACTCCCATAACCTTCTACTATTTCCTTAAGAACAGAAGAATCAGGTATTCCTTGTGTCAAAGAGGAAGGAGCATCTAATATAATCTTTTCTTTATCATATCCACCCCAATCACACATTAATTCCAATCCCTGTTTAATTGCATTCATAGCTGCAAGGTAAATAGAGTAAATAGAAGCTGATTGGGTAGATTGCCTAATCCTTAATGATTCCGCAGCTTCAACCCCTTTACGAGCATCAAGAATTGCAACTCCGTGGCGTATTGCTTCATCGTATAAATCACTTATATGATCTTTGACATGTGATAGTGCTGCTGTGTCTGTTTGTGTGTAAAACACACGTGCCGCTTCGTTAGGAAGCACTATCATAACAGATGATCCCACAACATTTGGAAGGTCTTCATCATTCGTAGCTCCTACCATAACAAGAGTGGGATTACATGACAAATATTCTGAATTAGCTAAATCAGCTTCTTTTCTGTATATTTGAACTGAGCAATTGGCAACTGAGATTAAAGGAATAGGTTGCATATCAAAGGAGTTGTTTATTGATCCTGCAAGAAACAGAGGGAGCTTCTTAATTGTTTTTCCTCTTAATTTAGGCACAACTAAGTCACTCCAACCTGTATTATTATCTGCATATAATTGAGTACAGTATTCTCCTTGTTCATTTAAACGTAAAACTCTATACAAATCATCGGTATCATGAGTAAATATGTCATCATCAGAAGGTTTTGTTTCTTTTAATACACCCAAGATAAGATTTCTCTCATCCTCAACTAATGATGTTTTCCAGTTAATAAATTCCTCAGCCGTATATTGAACAAAACGGAACTCATTTTTATTTCCTACTATATCAACTAAGATAGGAGCTCTTCCTGTTTGGAATATTTCAATAATCATGTCAAGAAAAAGTTGTAGTAATGATCTACCATCTTTAGTGGCTTTTTTAAGTATATACTCAAGTTCTTTAGGTACATTGAACTCAGGCATTTTAGTAATTATGATACCTAAAGCTCCTTGTAAAGCATATGAGGTGATTAAGGGAAAATGGGCTCTTTCGATATAGGAAAGATAAGCGGAAGCATACTCTCCTGTCATTCCTGCGGGTTGAGGGAGATAATCTGTTTTTTTAGCTTTAATTACATCCTCACCATCCATGCAATCTCTAACTCTTAGCCAGGATTTTTTAAATTTAATATAACCCTTATGTTCTGTATTAACAGAATTAACATTTGATTCAGTACCAGTAGTTTGTGTATTTAATTTCATATTAATTCCCCACTTGTTTTCTTTTCATGGTAGTTAACTTTCTTGCTACATAATAACGCAAGCTGTCCATTAAATGGTCTTCCAGGTCAGTGTTAGAAACAAGACATCCGTTGGCATAATATAATCCCGCCTGTTTTGTTGTCAAATTATACACTATTTTTTCTTCTAAGTTCCCATCCACATTTATAACCACAGGTTTGTGTTTCTCCTGTTCTGGCTGGTTTTGTCCAAAAGAAAACTCCACAGATGGTGCATTGTTTTTGTATTTTTCCTGATATAGCTTCTTGGCACCCTGCGGAACAATATTTCTTTGTGGGGTGTTTTGTATCAAAAGGTATACCACAATGAATGCACGAAAGTTTTCGTATGGAAGTATTTTTACGGCATTTTTCCATATTAACTCTAAGCTGTTTTTTACCCTTTGAAGATTTTCTCCATGTGCTAAGGGAGGTGTGTAGATCCCCACCTTCTTTAAGTCTTTCTTGCATATGGAGTCTTGCGTGATCGCTGCCATGAAGGAGTTCAAGATTTTTACGACGGCAATCAAATTTAATTCTGTTTTTATGGTGCAATTCATGTCCTTCTGGAATTGATCCAATATAGTATTCCCATTTTGCTCTGTGCAATAATGTCGTTCCATTAAATATGTCACTATAACCTGGACTGCATTCAAAATATCCTCCATCAATACTTCGGAACTCAATTCCTCTGAAAAAAGTAATGAGTCTTGACATATTATATCTCCTTCTTTAATTCTACATAAGGGAACAAGTCCTACTGATTGTATATATACCTTATGCTTGTATGTGCCCTCTAATCTTACGCCATTGGATAATGTAACACAATACGTTTTTGATAATCCGGATATACCTGATTTAGTAACTTCACGTAACCCTATCGGAGTATGCACTAAATCTCCATTCTTAATTGTCTCAATTGCTTTTTCTCCTTTCTCAGTTTTCACTAAAGTTCCTGCCACAAAACAATCAATATCCTCTGGTTTTTTCTTGTCTCTTTGCATATTTGGCAAAGTCCTTATATGATGGGCAGCTTGTGTAAGAAAGTAAAGATGCGGAGTTTCTAAATCCCTTCTTTTTGCTGCACCTAACATTTGTCTAATTAAAGACCATCCCGCAATTCGTGACCCTGCCCCCTTATAAGCTCTTGTCCAGTGACATCCATGTGTTTTTAAATTAGCTCCGATAGAAGTTCCATCTTTTACATCCCATATGGAAGTATCAGCAGGTCCTGGAACACACCTTGCATTATATTCGGTTAATAAAGTATTGTCAACAGCTAAAACACGCTGGGCTATTTCCTGTGATGTTGCTCCATCTCCTTCATTCACTTTTCCATTCCATCCATATATCTCAGTAGGCACAATAATTGAACCTCTTGGAATGTAAGGAATTGAAGCTCCTCCTAATAAAGAAGGATTGGGTTGCTCTCCATTAGCCTCAAAACAATAAGTCACTCCCCATGGTTTTGAAGATCCCCAATCAAAGCTTCTGCCTAATTTCCAAGATGATGGGCATTTAAAATTAGGTAGTACATGTATATCTTTATCCCATACATCAGTAAAAAACCCACCAATAATGAGATCCCATGACCCATCTATCCAAGCCTTTCTAAGCATTTCATTATCTTTAGTGAGTTCAAATATCTTTGCCATATAGAATGGATCTGCTTTCATTAAGGATTTATTTTCCGCTGCATAGGACTGAATATGGGTTCTTGTAATGGTGAGTGTTTCTGTTATTTCATCTCCATTTGCATCAGGATAAGTCACTTCTACATCTTCACGTACTACTTTCTGAGGAGGAGCTTTATCAATGAATCTTGCTTTTACCCATTGATGCCCTGGACCTGAAGGATTGCATGTAGCTCTATATTTTCTGGGAATATTAGGATTAGATGACCTATTACATGACATCATCTTTAAATAAAGAGTTTCAAAAGGATGGTTTGTTAACTCTTCCCATCCTATCCAAGGATATTCATGACCATGATATTGTTCATAATCATCTTCTACCCTCGCATAGTTGAGCCATAATGTTTCGCCATCTTCAAAAGTCCAGATTTTCTTTTGGTTGTTAAATTTTGCAGTTGGGAAGATACGGGGAATCCACTTTTTAGTCTTCGTGATAACATCTCCCAATTCTGTTGTTGCTTCTCTGAGCAATAAACCTTTATAATCAATTCCATGTCCAACTCCTACTTCTTGTAAATAGTCCATTACTAATACATCTGTTTTTCCCCCGCCACGATTTCCCCAAAGTAGGACTTCCCAAACAGGACAAGACATAAATCTCTTTTGAGAACCAGGGTAAGGCTTCCATATTTCTTTACGATCCACTTTTATTATCCTTCCCTAACTACTCCACAAAAGTTCTTTTCACGAGGAACAGATGTCTCAAATGTTTTGGCCATTTGCTTTTTTGCAGCATTACTTTTCTTCATTCCTGATTTTTTTACTTCCTCAATAGAACGTCTTTTATGTCCTCTGCTAATAGCCTCTCTCTTTTTTCTCCTCTGCTCCTCACTCATGTTTTTCCTACCATGAGCCATGGCGTGTCCATAATATGCTTTCTGTTCTCTTCCTCTAGGAGTTTGATAAAAAGCTAATAGAGTTTTCCTCCTTCTACGGAATATATCATCTGCTTCCTCTTTTGATACCTCAGCCCAAAATTTCTTTATGTGTTGAGATACTTTTTTATTCCTGATAGCTTTTTCCTCAGGAGTGACTTTTTTCTTCCATACTTTATTTTTTGAAAAAATAGTTTTTTCAATCACTGTATCCACTACCGTACCCATAATCAACCTCCTTCAATGTCAATTATATCAGAACCAGCTTCCCACTCATCCATAGTTTGTTTGGCAGGAGCAACAAGAACCCCACAAGTATTCATATTAAGGTTCTTTGTTTCAACCTTATCAGCATACCCTAATTTGTTCCCAGTTAAAAACTTAAAAAGAGTAGTATTAAAATTCCGTGAGTCAAGACTATCTTTGCCTTTCTGTAACCACCAGCTTTCATGTAATGCCTGACCTATATCAAAAGCAATAGAAAATTCCTCGTAATTCTCAGCCCAACTCAATAGCGTCCGAGTCCCTATTCCCATCTCGGCAGCTATTTCCGTATTACTCATTCCCTGCCGAGAAAGATCAATCATTCTCAAAGGATGTATAGCTGGATCAAACTTTGTGGCAGTCTGTGTTAACAGAAATGCAGTTGTTTCGGGATTTAATGGCTTTACATCATGCTCCCCTCCATGCTTTGCACATGTTTGACCTTTCCCAATAGCCCTCCTGGTACATCGGACCCCTTTCTCATCATGAAACATACAAGTGGCCTTAACGTAGACCTTCTTCCTCGTTAACTTCTTCTTTTCAGGAGGCACTAACCTTTTAATCTTTTTCTTACGGAATTTTTCTCTTAGTTTAGTCATTGAACCTTCTTTACTCGTTAAAAATAACACCATAAGCTACACATACACAAAAAGCATAAGCCTTTACTGTACATGTAGGATCTGTATCCTCAGGAGTGTTGATTTCCATAAAACTAACTGTCCTATCTCCTAATTTATCCCCAGCCTTATTTAACATCTTTACGAAGGCTGTTCCTTTCTTCTCCGCGGCAGCTAAAGTACTGCCATAAAAATAAACTCTCATAACTCCCTCCTTATTTCAATATAACAGCTTTGTACTTACCTTCACAATCAAGAAGCACCTTAACCTTAGCTCCCGGTAGAATAGGCACAAATCCATCCACATAGTAAGAATTCCCATTTGATAAACGAATTAAAGTCTTATCCTTAAGAATCTCCGTTTTCAAAACTGTTCCAGTCGGCCTTCCTACTTTCCTCAAGTAATAGTTACCCTGATTATTCTCATATACCTGAGCATAATCCCCTGGTTTCAATTTAGAGGCATTAAGAGTAACGTATTCTTTCCCTTCAATAACAACTACAAGATTATCCTCAGTTTCAATCATTTTTGTAATTGTCCCTGATTTAATACATCCTGCCTCTGCTGTTCCTATTAACATTATTAATATAACAAATAATATCCCTACCTTCATCCCTTTCATCCTTTTCATCTTTCTCATTTCTTCCCTCCTTTTGTTTTAACTTCTCCTGCATGCCATCCCGATTTGCCTTTACAAAGTTTCAAAATCTTTTCACCTTTTACTTTTTTGGTAATAACTTTACCACCGAACTTCACTCAGTTATTAAATTCCTTAGGCATCTTTATTCTCCTTTTCTCTTTATTTCATGTTCCCTGCCTAACTCATACCATACCTTTTTAGAACCATCTACCAACCCACCACAATTAGCACATTTCCACTTTCTTATCCCTACTTTCTCTATGAAGACATGATTACTACAAGCATTTAGTTTTTTATTATTATAGAGTACCTCTTTTGCAATCTCCCTAATGTTCTCCTTGGACATTCCTGAGGCATTACTCAAGACCTCAAAAAACTTATCTGATTTGTTTATTTTAGCCATGTCCTTTAGCCTATTAAGCCCATTAAAGTAGAATAAATAGAATGATCATTAGGCTCTAAAGCCTCATCTATCATTAGTTCCGTTACAAAGTCACTTAGTCCTTTACCTGTATCTTTATCCCAGCTTTCTAAACAAGAGTATACAAAAGTGTTAATTATGGTCATTATGGTATCAGGTTTAATGTCCTCTTTAATATCTTCTCCCTTTTCTATTATATCAAGAATCCATTGTGGGTCTTTTCTTGAAGGCGCTCTGTATAATAACCATATTGCAATGATGTTCTTCTTTAGTGTAAGAGAAGTAACTATACCACGTGGAAGACGGACGGAAATCCTAATATGTTGTGAGTTAGTAGGTGAGTTAGAGGGTGCGTTAGTAGTGTTAGTAGTGTTAGTAGTGTTAGGATCTGATTGTAAGACTCCTCTTGTACTGATGTGTGTAGTAGCTTGTGAGGAATTAGTTCTGTACCTGTATCTTACTTTCTTGTCTTGTTTGTTTTGTTCTATTCGTTCTGTTCTCATTATCTTCTCCTGTTCCTCTGTTCCTTATCCTTATAATTATACAATAGAACTAATATTACCATTTGTCAAGAATAAAATTCACGATTATACTACATACTTGACAGCAACTGTGGTGGGATATAAATACTACAACTGTGGTGGGATGTAAATACTACGACTGTGGTGGGATGTAAATACTACAACTGTATTGGTAAATATTTATTGCGGAAGAATAGCCCCCCACCATTCATTTTCTGAACACTCCTCAGCAAATAATCATAAAATATTTAATGAATATCATTCAGTCAATAAATTTTATACATATAATATATATCATTCATGCACTGAATCTCATTCATTTAATTTGTTTTATTCATATAAT
>JAAGZO010000692.1 GCA_024206195.1 bacterium | reverse complement strand
CTTCAATTGATCATCAGATGGGTCAAACGTGCGGATTCCAAGGAGGTTATTCCCTTTTATAGCAAACCTAGATGTACCCCAGTTAGATTCATGTATAGCTTGAGCTATAACTAAATTTACCGGGACCCTTTCATTTTCTTCATGCAAGGAATTTAAATGTAATGTACATGCACGTACATCTTCTATAAATTCATCATTGTTTGTGTAATCCATGTTGGGATTGAATCCCATACAAATCATTAATGTAACACAAATCCAGTTCATCCACCCCAACTTTCCCCAAGATCTATGTCCGCCTTGGAAGGTACTTCTAGTTCTACACATGTCTCCATGACACGCTGTATTTCTTTAGCTTGTTTCTCATCTTTAACAGAACAATCTAACTCATCGTGTACTTGTATTAAAGGTACTACACCTAGTTCCTCATATACATCTACCATGGCTTTCTTAGTCTGATCTGCCGCTGATCCTTGAATCAATCTATTTAAAGCTTTGTATGTTCCAGCTCTTTTTATTGCTTCTCCATATTCTACTTTGGCTTGATTGTGAGGTAATGCTTTATGTACACCCCACTGTGTAGGCTCCCACAGATCAAATCTACATTTTCTTCCAAGTAATGTACGAATAATGCCCTTAGAATTAGCACGATTCATCACAGCCTCTAGCATTCCTTGCATAAAAGGTACACGTTCACGGAAATCTTTTAACATTTTCTTAGCATCCTGCGGATCTATATCTAACTCACGTGCCATTTTGTTATAACCCATTCCATACATTACACCTAAACCAATAGTCTTAGCTAGTCTTCTTTCCACTCCTGCCATATCTGCTGTCTGTTGATGAAAATCCAGATCACTTTTCTTATAAGCTTCTTTGACTTCTTCAG
>JAAGZO010000691.1 GCA_024206195.1 bacterium | reverse complement strand
TTACAGCAATGGTAATGCCGGTTCCTGGAGTGGTAGTACCGGCGCAACTGCATACCATACTCTGAAAGCCTTCTGCCTCTTCCCTTCTTCCCACCATGAAAACCAGGGGAATACGGCTTGCGAACCATAGCACATTTAGGGGAATTACAGCGTTCACCCTTAAGGAAGAGCTTTTCTCCAGCCCTCCTACATCTCTTACATTTTGATCCAGCAATACTCATACTCTTCTAGGTTTCTTTAATCTTGGTGTACCATGTGGTGTTGGCGTAACATCTTTAATAGAATTTATTGAAAAACCGTGTTGCGTGAATACACGAATAGCAGATTCCCTGCCCGAACCAATACCCTTTACTCTAATATGCATTTCTTTCACGCCAATATGTGTAGCAAACTCACCTATAATCTCTGCGGCTTTGGAAGCAGCATATGGTGTACCCTTCTTAGAACCTTTGAACCCTAGAGCGCCAGAAGATGACTGAAAAAGTATATTGCCATCCATATCAGAAATAGTAATCAGCGTATTGTTGTACGTTGACTGTACATGAACAGTTGCTTTATCAAGCTTCTTCTTTGAAGCCTGTGCCTTAGTCTTGGCATCTTGAAGAAGAGCCTGTTCATCTCTTGTGTCACCGCCTTTTTTTATAATACGCTTCTTTCCCATGTCTATTTCTTATCTA
>JAAGZO010000690.1 GCA_024206195.1 bacterium | reverse complement strand
GTTTAGGTATAAGGGAAATACTGGATCCTGTATCCAGTAAAGCAAGAATCTGTGATTCCCCAACGAAAATTGGAATTCGAGCTAGATCAGTAGGCAATCCTATGTTAACTTGTATAAGATTGTTCCATTTTGGAGGCCATTGGATAGTACTAGCTAGATTTGTTAGGTTTTCTGCTGTTTTGTGCACTTCTGCTTTTGTGGTAGGTTCTACATTAAGTTTTGTGTGTTTAGTAGAGAATTTATCAGTCTGAATTTGTTGTTGGATAGCCAACAGAATCTGTTTGAATTGGTTCTAATGTCTCTTTCTGTAAGTATTGTGATTCTGTCTCTGTCTCTGTCTCTGTTGTGATTGTGTTCAATTTTTCTGTCAATATATCATCACTCTTCTGCTCTGCAGGTAATGGTCTTGGACTTTGGCCTGTCCTAGTAGGGAGTACTGAAATTTGTTCAGTTAAAGGCATAATTTCAGCAGTGGGAGCTAATTCAGTATCTTTAGTTGCTTTTCCAAAATAAAATTTGTGAATAAAATCATGAAATCCAAAATTCAAACTGCGTGATTTTATAGAATCCCATATTCCTTTGCGGGATTTCTGAAATTTCACAGGAGTGTTTTCTAGGTTAGGCAAGTCCAGTGAAGATTGCCGTCTAAGACAAAAGGTTCTGATTGCGACATAAAGAAATCCAAGAATAATTGCACCAATAAGTATGCAAAGAATAATATTCAAAATTAGCTGCATTGGCCCTTTAAGCAGTCCATTGACTAGGTCACCAATTCCCTGACCAGCTCCTTTTTAGCACATGCTCAAGTCCAGTACCTGCACCAGCAAAGATATCACCTATTCCTTCACCTATGCCTGCAATGGCATTTTTGATGATTTGAGGATCTGTTGAGAAACTGGCTGTGTAGTCAATTAGTCGATCCGTAGTTCGATGTAGTTTTTCTAATTTGGTAATATAAGTTTTGAATGTTCCAAATGTATTAATTATTCCTGCTAACTTGTCATGGAACAGGGTAGGAGCATCAAATGAAAAAGCTTTCCAATGTCCTTGCCATATTACTTCAACAGATACCGTGGAAACATGTATAGGTCCTTGACTGGTACGCCATTGTCCTTGCTTAAGATATACTCCATGATGATGATAGGTACAGTCAACTGATGCAGATTCAGTAACCAAGTCTTTACTACCAGGAATAGCAAATACAGTGTATTGTTGACGTGTACAGCAAATATTGATAGCATGTGTTATTGACCTTGTAGTTCCAATAAATGTTAGTAGCTGTTACAGGTCGACATTTCCATATGAACAAAGCTTCGCCAGCATGTGTTGCAAAAATGTTGTCCTGTTTTAACAATGCTCGTGCCCCTAGAGTAGCATCAAGACGAATCAGATGATGAATGAATATTAATTGTTGTGCTGCTAATTGACATAATTCTTGCCAAATAACTCGAAATCCAGCAGTTGTCCATAATTGAAGATATTCAAAGTTCAAATTTTCAGGATCCAAAATTGGCTTTTTGAATTTTGGCTGAATTTTAGTAGAATTTTGTGAATGAAACTGAGAAAAGTATTTGTGTGTATGTATTCTGTCCTGAAAAACCAGAATTGGGCCTTGTTGTGTAACAAAACCAAATTTAAGATGACAACTGTCGGATTCTGCCAAAGCCAAATGGGAAATGGAAAAAGCAGCTTGTAACTCATGTACAATTATGTGTTGGTCTGATACTATTGCATCATAGATTGGTTCTATCGCCTGGTAAGGACAAAAGCTAGTAGCATTGATTGGTTGCCACACAATTGTACCATCGCTTCCTTTACAATATCCTGAATCAATTTTACAACCACCAAGGTCACCTAAACTACTAC
>JAAGZO010000063.1 GCA_024206195.1 bacterium | reverse complement strand
GTGACATCGTCCCAGCCGGAGGCATCCGACCATCCTGGACTGTTAGAGGCAAGCTTGGACCAACTATTGTTCTCGGCATTGAACTTCCAGGTATGAATGCCTGCATCTGCACGTGCGAGAAGATACAGTTCATTATTCACGACGGCTGTCTGTATGATCGAGTAGTTTGTGACATCTTTCCAGCCCAACTCATCTGACCATTTTGGACCGTTAGAGGTAAGATTAGACCAACTATTGTTCCCAGGATTGAACTTCAAAGTCTGAATACCTTTATCGGCACGTGCCAGCAGATACAGTTCATTATTCACGACGGCTGTCTGTATGGTCGAGTAGTTCGTGATATCATTCCAGCCGGAGGCATCCGACCATTCTGGATTGTTAGAGGCAAGTTTGGACCAACTATTGTTCCCAGGATTGAACTTCAAAGTATGAATACCTTTATCGGCACGGGCCAGCAGATACAGTTCATTATTCACGACGGCTGTCTGTATGGTCGAGTAGTTCGTGACATCATCCCAGCCGGAGGCATCCGACCATTCTGGACTGTTGACCGCAAGCCAAAACCAAGGAGTGACAATATCTTGTGTTGTGGCGATTTTCCAACTGTAGCCATTATCACTACTCATTATGATTACCGGATCATGGGCATTAGTTTCCCACATCTCATCCTCTTCATTCCACTCAAGTTCTTCATTGGGCCATTTCTGGCAATAAGCCTCAAGCTCTTCGTCGCTCAACTTATGCGAGTAGTAGAAGTAAGCCAGAAACAACCTTCCACTCCTATCGATTGTCAGCTTATGATACCAACTACTGTAATGTGTGGGTTTGGGAACAACTAACTTGCCAAAATCAGACCAAGATTCGTCGTTGCGCTTCTTTCGCATATAATGAAGGGAATACCCTTCATCGTCCACCATTCGCGAAACGAGATGAAGCGTATCTGCTTTATCAATTACAAGGCTTACATAGGTCTCCTCTCCGCTTGTGTTACTAATTTCATCAGGGCCCGTCCACTTTTTTTTAATATCGTTTGGTATCGTCGAAACTGTATATTTGAACGGAGTCTGATGTGAACCAAGAACAACGTGAAGAAATCCTTGGCTATCTGCTACAATGGCCGGACCATTATGCTCATCCACTTTTTTGCCTGTCGTACCAAGTAAAAAAGGTTCTGTTACTGTTTGATCGTCATGATTGTAAGTAACAATGTACTGCGGTGTTCCCAACATCCCGTTTACAGGGTTTGTGCTACCATAAACCACGTGTGTTTTATTATCTACTGTTACGGTTAGATCCCCCACACCGGAATGGGAAGGCCCATCGAAAAGCAATTTTCCATCTGTGACAAGATTGATTAAACTCAGGGGGTTTAGAGTTCCATCATCTTTCTTTTCCGGAGCAATAATGGATAATACCGAGTTTAAAAGGACAAAGATAACGGGCGGTCGATCAGAAGCCGTCATTTCTATTCGTAAACTTCCTTTTTCAGGCAAAGCATACACATCCCAGTTTTCCATATCGTCCTTAGAGTGAAGCAAGAAATCACGATGGCTCATCGTTTTTACGATGGTGTACGCATCGCCTGATGCATCAAAAACAATTCGCTCTTCCGCTTGATAGGTTCCGCTGTAAATCCGTTCATTATTCCAATCTGGAATTTTGTCTTTCATTACACTGCTTAAGGAGAGTGCAATCCACTTCCCGGCAGCATCGAGTGTCTGAATATAGACTTCTTTAACCCGAACATGAGAGTAATAAACTGTTGCATGCTTACCGACAATGTCGTGTACACCTACCCGGATGACAGGGCGATTCTTCTGATCAAACGTCACTGTATTTGGCAGGAAACGTGGGTTGTAGCCCATTGTCTCACGTTCACGGTCCCATATTTTTTTGTATTCTATTGGAGAAGTCCCAGGAATTACAGAATTTACAACTTCATCGATCTCTGCAACATTACCATTATCCCACCATGGTGAAATAGTCCACATAGTTTCTCTTCCTTATCATTAATGTATTTTAACCAAAAACTGCATCAACGTGTCTCTTTCATAGTCACTACTTGAAAAATCTAGATATGAAAGGGCACCCTTCGGACTGACATTAATTAGCCGTATAACAATGTATATATGGTTTCCGTATAATATTCTGGATCTTTCTGACTGTTAATGTAACACCTCTTTGTTCAAAGTCCATAAGTAATCAGCTCAATGACCTTGATACTTCTCCTTTTTCCGTTGCCAACAAATATAAAAGCCCCTGCACTTTGGAGGGAGAGGAAAAAGCGAGATAAACCACAGGGGTTTGATTGTACGTTTGGTTCTATAAATTAAGGCGTCTCTGCTGACATGAATATTGATTGTAAAGTCAGATTTTCAAGGAAAAAAGTGGGACGAGAGATGTGGGATATAGAAGCCCCTGCCTTGGCGGAGTGTGGCTTTGTGTTAGAGCAGGAGCTTTCGTTAAGTTGTACAAGTTATGACCCTAATATATACCCATACAAAGAAGCAATCTTGCGCTAAACAAAGAAAAACCTTTTATGACACATCAGGATTCCTGTAGGATGGCTTTGAGAGAGGCCGCACCTTGACTTAGAGCTGACATAAGTCAAGGTAAAGAAATGAATGTGTAATGTAGCATGCAATTAATCGATAATACTAAGCCTTCTCTTAAGTTTTTAGTGAATAAACCGGCTCAGCGCTTTCCACAGGAAAGCCCTGAGATGTGTTTTATCGTTCTACAATGGCCAAACTCAAGCTGAAGGATATCCTGAGGGAAGGTCAGGAGATTTTGAGGCAAAGTTCATTATAAAGAGCGTTCACTGTCCATTTAAGTCCTATATTCTGACAAAGTCACTCCCTGAATACGCCGATAGTTAGTTATGAAAAGTTAAGTTTATTTCTTTATGAAAGGATATGAATTATGAGTAATGAAGAAACACCTCAGGTTCCTGAAGAACCTCAACAGACAGCACCCGAAGAATCTCAAGAAGAAGTATGCGAAGAGCAACAATCTTTCACGCCTGACGTAGCACCTGAAGAAGTAGAACAACAACCAGAAGGAATAGAACCAGTCAAATCTGAATCAACATTAAACTAAAACAATCAATAAATTCTGGTATTACTCGGCACATAAAAGTGTCTGAGATAATAATAAGGCGAGCGGCCGCGGAGGTACGTTCGCCTTTTTTCTTTCCCTTAAGTTTTGCTGTTAACAAATATAAAAGTTCCTGCGGTGCAGAGGGGAGAGGCTTCTATGCTGACCTCACAGCTTTCGATTCTACGCGCCACAGTGGCCTCTGGCGCAATACCAGAG
>JAAGZO010000689.1 GCA_024206195.1 bacterium | reverse complement strand
TCTTGAATATCTTCAGGAGAACTAAAACAACTCAGCATCATTTGAGTCTTGCTACTCTCAGAAGAATAAAAATTCTCACGCCATAACTCTTGAGATAGCTGCTGCAGAATATCACCGTTATTCTCAACCAGAACTTGCTGATAGGGCTGAGCAGCACCGAAACTATACTCAGCTAACATTCGCTGGCAAAAACCATGGATCGTAAAAATTGGCGCATCATCCAGATATAACGCGGCCTCTCGACAGCGGAGATAGATAGTTTCCCTATCTTCTTCTGCTACAGCCTGATCAACAATCGCTATTAGGGTAGGGTCTTTTTCTTCTCCACCTTCTACATAATGTTGGGCTGAAGTTATTTTTTCACGAATACGATCTTTCAGCTCCTGAGTTGCTGCCTTGGTAAAGGTAACAACCAGAATTTCTTCTATTTTAAGTGGTCGACCTTTTAAACCCTGTTGCGGCACTAAAATAAGTCGCAATATAATATTACTAATAGTGTAAGTTTTACCTGTGCCTGCACTGGCTTCAATCAGTGATCGTCCATTAAGAGGCATGTTTTCAATCTGTAAACTCTTCACTAGTCCGCCTCCTCTTCTATTTTATCAAGAGACATCTCAACAAAATAATCCATGATCGGGTTAATCACTCTACGTGCTAAATCCACTATGGCAGATTCATCAACATCTTTCCCTCGATAAGCATAAGAGTTCTGCAGTGAGTTCCACTCACCAAAACTTCTTTCACTACCATATAAGTTTAGTGATAGCTCCTTCTCTGCTTTGCTTTCATCCTTTTGCAAACCATTAATATAAGCCCATGCACTTTTAGGAAAAAACCAACTTAACCCATATTGGTTAGCCTCATATATCTCAAGAAGATCTAACAATATTGTTTGAGCATCAACTGGACTAACAGAATTTAATTTGTAACATTTCTCCGGCGTTAAAATATAGGATTTAAGTGATTTCTCAAACCCGCAACAAGCAAACAGGTGACTAACCCAGGCTTTTAAAACGTGCTTGCCGTGTAATTTATTGCACAAAACTGCAATACGCTGGGTGTTTTCTGTATTACAACTGCTTATCTCGCCACTGAGTTCATATTTACCCAGTGATACCGTTAACGCAGTTCGGTTATCACCAATATCAAGTCTGTGACTTTCAACCTGATCATACAGATCACATACACTCTGTTTCACCTCAGAGTAGTCTATCTCACCTGCCACTGCCTGAGGCAACAATCCCCTGCGAATCAAGTGTTCGGCATTCGGCAGCGGCTCTTTATTCACCAGAAGCTTAAATAACATATCCAGCAGCAGATATTTATCCAGATGATCAACCTGAAAACTCTCTATATTTTCATCAGTGATGTCATCAAGTTCTACTTTCACCTGTAACTGTTGCAGATAAAAACGTGATGGTTCAACAATGGCATTAAGTAAATCCTGCAGCTGAACTTGTTTTATATCTACTTGCTCTGTTACTACCTGCTTTGCAACTTCAGGCTCTTTAAACTCTTCAAGTGGCTTTATTGAAAATACAGGTGATATTTTCTCCTGAAGAATCCTTTCAGATTGTTTTAACTGGTGAGTGTTATAACTAAAAAATTGCATTTCACTATTAAAATAAGCAGCATCAAATGCTTGCAACTTATGCTGCGTAATCAACTGCTTTTTAAGTTCTGTATCTTTAACTTGATAACAATCATTCAGATGTTCTATCAACTCTGTAACCAACAGCGAAGGATAACGCTCTGTATTATCAATATTACTTCTACCAATATAACTAATATAACTGGTATGTCTTGCTGCCAACAAAGCTTCAAGAAATAAGTAACGATCTTCTTCACGGCGGCTTCTATCACCTTTTCTCGGCCTGTCTACCATTAGATCAATACGATCATTGCTGGCCGGTCGAGGAAATTCTCCATCATTCATACCCAACATACAGACAATTTTGAAAGGCAGTGAGCGCATAGGTAGTAGAGTCGCTATATTGATAGCACCCTGCTTGAAGAAATGGCTCTGACTTTCCTGTTGCAGACAAGACTCAAACACATGAATAAACAGATCAAACTCTATCTCACTAGCATACGCTGCCAACTCAGATGTTTGCTGTATCTTCTCCAAAACAGCGCGAATAGTTTTTGCCTCAGACAGTTGAGACTCCTCCTCAAGTTTAAAAAAGCGTTGTAATACCTGCTCAATATATTCGCACCAACTAATCAGTGTTCTGTTTCGGTTTTGATACTCAAGAAAACTAAGTTGATCAATAAACTCACAGAGGCGTCCTGTTTGTTCTGCTGCACTATCATATATACCTTCAACATTCAGGCTATCTACTTCCGGTGCAAACTCTGCAGCAGCAAAGCTTAACAATAAACGCTCCTTTGCTTGCTGCCAGCTAAAACTAACAACCTGCTCGCCCATCTTTAGCCAGCCTTCATCTTTAAGATGAAAACGCACTTGTAATTCTTCCAGCAATTGATTAATAAGCTCAATATCTGTGATGCCAAATTTATTAGCGACTGTAGACTCTTGTAAAAGACTGGCTATTTCAGCTCGTAGATACTGTTGTGATGAAACTTTTAATAACTGAACCAGTGAGCGTTTAACCGGCTGATCATCAAAACTTTTTCTTTCGGCCAGATGGTAAGATAAATGAATACCACTATCCGCTGTGGCAAATACTGCATGAAAGTAAGGTGCATAAGTTTCCAGCTCAGGCACCATAACAACAATATCATCCAAACTGATATCGTTATTATCATCCAGTAGTTTCAGCAACTGATTATGCAGAACCTGCACCTCTCGTAGAGGGCTATGGCAACTATGAAACTGTATAGAGTGATCATCACTGGTTATATTCTCTTTCTCTTCACCCAGCCTTGCTTGTCGTAGTGTTAAAATATCATTCTGAAGATGACCCAGAAGTGTTGATTGTTTGACCTTAACAAAACAGTCAAACTCTTCTATCTGTTCTTGCTCCTGTAACAGGCTTATATAGTCCCTTCCCTGTTTTGCCATCAGTGCCAGCAGTTCATTTTGAACTGACTCTTCAACATGAGACTGCTCTTGCAAACAGTTCTGCTCACTATCATCAGCTGCAAACAGATCACTTTGTGTTTGTGTAAGCTGTACTTGCCTGACCTGCACCTTTTTGCTTTGCAGGTTTTGCCAAAACCCTGCACAAGGGTTTAATACATAAACATTAACTTCAATTTTTTCTGCCAATGCAGCAAACAGTTCAATATAGGTTTGCGGCAGTGTGGCTACAGCAAAAATATTCAGGCGAGATGAAAGTTTTTCTATTTGTTGTTTTTCTATATCGGGTAATAGTGCTAATACCTGCAAAAAAACTTGTGCCCGATTAATATCACCTGGTCTTTCTTTACAGAGAATCTGCCAAAGTTTTGCTTGCCAGTTATTATTTATTCCTTCTCTCTCTTTACCCTGAGAGCCTTTCTCCCAGTTCGCTAACCAGTCAGGCCGATAGATTTGATACTGGTCATAGAGATCAGCAACATATTCGGCAAAGTGTAACTTCTGTTTATTATTCGTTAGATTAGCAATGTAGTGCTGTAACTCAGGCATACCTTCGAAATCATTAGATATAAATAACTCATACAGACGCCAGATAAGTACTGGGCGATCAAAACTCGACTCCTTTGCCAATCCTGATAGACACTGCCGATAAACCTGCCAAACCAATGCTGCAGGAAAGGGAAATTTGAGATTAGCTGCAATACCCAGCTGAGAGGTCATTTCTTTTGTTAGCCACTGCGCCATTGCCGATGATTCAACAACAATAGTTTCTGGCTTAAGAGCAGGTAGAGGTTGCTGGGCTATTTGAGCACAGAGTTGTGCCGATAACACTTCAAGCTTGTTAGAGTAAAATATATTCAGCATGCTGACATCAAATTATGCTGTAGGGAGCCTCAAAAATAGTGATTTATACGTGTGTTTCCAGTAATTTTTGCAGGTGAGGTGGATCAAAAGGCTTATCAAGCATCGCAGTTACACCATTGCTCTGA
>JAAGZO010000688.1 GCA_024206195.1 bacterium | reverse complement strand
TCCAACCAGTGGGTTTCGCTTCAAGGTCTTTACTAGACTGAGAGATGCATTATACCCCAACTGAGTTGGAAGGTCTGTCTGTAGTTTATGGTCTACAGTACTTTAAATACATGATTCAAGGATGTGACATTGTGATTGTCACCAATCACTCTGCTCTTAAACATATTATGGATCGAAAAACCATCAAAAGTAATCGGATGTTATGATGGAGAGTTGAAATCTCCGACTTTGAAACTCTTGGAGGTTCTCTACAATTTGCCTACAATAAAGGAGCTCAGAATCATGTAGCGGATGCTCTATCTAGAGGTCCCATAGACTCTCCAGAACCGACCCAAGCTGAAGAAGAACTATGGGTAGCTTCTTGAGCTCTGTTTCAGAAAATGGAAGATTCAGAAAAGAAAACTTGTGCTATGGTTAAGAAGTCCTCTACTCTGGAGAATGAATTTCATTTTCTGGATACTGAATCAGTTGCTGCAATAATTAGAAAATGGCAAGCCAAAGATCCATGTTCTCAAGCTGGACTCAATTA
>JAAGZO010000062.1 GCA_024206195.1 bacterium | reverse complement strand
GATATTAGAACAATGCATACTAAATTAAATATGATTATAGGGGCAATAATGCTGTCACCATTCATCTGGCAACTACTCACAGGAGCCCTTAAATTAGGAGGATAGCTTATGAGTCAGAACGCTGCAATGGAGGGGGAACTTGGTAGTTTGCACTCTCTCCTATGCGGAGCATATAGGAAACTACTTGTGGATGAGGATGGAGTTCTATTAAAGGAGATTGATCCTAGAGTACTCGGGCATATCAATAAGTTCTTAGCCGATAATAAGATCCATCAGAACGCTGAACCAGGGAATGATATCTCTGAGTTAAGCCAGGATCTACAGAAACGGAAGAAGAGATTCGGTAAGGAGAACATAACCGATATAGCCACAGAAATGGCTAAGAAGGAGGCACTAGGATAATGTCAGAAATGGATAGACCTTTTGAACAGTTAGTAGCAGAAGGAGTCTTTCCGGAGTACTCAGTTGTAGAAAAGTTCGGAGAGAACCCTGATATAGATACAGGGTCAGTACCAGAGGATATATGGAGTCATGGAGGGGTGTATACATTTAGTACCATAGCGGATATAGATTCTATGTCTAGTTCAGATGTGGATGACGACCAAACTATATACATACAAGGCTTAGATGAAAATTGGGAACTGGTTACGCAGACGAAGGCATTGAATGGACAAACAACTGTAACTCTTGATACACCATTAATTAGATGTTTCAGAATGTGGAACTCAAGTGGAACAGACCTAGAGGGTGATGTATATATTTATATTAACGGGGCATCTGTAACCGATGGTGTTCCTACAGTATCCTCAGAGGTACGTGCTGAGATAACATTAGGTGCAGGTCAGACGGAAATGGCTATCTATACTATACCAGTAGGTTATAATGGTTATTTCTATGGTGGTTACGTATCTTTATCCAGACAAGGCACCTTCTCCGCAGACTTCACATCACGTCTGCGATTATTTAATGGGGTATTTCGTGTTGTTTCTCGTATAGCATGTGTAGGTCAGGGCAATAGTAGTTGGGTTTACAAGTACCCGATTCCACTAGCCTTACCTGAAAAGACAGATATCTTATTAAGATGTGAAGATGTAACAGACAACAATACAGGGGTGTCCGGTGGATTCACTGTACTACTTAAAGAATTAGCATAGGAGATATAATGATAAGAACAAATAGTATTAATAATAGCTTCACTGGGACATCTAGTGCAGTTAAGATATTAGATAGTGACGTAGCCCGAGAATACATCTGCTTCTACGCTGTATCCGGTGATTGCGAGATAGTTATTGGTGCGAACACCTTCGCTGATAACGCTATAACAATTGAGGAAGGTGTAATGTGGGAACCTAAACAAGTTCTAACAGGGAGTGTTTACTTCAAAGGTGACGGTTCTAAGTTAACAGTACTGTACTAAGGAGGATTTATGTATGACTTAGAAAGACACTTTGATTCCCCAGGGAGTCAGTACGCAGGGGCTGGTAGTAGCGTCTCAACATTCCAGTTCGAAGTAAAAACCGCAGGGCCAGACGATTTCCAGCTACCCTTAGAAGCTACAGGTACTTATAATTTTCACGTAGACTGGGGCGATTCTTCATCTAGTGATATTACAGTTTACAATCATGCGGATACTAATCATTCATACAGCGGAGCAGGGACTTATATAGTTAAGATTACGGGGACTATTACTGGTTGGAAGTTTGCTAATGGTGGCGACAAGCTTCTAATCTACGACATCAGTTCTTGGGGGCCATTAAGACTAGGAAATAGTGGGTTTGCTTTTTGGGGTTGTTCCAACTT
>JAAGZO010000687.1 GCA_024206195.1 bacterium | reverse complement strand
TACTTATATACTTATATACTAATATAATCCAAAGTCTTTAAAATTAAAATTAAAATAAAAATTAACTAAAATAAAGAAATTTAAATAAACCATGCTAGATTGATCATGCTTCCATTCCAAACTAAAACTGAAACAAAGCATTCCTTTCTCCACATAATCAACCTAACACTAGCACTCCTCATACTCACTCATTTCCCTGATTCTTCAACCTCTCAATCTCCATCCTCAACATCTTATACTGATCATTCATATCATTTATCTTCTCCTCCATCGATTTATTCTGCCCATCCATCGATCTACATTTCATCTGCAAGTCTTCAATATCATTCTCGATCTGCGAATTAGCACCTCCTGAAGTCGTCACTGAATGTGCAGGATTCTTCGTAAATACCATTCCCTTCAAGGTATCTCCTAATGTTTGTCCTGGAATATCAGTTGACATCATCTTATAATCTTCCTTCTCGTTTTGAATGTTAATATGCATTTCTTTCATTTCTTTATATTTCTCACGATATCTGATAACTCTAGTAAAGATATAGAAGATCAACACCGAAACTATGAAAAGAACGCCTAGTACGATTACAATAGTTTGTAAGTTATCTTTAAAGAAGCTCATTCCGCTTGAATCGTCGATTTTAGGAGCTTCTCTATAAGGGTTAAGTATAATCGCATAAGTCCCGAGATTTACAAAGTTAAATTGTTTTTGCTCATCAGATTCTTTTCTGCTTACGCATAACCATGCATTTTCTTCTAATCTTGCAAGGCAGTAGTCATTTGTCCTGAATAAATTCATATGGTAATAATTATGCTCAAGCGTAATCACACCTGTAAATTTCAAAGTATCCTCAACTAAAGAATCACTTTGCTGGATTTGAATATTAAATATCGGTGATAAAACAGAATTTTCAAAGTCTAATAAACCATCACTAGAAGAGATTGCGTTGGATACATTCGCCATTAACCCATATGAGTTATTATAATAAACCTTTGAGCTAGCGAGTTCGGTGTGGGGGATTTGTTTTACCTGGATAGTTACATAGTCGGTAGTGTTTTTAAGTTCTAGTGAATTCGCAGGGATGAAAATGTTACCAATTGATTTACGTTGAGAGTTAAATGCGAAGTCAAAATCGATTTTGTTGTATTTACTGCTTGATATCGGGAAATCAATAACGGAATTTACACGGTTTAATGGGTCACATGAGTTGCCATCAGGCACACATTTACCATCAATACATCTAAACGGCGATGTGGTTTCAGGGCACATTGACATTCCTATACATTCAAGCACGTCTTTAGTACACATTCCATTCGTACACTGGAATGGCTTTGCGAGACTACAGCCATTATGGTGAGGGCAGGTTTTTCTGCAAAGACCATCCTCGCATTTATTCAAGCCATTCTCGCATATTACAGAGTTATTCTTGCAGTTTTCCTTATTAGTTTGGCATGAACCGTTAGAGCAGCGGTATTCCATTTGTTTGCAAGCGGGTAATATAGGGCATTCGGATTGAAGGCTTCGGCAGGTTCCATCGTAGCAAGAGAAGGGGGTGGCTTGTGAGCAGCCGTTTTCAGGGGTGTGATTGGTAGTTGTATCAGTGGTCGCGCTGTCAAAAGCATTGGTATTGTTAGATTGAGATTGAAGTTGTCTCTTTCTATTTCTTCTAATTGAAGCTTCTCCTTTAGACCCAGCAGCATCTTTAAGACCCCAACACTCAGCGGCAGATCCAACACACATTGCTGATTTCATACAGAAAAACTCATTTGGCTTACATGGCTCCATATGGAATTCATTTGAACACTCAGCATGTGATTTGGCACATTTTCCAGAGGCACATTTAATCGGTCGTGATAAGGGACAGAAGTTATTTAGTGCTTCACAGTTTTCTGCTGATTCAACACACATCTTATTGTCACATCTATATGGTGTTGAACTTGGGCAGGGTAGTTGAATTTTACATAAATTCATATTTGTCACGCAACTGCCATCTCCGCAGAGGAAAGGTTGCAATAAACTACAACCAACGGTTGTTTTACATTGCGATGGGTTGCTTGCGCATGATCCATCTGAGCATCTAAATGGTTTACTCAATGTGCAGCCATTCACGTTTTTGCATTCAGTAAGAGATTTACTTGTTTCAACACACGAGCCATCTTGACAACGCGTCATTCCATTAATACACGAATCTGGTAAGTCATTACACTCTTCCACAGTCGCATGGCACTGACCATCACCACATAACACCGGCTTTGAGATATCACTACACGAGATATCAATCGTATTACACTTCTCTATATCATCAAAGCATCTTCCATCTGCACATTTCATTTGTTTTGGATCTTTACAGGTTGTTATCTTATTCTCAGTTGGGCAGTCTTTCAAGTCAACTACACATTCGCCTGTAGAACTACACACTTGTGGCTTTTCCTTAGGACAGCTTCTAAAGCAATCTTCAGCAACGGCAACACATCTTCCCGTAGTATCACATCTATACGGCCTTACCCAAGGACAGTTATCTGATTTGGGACATAACACCGAGGATAACCTACATGTACCATCGCTACATCTCGTATATCCAGAAGGGCATTGATACAAAGGCCTGCAGTATTCAGTTGAAGGCATACACCTTCCATCAGCGCACATAAACGATCCTTTCATTCCCATTTTCTCACACAAAGAGTAGTATTCTTTATTAGTTGAATCAGGGCAGTTCTTAGATGTCCTCACACACGACCCATCCTCACATTGAATAGGCAATCCCATAGGACATATCGCAGGAGCACAGGTATCTCTAGAAGGGTCTATGCATATACCATCACCACATTTCGTTGGTTTCTCACTAGGACAACCATTCGCAAGAGGGCATTTGCCTTTAGTGCAGCTACCGTCTTTACATGCTGATTCGCCTTCTAGGCAAGAAGCGTCGGTATGTTTACATTCAGTTTTGCCTTCACCGCAGTTACGTGTTCTTGTCTTAGAGCAGTCTCTATCACTGCCTACACATGTTCCGTCGTTACATTTATGCGGTTGATTATAGGGGCAACCATTTTTCTCTAGATCACAGTATTTAAGATTTTCCACACAAGTTCCATCCTTACATTGTAATGGGAGATTAGAAGGACACTTGAATTTATCACAAAGCCCCTCGTTTGCTTTACAACCACCAGTTTTGCAGAGAACGTAACCTATTGGGCATTTTCTATCTGTGGCGTCACATGCTTGAGCGGAGTCTGCGCAGGAACCTTGTGGGCAACGCACTGGGTTCTTACTTGAACAAGGCTCGAAGAATTTGCAGAGTTGTCTGTTTGACACACATGAACCGTCTGGGCAGATTACTCCTTCGCATTCAGGTTGGGTAGGGCAGTCTCTGATATCGCTTACACATGTATTGTCATAGCAGAGTTTAGGGCGGGAAAGTGGGCAGGTTACCATAGTGTTGCATTTACTGTATGTGCAAGTTCCATCAGGGCAGGATCGCATGTTTTTACCACACTCATGGAATTCAGGGCAGAGATCAATATGTTCTCTACATGAATTATCCCAGCACTTGACTGGTGACTCAATAGGACATATTCTGACAGTAGAGCACGATTCTTTATTTTTACGGCAGCTTCCATCGGAACACCTATGAGGGTTTTCTGTTGGGCAATCAGTATATTTCGGTTCACGGCAATCTTCTGTAGTATCAGTTACACATGTTCCATCCCAGCATTTGAACTTGCCCTTAGGGCAAGTTACTTGGTTAGGGCAGTTGACTAAAGAATCTGAGCAGGTACCATCAGAGCATCTTACATTAGTACAAGTGTTTGCGATTGTATCACAGTGATAAGAAGCTTTCATACACTTTCCATCTGCGCACATTACAGGGTAATCTTTAGGGCATGTAACGGTGCTTGGGCAGTTTTCGGGGAATTTACGGCATTCGTTATTTGCGCATCTATGTGGTGCGGAACTAGGGCATTCTGTGAATTTTTTACATTCGGCTTTGCTTGTTGCACATGATAAATCTGGGCATAAAATAGGTGTGCTAGTAGCACATGATATTTTTTTCTGGCCGGTAGTATGTGAGCAAAGACTGAATTCAGACACGCAAGTTCCAGAGGGACATTTATAAGTATTATCAGGGCATGATATCACACTTGGGCATAACATCATATTTTGCACACATTCTCCATTTGAACAGGAAAATTCAGTATCTGAACATAATGGTTCCTTTGTGCAGTCAATTCTACATTTATTATTTTGACAGAGTGACTCTCCTTTTGCACAGATTTTTGGTGTTAAACAATCTTCTTTGCCTTTTTTGCATGTGAAATCCGGGCATAAATGAGTAAACGGTGCAAAGC
>JAAGZO010000686.1 GCA_024206195.1 bacterium | reverse complement strand
TTCTGTTCGAGACTGTATGACCCTTTCTTACCCGGTGTCAACACGCTGGGCTGTCCCTCACATTGATCCTCCCCTATTAGGGCGAGTTGATTCGCTTGAGGGTTGAAGCTGGTATCGGGGAACGCCCGGGGTCAGTTAAAGGGCAACATACAACCGAAGGTAGGGTGTAATAAACCAAGCTTCATTACGTTAGAAATGCAACTACCGTATATTATCTAATAGTCCCCAAAGAGAGGTATTGAAGACCTGAAGATGGTTACCAAACATCTTTTCCGATGTAATACTCAGTAGACGTAGACGCGCAGAGTATTCGCAGCAAATTCTGTTCCACTTTCCTCGATCAAAAATTTTTCAAGAGATTTTCCCCTTTAGCTCAACATTCGCAGGGAACCAATGGTCTCTAACAGTTTCAAACCATTCATTTCTCTTGTCTGGTAACATGGCTTCATCTAATGAATTACACGCTAATGACATTCCAACACTATCAGTATCCGTAACTAATAACTCTATCATTCGAGGATCTATGAACTCACCTAATATATCATAAACAAATTCCAGCATATGTTTTTAGCATTTTAAAGTATAAAATACCCAATAAATTCAGCACAATCCATGCCAATTTTCGTTTTTTGCTTATGAATTTCTATAGCACCAGAATACAATGTATGAGCTGCAATAAACAATCGATTATTTATCATTTTTGAGCTTTTTAGGATTGGCAAATG
>JAAGZO010000061.1 GCA_024206195.1 bacterium | reverse complement strand
CTGTTATAGTCATTGTCTACCTTCCTTTGTTTGCTTCCTTATACATAATATACAATAATATACAATAAACAACAAGGGAAAACATATAAAAACATGAAATAATTATAAATAAATTACGTGCTGAAGATATAAACCAAGCATAAACCAAGCATAATAGAACATGTAAGTATAAAGTGTACATAATGATAATGGTTGGTATGCATACTATTTATTTGTGTGGATATATGTGAGGAAGGAAGAGAATATTGTTCACCTTTTCACTGCACATTAAAGTTCACTAAGTTGATGAACATTACCATGTATGATACATGTAAACGAATTATCCAAATTCATAACAAATTCAACTCGAGCACAATTTCATTGTATTTGAAGGAATAACGGGTCATATGCAACACAAAGTGTTTTTCCGGACCCTCGACCCTTCGTGTTGAGTTAGTCAGTGTTATGGAAGGTGGATATTCGTCCCTCGGTAAAATTTCAAAACTCAGAATAACAGGTTTAAATGAAGGCGCAGTGAGGTTTGTCACTAATGTCATAATAACAATCATTCTTTATTAGGGAGGTCTTCTAGCCTCTCTTGCTGCCTATTTACCAGCTTTTCACAGTGTTTTATTGAATGAGTGTCAAGGTCTTATTGATGTTGCCTCTGGGAGTGTGTACAATGACGAAGTTAGTGGATTATAATGTGTCGTTCTAAGATTCTGCTAGATGCAGCTTCGCTATGTGTGATAGTCTTCAGTGTCCAGGCTTCTAACCTCTACCCGATCCCTGCCGGTTGCTACACTTTCTGCAACAGGGCTTCCCCTGAGACAGGCCCCTTTCCATCATCCATTTGCCTTAGTGTCCATGTACGTTTGGCTAGGTGGAAAGATTCCTTTCTTCTGTTTTTGTAAGGCTACGTGTGAAGATTCACGCCCTACAAGAAATATACATTATGAGAGGTGGAGTCCGATGAAAAAACCTGAGACACAGGCTAGAAATGCACAAATAAGTTTCCAATGTTTCTCATGCGTTTTCAGGAGATGGTTTTCGGCTTGCAGCTTTGCCTTCTCTTTAACGTGCTTCACCCATTGCTTTTGTAGTTCTTTGTCTTTGTGGCTGTAGAAATAGTCATGCATGTTCATTTACAGCCTCTTTTCTTCTATTATTTCATATCCAAACTTATCTAATGGCCCTAGGGCATTTTCAAGGTATTCAATTCGCACTTTGTTTAAAATAAGGTATGGG
>JAAGZO010000685.1 GCA_024206195.1 bacterium | reverse complement strand
CTTGGAGGAGCACGGTTATCCGGTAAGATAGGTGATTACAGGATAGGTATGCTGAATATGCAGACAGATAGGAAAAATGGAACGCCTTCCACAAATTATTCAGTACTCAGTATTAAAAAGGATGTTTTGGAGAAATCATCTATCGGATTTATGGCAACAAATCTGTACAGTGACGGCGGGCATGACAATCAGGCGCTTGGAGTAGACTTCCTGTATAATACTTCCTCATTCAGGGGGAATAATAATATAATTGCCGGAGCAGCAGTAAGCGGGACGCTCACAGATGGAAAAGGAAAAGATAACATTGCAGGCACTGTATTCTTCGATTATCCAAATGATCAGGAAGATCACTATTTTGAATATTCTGTAATACCGGAAGGATTTAATCCTGAGATAGGGTATGTACAAAGGAAAGGTATACAGAAATACCGCGCAATGATGAGATGGACACCGCGTCCGAATATTCCGTTAGTAAAGAGAATAACTTTAAAACCGATCGACATGCAATATTTTACTAATATGGGCGGAATGCTGCTGACTCGCGACAATGAGATCAGGCCTGTTGGAATCGAATTTAAATCCGGCGACGAATTAGAGTTCAATTTTATAAATTACTACGAGAACCTTGAAGAAGACTTCAATGTCTTTGGAGACGTTGTCATTCCTGTGGGAACCTATGACTGGTGGTTTTACGAATTTCAATTTGAGAGCAGCAGTAAGAGGAGAGTTTCTATGGAAGTTGAAGCTACCTGGGGGAAATACTATGTCACCGGAAAAAGAACGGCTTTCGATCCGAATATCAATTTCAAACTAAGCGAGAATGTTGCAGTATCAACACAGTTCTCATATAATAAAATTTCGATAAATAACCGGAGCTTCACAACTAAGGAATACAGCGGCAGGCTTACCCTGAATTATTCTACCCGTCTTACTTCAAGGACATTTGTGCAATGGAATAACGAGGATAAACGCTTTTACGTCAATTTTCTTGTCAATTTCATTCCGAAGATCGGAAGCGACATTTACTTTGTTTATAATCAGATATGGGATGGCGAGCACCATTACAGGATCCACAGTAAAACCGGCATTGCCAAAATTGCATATTTATTCAGGTTTTAGTATTCCTTTGATACTTTCGGACCTGTCAAACTAATATCTTGCTTAAACTGCAGTGTTATTATAGTGCCGCAAAAACAATAAAACCACTGCTATATTCATTAATAACAGTGGGTTGCGACTTCAAGCGAAGCATAATAACTTTCGAAGAAAGCTCCCCGGGTACCCCGAGTTCTCGGGGGAACCTACAACCTGGTGGTTAACAGATATCGTTCCAAATATTTGTAACTTCAGTAAAAACAATCCCAGCTAAAAACAGGGATATTTGGACAATCACGGATAATCACAGACAGAAAAGGATTACATTGCGGTTACGATTTTAACGTTCTACGAATCCAGCACTGACCTCACCGTCATAGCCAAATCCCTCATCTTATACGGTTTCCCAAGATTTCCTTTCGCTTTAGCAAGGATACCTTTTTTGGAATATTCATCGCCGTGTCCAGACGAAATGATTACCTTAACGTCAGGACTGATTTCCAGCAGCTTCTGAAACACCTGCTGTCCTGACATTTGCGGCATGGTCAAATCCAGGATAACTGTATCTATGGAGCCCTTCTGTTTTTTGTATATCTTAAGCGCTTCTTTGCCATCACTTGCTGCAATAACAGTATACCCTATTTGAGTCAGTAACTTTCTTGTGAACTTACGAACGTTATCTTCATCATCAACCACCAGTATGGTTTCTGTACCGCCTTTAATATCAATTGCTTTCTTACTATCAGCTTCTACTTCTGGCTGAGCTTTCGGCAAGTAGATGTGGAATGTTGTTCCTTTTCCTTCCTTGCTGTCAATCCAGATATGACCATTATATATTCTTGTGATAATATTATACGCCATCGCAAGGCCAAGCCCCTGCCCACGTTTACCGCCTTTTTCTTTCGTAGTGAACATCGGATCGAATGCTTTCTTCAAAACCTCTTCCGACATACCCATACCATTATCAGCGAATGATATATGAACATAATCTCCCTCTGCAAGTCCTGTTCTGTCACCAGTCGTCACCTCATAATCTTCTGCTTTAATCCTGATGTAATCACCCTCTTTAGCTCCCCGCTCTTCAATTGCCTGAGCTGAGTTAGTTGCGAGATTTAACAGCACCTGATGCAGTTCTCCTGAGTTGGCTGTCACAAAGAATTCACCCTTTTTGAACTGAACTCGTTTTGTGATGAGGCGGTCGGAGGTTTCTTTCAGCAAACTGAAGACTTCTTTTGATATATCATGAATGTCTACTGCTGTTTTCCCTCTGACAGCTCCTGTCGATAAGGTTTGGAATTGCCTTATCAGATTGGCGGCACGGTTACAGCTCTGCCCAGCATCGGTCAAGCATTCTTTCTGGTCTTCGGTAAAATTCTCATTATTCATATTGAGCAGTTCAATATTACCTAAAATACCGACTAGTATATTGTTAAAATCATGGGCAATACCTCCTGCAAGCGTTCCGAGTGAGTCCATTCTTTGGCGGATTTGAAGCTGTTCTTCCAAGAGCTTTCGTTCTGTTACGTCTTGAATAGTCCCCATCATCTTTATTGGATTGTTATTCACATCAAATTCAAGTTCACCTAAACCATGTACCCAAACTGTCTTTCCGGTTTCCTGATTTACTATCCGATATTCCTTGTCAAAATTATTACCTTTTCCGAGTACTTCCTTCATGAAATATTCTGAGACGGTAGCCTTATCTTCTTCATAGAGTGTGCCGACCCATCTCTTAACATTCAGTTTCATACTGTCTTTCATTCCGAATATATTATCAAGAGTTTCTGTCCAGGACATTGAATCATTAACAATGTCATAAACATAAGATCCTAATTTGGATGTTCTCTGAGATTCTTGCAGCAACAATTCACTATCCCTCAATTCCATTTCTGTTTTCTTGCGTTCAGTGATATCCGTACCTATACTGAGCAACGCCGGTTTTCCTGCCCAGGTAACTGTTTTTACGTATACTTCCATTGGGAAGGATGATTTATCTTTGCGAAAATGAGAAACCTCAAATAATGCTTCACCATCTTTTCTTATTTGTTTCATGCGGGACTCTATTAATGCTTTACTTTCAGGCACATCTATATCATGAAGATTTAATTTTATAAATTCTTCTCTGTTATACTGATGCTTTTCAAATGTTCTTTTATTAGCATATAGAAAGTTCCCTTCAAAATCATGAACAAGAATAGAATTGGGGGCAACATCTAACATTTGAGCAGACATAGCTCTATATTCGTCCACTTTCTTTCGCTCGGTGATGTCCTGTACAGTTCCAATCATAAACTTTGTTTTGCCTGATTTGTCAGTAATCGGTTCTCCAACAGCATGGACAGTTTTCTCAGTTCCGTCTTTACAAATTAAGCGATGAGTAATATCATATCTCTCAGCTTGGTCGATTCCTCGTTGAATTGAACAGCCAACATATTCCCTGTCCTCTGGGTGGACTGCTTGAAAGAAGTTTTCGAACTTGAATTCATCTCGACTAAGACCAAAAATTTTAAATAACTCTTCGGAGCCTTCAACATCATTATTCTCAGGATTATATTTAAAGTGACCAATATGAGCCATTTCCTGAGCTTTATTAAGGTGTCTTTCACTCTCTCTCAGTGCTTCCTCTGTTTTTTTGCGTTCAGTAGAATCAATAATAAATCCTTCAATACCAATAACTTCCCCTGACCTTGAAACAGGTCTTGCAGAAAATGTGTGATATCCAATTGAGCCGTCTTTACATTTTCTGCTGAATTCTCCAGTAAAGTAATCTGGATTTCCTTTCATTATACCTGCAACAAACACTTTCGCTTCTTCAACATCATCATTTTTCTGAATAAGAGTAAAATGTTTGCCAAGAATTTCATCGGATGATGAATATTTATACATATTCACCCAAGCGTTGTTAACATCTTTAATCATTCCTTCCTTATCAATGAAGAAATATCCGGAATCCGTATTTTCAATAATAGAACGTAACCGTTCCTCACTCGATTTCAACGCTTCGTCCACTTTCTTGCGCTCCGTGATGTCTGTAAAAATACCATCAGCATACATCATACCGTCTTTTTCATAAGTACTAATTGACCTGTCATGTGCCCAAATCCATTCTCCATCTTTCCTCTGAATCCTATATTCAACATCATAAGGCTTGTTTTTGGTGAATAACAATTCAAAGGTCTTTTTCACTTCTTCAATATCGTCGGGATGAATTCTCCCAAGCCAGCTATCGTCGCCTCCTTCATAAATTTCTTTTAAATTGAAACCATAGACTTTTTCTATATTTGTACTGATATATACAGTATTGCCTTTCTCACTTGTAGTCCATGTAACATCTGGAACATTCTCAACCAGCGTACGGTATTTCTCTTCACTATATTTCAAAGCTTCTTCTGCTTTCTTGCGCTCGGTGATATCATGGAATATTTCAAGTTTGGAAGTAGTTCCGTCCAGATTTTTAATTGGAGTGTCGAATAAGTCATAGTACTTATTATTTTTGGATGAATACCATTCCCATTGGATAGATTTTCCAGCAAAGACCTCTTCATTCTTGCACCATTGGCAGACTTCCTTCAAACCATGAAAATACTCGTAACATTTGCGCCCTTTGACCGGACCGAACTCGTCTTTAATCACACGATTGACATACTCGATGTCTTGTTGATTGTTGACAATATAAATTCCATCTATCATTGCTTCAAAAATGTTCATGAGTTTACTGCGTTCTAATAGAAGTTTCTCCTCAGCTTTTTTCCGGTCAGTGATATCTAAGATAAATAGTGTAAAGCCTTTTATTTTGCTCTTATCATATATTGGACTGTAAGTCGTTTCATACCAGAACCTTTCTTTTTGATAACCATAATCATCAGTAATTGTAAACTGTTCGCCATTTAATGCCCTGTCAAAATACTCGTTTGCCTTTTGCCTTTCTCTTTTGTTAGGAATATAGTCTAAAATGTTTTCACCCAATTTTATATCAACACCCCATACTTTTTTCATTTCAAATGCATGCGCTGAATTGAAACTTGTATACCTGTATTTATTATCCAATGTTAATATTATTATGTTAGAAGGGCTTTCTATAATTGAAGATAGCAGTAGTTTTGATTCTTTCAATGTGTCTTCTGCTTTTTTGTGTTCGGTTTCAGCTTTCTCAAGTTCTTTGACACGCTTTTCCAGTTCTTCATAGGTTGGTTTGCTCATGGTATGTCTCCATTGGAGAAGTTTATCTCAAAAATAAGGATATTTTCTGTAAATATACTATCATGGCCGAGGGAAGTAGGAAGCTCAAATGTCAGAATATTATCTTGAGCAGGAACTGGAGTAGTATATTAATCTATAAAAATAAAAAAGTATAAACCAGCAAAATATCATTTCTAAATTCTTTTCCGTATTTTACTGCAATTACTTGCCAGAGTATTATGCATCTATTGCGATAATTCTTGATAAAAGTGCACAATATTGGACATACTTATTCGATGCTCTATGCTCAACGATTACTGAAAAGTACACTTACATTATTATGTGCAAAATATATACCGTAAAATATCCGTAGGGAAAAAAGAGCTGCCTTTTATTGACAGCTCTCGTTATTCAGAGACACCACATAATATTTTGTCATTCAGAATCACCAACATTTTCCTCTTTAATAATACCATATTACATATACAAAAACCGGATTTAGTTAAGTTTTTCCGTGAGTGCAAATAAAAAGGGGCTTGCAGTATATTTACAAGCCCTTATCAAATAATGTTTTACAGTTGCTCCCCGGGTACCCCGAGTTCTCGGGGGAACCTACATCCCGAAGTTTCGGGATAACAGCCACCCGCTCTAGAGCGAATATTCTCCGGTGATCAACATCTGAATATAATCTCTGTTTTATTGGTTCTTACGTATCTTTGCTTTATCCATCGCCATTTTCTTATCTTGAAATTCTTGCTGAAATACAATCCTCCAGGGAATCCCTCTCTTTGTCCAGCCTTTCTTACCTTGATTATGATAACGCAATCTCATTTCAGGATCATGGCTGTTGCCAACGTAGTATTAGTCAATTTTCTCGGAATATAAAATGTAAACAAAATAAGGCAAAGTATAATCCTGAAATGAAAAAAGGCCGCTTCTATTGAACCGACCTTCTTGCTCCCCGTACTGGACTCGAGACGAACCACTTTAATTCCTTCTATGTTGCTAAATATTTGTACTTTATAGCATTTCAAGACAGGCATCAGATCATGATTTTCAGGCAAAAACCGGCTGATTTGACTCCTGGAAAGAAGCCATCCATGCGGGAGCTGCGACTATACGAGGTTCGAAAATCCAAGCCGTTCATTCTGGATATTGCTCTGGAGTATCGGCGAATGATCGGCTCGGGTGAAGTATCGAACCAGGCAGAACTCGCTCGGAAGCTGGGCTTGTCAAGAGCAAGAGTTACGCAGGTATTGAATGTGTTGAGCATCCCGGATCTTACTTTTTGTGTGCTCTCATCCACATTTAGAGAAAATCTGACGGAAAGAAAGCTCAGAAAATTATCAATTATCAGTAATTCTTAATAAAACATTAGGGTGAAATTTGCTTTTTGGGCGATCTATGGTTATATTAAAGTATAAGCACTTTTGTAACACCTGCCAGACAACTTCACAACTTCATCTCTGAATAACGACAACAAGCAAAGTAATCGCTTGCGGAAACATGATTATGCAAGTATATTAGAGATATAAGTATTATTGAACTATCCATCCCCAGACAAACCTACAACGATTCAACCTACAACAATTCAAGGCAACCAGACAACGCCATTACTTTTAATGGCAAATATAAAAATACGAATAAACAGGTAGAACTCACTTCTAAGAACTCACATCAAGCTACCTTTTATTCTCTCAATATCTAATATAAAACCAAAGTCTGGAGGCTACATTTATGTATGTAACTAGCAATTTTTACCTCACGGTTACCCTCTTTTTATTAGGGTATACCATCGAGAAGCACGAACGAAACGGCAATGTCGTTAATTTCTACTTTGAGGAAACAGACAGGCTCAAAAGGTCAGTCCAGGATTACTTCCACGACAAGTTATCTTTATCGCCTTTTAAGTTTCAGTCAGGGATTAAAGCCGTTAAACAGATAATTTATTCATAATTAACCACTTTATATAATGGAAAATATAAATAAAAATATGAAAGGAGTGCCCAAGAAAGGCACAACAATTGACTATGCCAGATATTATCTGGATCAGGGTTTTTCAGTTATACCATTAAAGCCGAATGGGAAAACACCGGCAATTGAAAAATGGAAGAAGTACCAAACAGAATTGCCTACCCAGGAGGAACTGACTGAATGGTTCGGTAACGGTAAAAACTATAACATCGGTATAGTAACAGGCCATGCCTCTGGAGTTAACGTTGTTGATCTCGATAACAAAGATGCTATTGAGTATGTAAAAACAAAAGTATTCCCGAAAACACCAATAGTACAAACTAGCAAAGGCTATCACCTTTATTACAAGCATAAAGAAGGCGCCAGATGTTTTAATAAAGAAAATGTTCCTCTGCCCGGAATTGACTTCCGAGGAGAAGGCGGATACGCAGTAGCACCACCGAGTTTACATGAAAGCGGTATACAGTATGAATGGAAAGTCGATGACATCCCTTTCGCTGAGCTACCTGCAGAAATCTTAAAGTATGCTGTAAAGGGCTACACGGATCCTGATCAAGGGACTTCTGACCGTAAAACATATAACCTAAGAGATATTAAAACTCCTGTGCAGGACTTATTTGAAGGCGTTTCCGAAGGAGGGCGAAATTCCGCATGTACCCGTATCGCTGGGTTCTTCCTAAACAAGACAAACGATCCAGAGTTTACTTTCCATGTAGTAGAGATGTGGAACAGGTTAAATAAGCCACCTTTATCCGAGTTGGAATTGGAAACTACTGTCAGAAGTATTGTAAATAAGCATTTAAACGAACAGGAAGCCTGGCCAAAGATCATACCGCTAGACAGAAGCAATGACCTTCCTCAATTTCCTATTGAAGCGTTACCTGAAACAGGAAGGAAAATGGTTGAGAAGGTTGCTGAAGTTAACCAAATCGATATTGGTTTAGCGGCAAGTATTTATATGTCAGTATTAGCATCGTGTTTATCTAAGAAGGCTAATGTAGATTTAGAAACTCATAAGGAGCCTCTAAACCTTTATATATGCTCCATTGCTGACTCCGGAGAAAGAAAATCGAGTACTATGAGCGTTCTCACAAAGCCACTATTTAAGTATCAGACGGAAAAGCAGGAAGAGAGCCTGGATCATATTATCAGCGCCTCAAATTCTGTTAAACTCTCTAAAGACAGAATTAAGGTGTTACGCAAAAAACTTAGCAACTTAGAGCAGGGTGACGAATACGAGGAGACTAGTGAAGAGCTAAATCAAGAAGCGTTCTTTGTAAGAGATAACGAAACTCTCACAACGCCTGAATTTATAGTAGATGACATCACCTCCGAAGCACTGGGGATAGCCTTAAAGCAAAACAATGAGCGCTTAGCTATTATCTCGGCAGAAGGAGGTATATTCAGAGTAATGGCCGGGTTGTATAACGAGAAGGGTTTTAATATTGACCTTTACTTAAAAGGGCACTGTGGAGATCCCTGCAGCTTTAAAAGAGTGACCAGGGACACAATACACTTGGACTCACCGGCTATAACTATCGGATTAGCAGTACAGCCGGATGTTATTCAAGAAATCGGATCTAATAAAGCCTTTGAAGGCCGTGGATTATTAGCGCGATTTTTATACTGCCAGACCAATCCTCAGGCAGGGAGTAGAAAAAGACAAAGGGAAGTAATATCAGAGGATCTAATTAAAGAATATGAAGATCATATTATGGACTTAGCCAAGTCGTTATTGACTGACAGTCCAAGTGACCTAAAACTGAATACCAAAGCACAGCTGTTCTGGGATCACTTTTATAATGAAGTTGAAAAACAGTTAGGTTCTAATGGCGCTCTTCATGACATGAAAAGCTGGGGGAGTAAATTACCGGGAGCTGTAGCTCGTATAGCGGGTCTGCTGCATATAGCCAAACATGGTTATAAAGAAATAATGGAAAGCATTAACGCTGGTACAGTCTGTTACGCAATTATGATCGGTAATTATTATCTGAAGCATGCTAAGTCTGTTTTCATAAACATGAAGGAAGATCCGGCAGTTGAATCGGCAAGGAAGATACTCGAGTACATCAAGACCCATAATCCGGGGAGGTTTAATGCAAGAGAGGTACAACAGAACAAAAATGCATTTAAGTCGATAAAGGACGTCCTTCCCGGACTCGAAGTGCTTATTGAACATGGTTATATACGACAAACGGAAAAAGAAAACAAAAGTATGGGTAGACCAAAGGCAACAGTCTTTGAGGTTAATCCTAAAATCATTAATAATAATTAATTGAGTTTTGTAGGTATTGTAGGTGTTTTGTAGATATGTAGGTGAATAATGGGTCCTGTAAATACATACATATATATATATAATTATACATCTCATTTTTACTTTTTATATACTATGAAATCAACTACAATACCTACAAAAGTAATGTTTTAAATATTAATCAATAAACATCATGAACGTAGAAAAACTAGCATCAAAAATTTACAATTTCATTAAAAAGCATCCCGAATCAACAATCGTTGATCTTGAGGATAATGTCAAAGGTTTCACAGGAGATCAGATTCTTTACATTCCAAATTATAAGATCCCTTATTGGGCCGACGTTTCTCAAGATGCTGTTATAGCCTTAGCAGGGCTATTGGCTGAAGGAAAACTTTATATTAAAGAAGTCCCCGGAATATCCTGCTTAGTAGTATTACAAGACACTGATGAAATTATAGGCAGAAATAGGCCTAGGCTTTATAGAGGTTGGACATTGACATTTAAAGCAAGATCCTATTAAGGCTTGTTGATCACCTCCTCGAGGGGCGGGTAGGTTAACACTACCCTTCCCCTTCCGGGGGTATCCGGCAAGACTACAGTCTGGAAAGTTCTGAAAGTCGCCGTGTAGCCTTCGAAAACTATAAATACAGTACAAGAAAAGGAGAAATACTATGCACAAACTACAAAAAAAGAAGTTCTTCAACCAAAACAGCACCCCCGAACAAGAAGACTTCGAAAACGTGGTCTTCCATCCCGAGATGTCAGAAGCCTACGCAGGTGCATCATCTGCAGCTGCCCAGCCTAAGAGTAGAAAGGGGAAGTTCTTCAGAGTAAAAGAGGAGGAAGCTAAAGGAGCCAAACCAATTCTCTCCACTACCCATTCTTGACATTGGGATAGATCCCTCTTCAGAATCTGTTTCTTTGGTTCCTGTTCTCACCCTTTCATTCTCTGACTGCCACTTTCATTAAGAGGCGAAAGCGGGGATCCAGTTTTCAAAAAAATGGTTTTCTAAGTCATGCAGTTAATCAATTATCTATCTGTATTGTACATGATTTCATATGCATGAATATGCTGCTGCTCGTTTACTTCATTTACGGGTGTAACGGTGTAAAGCCGGTCGTTAAATATATACCAGCTATTTGAGGGATCGGGAAATTTGAAATTGTACAGCCATTTGCCCTTACTGTCAAATATATCAATTGTGTTTTCCGTTTTTGCAAAGTTAGATTCATGACTCATCTCACCGGAAAACACCCATAAATTGTCATGCGAATCCACTAAGAATTGCCTGAGGATAGGCGGATTACCCGATAATTTTTCTCGTTTTCCGGATTCTATTGATTTTCTATATTTATTATTATAAAAGGTTTTCGCTTCATCGGAATAAGGTTCACGCTTATATTCCCTGTTGAATGAAAACACTTTGTTACCGTCCACATTATATTTTACAATCGAATAAGAGTCGGTATTCTCCGGAAAATAGAAATTGCCTTTACTGTCTACGGTTAATACTGTGGAAGGCATAAATCCCGGAGCCGTTTCTGAAGTGCTAAACAAGTCTACCTTATCTTTCAGATCTTCCGAATATTTATATAAGTAAAATGTCCGTATGGATTTTTTTTCATTGTTAGCAAGAGTCTGCTCTTGACTATTATACTCTATCATGAATAAATTAGAATTTCTTAAGAAAAAATCAGCAGTATTTATACGTTTAATAAAAATTTCTTCGATATACTTGCCGTTGAAGTCAAGGATTTTCATCATCGAATTGCCTTGTATAACAAATAATTTATCTCTGCTTGATGTCATATTGACTGGATAAGCCAATTCATCCGGTCCTCTGCCGGGACCGCCGAGAGTTTCTAAATAATTTCCTTCTTTTGTGAAGACTTTTATTTCACTCTCATTTTGACCTAAAATATATAAATTCTGATCTTTATCGGAAGCCAGACTATTCACGAATAGGATTTCATAGTTGCTAGAAATAGTCGGAATTGTATATATTCTTTCCAGTTCTATATATGAATTCGAGCTGTTGAATCCCGGAGATTCATTTACAATAATATTTTCTGATGGATTGTCATCACTGCTGCAGTTAATGCAAAAAATAACTACAAGAAAACCAATAAGGAAACGTTTGCCAGGTTTCAGTATCATAAATACCTCTCAAATTTAGTTTAGAAAAAAAGCTGTACATCGTCAGAACAAGTCGGATACAATTGACAAGAATTAAGCAATAGTCTTGGGTTTGTCTTGCGACTCTTTTACCATATTCTGCCCGAAAGGCTTTAGAACCAAAGTGATACAGAGGTTCTAAATCATTTCTTCTCTTTCTGAATAAAAATCTCGAATTCCCCATCCCTTGACTTTAATCCACCGGAGACTATATCTTTAACTTCGATAGTAAACAGGTATTCACCTTCCCTTAATCCAGAAATATCCATACTCACTGCTTCCTTAGCTGTCCTGCCTTTTCCTTCGTAAATGAACGACCGGGCAACAGTATCGCCGATCTTCCTGTATTCAGGCACACGGTACAGCCAACCGGTCTTTCTCTTTCTCTCTATCTGGTATTTTATCTCGTAATGTGACTTCTCGTCTGGTCCCAGAAAAAGATGATACATCTCTATATAGACCAGCATCGGATCGCCCTTAACGATCCTTTCCGAAGGCAGCAGGGGGAAGGGGAAAAGTTCTTTATCGACACTGTCTGGGAACTGTATCCCTGTGACGATATCGCTTAGCTCGAGCTTTTCCGGATCAGGATCGAGAGGTTTTTTCTTTTCAAGCTTCGTTTTGCCGATATGATAAGTTCTCAAGCTGTCATGAGGGAAATCTTCTATCGCCTCGGATGCGATTGTATAGTATAACGAACTGTCCTTGTGGGCTATATTGAATACAGAGACATTGTCGAATTTTGTATCGGGTGAGTGAGTATACCTGTCTACTTCGTCATAATGATTATCGCGGACGATCAGAGTGTGCTCGAGGTCGTAATCGAAAGCAGTTCTCGAAGGGTAAGAGAGTGACATAATAGATATAGCCGGCTCGTTGCTGTTGTCGAGTATTCGTGTCTGTGTGGTTATCATCCTGATCGGATTGATTATGTCTTCATAGACCGATTTATCCTTCGGCGCATATACTTTCCTCGGATCGTTCCGGTCTTCACGTACATGTTTCTCTTTTTGGTCTATAATTCTCCATCGGGCAGATTTACCCGGAGTTAATCCGTCCATAGCAATTTTCCACATTGAGAAGCGTTCGCCGAAATGAGAGTCTATTGGACGGAGATGCAGATAATAAGACATAATAAGATTTAATCCCGGAACAATATAAGTTGAGTTTTCTATTTCCCTGAAAGCAGCATCATCCAATAATTCTTCAACTCCGTTCCTAAGACCGAATGGCCCTTTACTGTTTTTGGGACCGAAAACATAGACCAAATGATCGTCCGGATTTTCGTTTATTCGATCATATATCCATATCTGGTATTCGGGCCTCCAGTCAAAAATGTAATCCTTTTTGATATTAGCTGTGACCCGCGGTGTCCTGCCCACTGCCAATGGCCTTCTCGGTTTGTGTGACCCGGGCAGTCCCGGCATGATTCCTTCCCTCTTGAGATCGGGCTCGCCGTATTTCATATAGATCAGTGCCCGGTCGTCTGTGCCGTAAACCGTATTGTCGTTTTTGGTGAAATTTTTCCGGCAGTATGCGATCCTCTCCCAGTGTTCGATCAGGCGTTCGTTATCTTCAGTCGCAGGTGTAGGGTCCTTGTCAATCCAGTATGATCTGATCCTAGCTGCGATCGCAGGATCGTTATTATCAATGAGAGACAGCCATTTGTTATATTCTCTTTTCCTGTTATGAGCCATGAGAAGGGGACGTATCCTCTCAACCTCCAGACGGAATGCATCCGGATGCTTCAGGAAGTTCTCCCCGGTCAGGCTCTCGAGATATATCCGGCTTCCGTGTTCGTAGAGAAGTGTTAATTCATGTTCAGTAACGGTCTCGATTAATGCGATCCCGACCCTGAAGTCTGTTTCCCCGTCCAGTATCATCTCATTCCTGCCGTGAAGCCATATATTGGCAGCCAGCTTGTAATTGCCGGAATTCTTGTATTTCATACCCCTCTGATAGATTGAATCGAGATAGGTCGCGGTAGTAGGATCATTGATATTTTTAAAGGTGTTTTCCTCTAACGTTTGATTCTCTCTGTCTGTCTTAAGATACTTATCTTTAAATTTAAGTTTATCTCTTGGCAGAATCTTGTAATCTCTAGGAAGGAATTCAGCGATTCTTTCATATGCCATATGACCATACCTTTTTATACCTGATGCATCATAAGTATAACCGTCTTTGTGTACGGAAATCCTGTCTTTATCTAACTTAAGAATGGTTTTTTGAAATTCCATTCCCTTTAAATAAGCCTTATCGAATATTTCCAGGTTCTGTTTATCATATACCCATTTCCTGTAGCCGTTTTCTTCACTCTCTCCGTTATATAATACTACAATATTGCCATCAAACCTTATATCGATTTCCCAAGGATGACCTTTCAGTGATATTAGTGAGTCAGCAGGAATTCTCTTTGGCTTCTTATTTACACGCATTTTAAAAAGTTCGAATTTCTCCCGATGAAATCTTTTCGAAAGTGTCGCATAGATAAAATGATTCAGTGAACCATTATAAGCTTTTTCCTTGTTCTCTGTCCATTTCTTTTTCTGATTTTCATCTTCGGGTGTCATTTCTTCAAAATGAGGGTAAAACTTTACTACGCATTCTTCTTCGGTGTAGGAAAAGTCCTTCAGGAGTATATTCAGTTTATAACCAAGCGCCCTGTTCTCAACTTCGATAATATCATCAGCATAAGCAAAGAGTTTTTCCTCCCTTTTATCATATCGGAATCCTATCATCAGTGGATTGAGTATCTCACATTCCTCGGCATTCCATGAAAAACCAAGGAATTCTCTTTTGAAAATCTTGTAATGTTTCTTCCAGTCTTTGGGGTATTCACCTTTAACTGTTACCTCGCTCATTCTCTGGATAGTAGGTTCAAGTGTGAAATCGAATTCATAAACTTTATTATCGTCAATCCTGATTATCTTCTCAAAAGGTTTATGTCCAACATAGGATACAATGAGTTTGTAGTTACCGAATGGGATATTAAATATAGCATATTCCCCTTCCCGGTTTGAAGCATTGCCTTTTGTAGTATTGGAAAGATACACATTTGCGAGATATAAAGGTTCTCCGGTTCCACTGTCTGTTATCCTACCGGAGATGGTTGCGGACTGCCGAAGATATCCTGATTGATAACCGTTTACGTTTAAAGGTATTGTTAATACCAGAAGCATGATTGCCAGTCTTAAATAGTGCCTCATTTCTCCTCCGGATCATATTCGTACGGTAGCAGATCGGCGACTCTATATTCGCTCCATTTACCTGATATAGCAACACTGAACGGTTCATACAGCCAGCCGTTTTTATCGATCGTAGTCGATCCTCCCACCAGACCGATATATGAAACATTCTCTTTTCTGCGATATTGCACCCTCAGGTAATTGTCGAACCTTATCACTTTTTCGCTCCCAAGCTCTCCCTGCTTTATTGATATACTTAACAATTTGTACCGGTTATTATAAGTATCCATAGCCTGTTTATAAACAGCTTTACGTAATTCTTTATTAGTTGTGCTTGCTTCTTGTTGTTCCTTTTGTTTTTGCAGCATATCCAGGGCTTCAAATTGTGCTAATTCTGCCTGCTGTACCTTGAATCCGTTCTTTCTTGTTTTCTTATTTATCAATGACGTGAGGAAATTCCTCAGCGATCCTTTATAAGTTTTCTGTCTGTTCTCACGCCACTTTTTCTCCTGTTTTTTATTTTCGGATTCAAGTTTCTCAAAGCGGGGATAGCCCCTGTATATTGTCTTTTTGTCAGTATGAATGAAATCTATAAGAGAGTAATTCACAATATACCCCAGAGAATTGTTCTTAATTAACAGTATGTTATCTGCCTTTGCCGTCAGGGTGCTATTCGCCTCGTTATAACTGAAATCGAGTATATCCGGATTGAGTATTTCCGTGTCACCTGCGTTATCGGATTCTCCGATGAATGCTTTTACGAACCGGTCATAATTTCTCTGCCTTCTTTCCGGGCTCTCAGCCACAACCACCACTTCACTCAGCACTTCCACTTTCTCTTTCAGCTGGAAACTGAGATTCTGGTGTACTGGCTCCATGTGTCTTATCTTTTTTTGGACTACTTCATATCCCATCATAGATACTATTACTGTATTTGTGCCCACAGGCACATTGTTGATCGAATAAAGACCGTCCTTGTCTGTAGAAGCCCCGATAAAAGTGTTTGCAAGGTAGACATTGGCGAACTCGAGGGGGATACCTGATTCATCTGTAACTTTTCCTGTTAATATTGTGTATCTCAATCCGGGATACCTCTGGTTATGAACTGTGATCTGTCTGCTTGGATTGATAGTGTAAAACAGGTCATTCTCCTTAAGGATCGAATCTAGGACAGTTATCAGATCGGTATTTTTGAATTTCTTCGTGATATAAATGCTCTCCACGATCTCATCCGAGAAAATGATTGATAAGTCTGTTTTTTCGATAATCTTCTTAAGTACTTCACTCAATGGTTCGTTTTTCAGGTTCAGAGTTATTTTGACCTCTGAGAGATCTTTCTCCTGTGCTATTAGAGTCGCGCTGAAAAATGAAGTGACTAAAAGGATGATCACGATGGGAACAAAAAGGCGGATTGATCCCACCGTGATGTTAAAAGAAAAGGTATATTTTCCCAAGTTTCCTCCCAAAGAAATGGATGAATTTGACCACATTCTATTATATATACGTTTCAAATCCAAAAAACCCTAAAATAATCCTATATTTATTTTACTTATTATGTTTTTGAATTCAGCACTATTCGGTTGGCTTATTCTTTCGAGATACTACTTTCTACCCGAACAAGTATAATTGGAGAATCCGTTTAGCGAGTGACAGTAACCTGAATGCCTAAAATTGAAAAAGAAATTTCGTAAAGTCATTGGGATTTAATGGTAGACTAAACCAGTACTTTACACGGCACATTTTCGACATTTTCTGCCCAGTTTTGAGCGTAATCTCCCCAATACACCGAAATATCTTAGTGTAATCTCCCCAGTAAAATCCAATATCTATCCTAAAAGAGAAAGCTAGGCTCCCTCTTCTAAATTCTTAAGCGCTTGGTCTATATCTGACGATGCTACATCGGCATAAACAGTGGTAGTCACAATGCTGGCGTGACGAAGCTGTTTCTGGACAAGACGTAAGTTATTTCCAGACGATTTCAGAAGACCAACAGCATAGCTGTGTCTTGCAGAATGGGCTGAATAATGACCAGGAAGGCCGGCTTTTCTATACCACTTCTTAAAGATCTTCTGGACTCCTGGTACGGTCAGTTTGTCTCCCCTGGAGGAAGTAAACAAATAAGGGCTTTCAGAGTCGCGATATTTAATATACCTCTTTAGATGTGCCTTGAGCTTTACTCCTACCCTTACGACACCTTTTTTATTCCCTTTACCTTTCATAACAACAAGCGAAGACTCTCCGTAATCCAGATGTAAGTCCTCGATCTTAAGATCTGCTATCTCGCCGGCTCTTAAGCCGGTACCGAAAGCCAGATTTATAAGACAAAGATCGCGGATCGCAAGAAACTGCCCTTTCAACTCGGCTAATTCTGCCGCTTCCGAGCAGACTTTAAACAAGCTCTTAATTTCTTCCTCTTTTAGGTATTTCTCTGGAGTGATAATCCAAGACATATTTCACCTCTCTTATTGTCATTTTTCAATGAAATGAGCCTCTCCAGGGCACCCCCAGGCTTTGATCCAGGGACTCTGCAATCGAAAGCAGGGTATAGAAAGCCCGTAGTAAAGGAGGTACCCATTCCAGTAGGGAATCGGCTTTATATATATTTTTTTGGAAATTTTTGGAGAGTCTTTATAGCCGGGCACAACCACACTTTTCTTATACCGTTAAATAGAAGTTAATAGGTAAGGGAAGAGTTGTTTTAGCCTCAAAACGCCGTGCCGGCGAAAAGCCACGCATTTAAAGCCCTGCTAAGCGCTGTTCTTAAGAAACGCTATGTCATGCATTCGGATCTTAAGGCTGTTTAACAGCATCAGGCGTATGCGCGCTGTGCGTCGTGTCCCGGAGGGACACCACTTCCACTTCCCTTACACAACTCTTCCCCTGTTGATGCCCGGATGGGACATTGGGACAATGGGACACGTGGGACATTGGGAATTTTTGATTTGTTGGGGAATTGCTCCTTTCCTTAAGCGCAGCGCCTGCCCCGCAGGGGCAACACTTACCTTACCTTACCCACTTCCCTTTTGTCAGGCTCGAAGTGGACACGGTGGACACCAGGACAGGGGTTTTTAATTGTATATTACTACTCATTCTACTCTGATAAGAACAGAATGACCCATAGAGTTTTATATAAAAATTGGTGTCTTGGTGTCCATATACTTGTAAAGTATTGTGGAGTAATGGGTTACCATGGACACCTGTTGGATTTCCAGGTGTCCTTGGTGTCCCCTTGGAAGATCTGGTTCTATAAAGCCATTCCCTGGATTTCCCCTCCGTAAAGCCTAGAATGCGTAGCCAGGATAAACATAACCGTACTTCCTGATGTATGTTCTTTTTCTATATTATTTTTGTAATATTTTCAGTTTTACCGGTAAAAGGTAAGGGAAATAGGGTAAGTATGGACTGTCCATTATAAGGCGATCTGAGAGCGATCCTGTGACATTATATAAAGAAGGAAGAGAAGTTTAAGCACGCTACCGTTGCCGCCCCTTCTTTGTCCTTAAGTTTTTGAATTCTATTTGAAAGGTTCCAATTCTTCGCTTTTTAAAAAGCAATAAATAGAGATGCTACCAGAATTAACAACACAAGATAATTTGATAATCGTAGATTTTTGTCGTTAATTCTGTATAACTTTTTTCAAATGCAATTATTTGCGATGATTCATAACGTGGATTTTCGGTTTTAAATGGATCCATAGTTATAATTCGTTTATAGTCAGCATACATATTTTTGAGATCCTCGATGTCAATATTTTCTAATTCCTTGACATTTTTGTTCTTCTTTAAGGACTGAAGGATACCAATCTTATGGCCACCCTCCCTATGCGAAGCAAGTATTGCATTAGTACCATCAAAACTTCCTGTATCCATATATTCTACACCCTTTTCATACATGTAATCAACTACTCTATAAAGTTCACTCAACAGCTTTTGAATTAACTGCTTTTTCTGTAAAGCTAAACCACTTTTAATATTAGCAAATACGGTTAAATAAACAGCGATAACCACCATGAAAAATACTTCAATGATGTCAGTCAAAGATACTAAATAGAAAGCATCATTAAATTTGTCCCAAGAGGAAAAATATATCCCAATAAATAAACCTGATAACAGTGCAAGAATAACATAAATAACATAACTAGTCCGCATCATTGATATATCCCTTAATTTCATCTACAAGGAGTTTATCATCATTTGAGATAAATCGGAGTCTTTGCAATACGACTTCAGAACCATACTCTCTAGCTAATCCTCCAAAACACTCCTCCAAAAATGAGGAACCATACCCATAAGTACCATCAAGATCAATAGTAATAATTGTCTTATCATCTTTATCCGAAAAGTACTTTTTCAAAATAGTTTCCCGGAATTCCTCACCAGAATATTTTCCATATTTTTTATATCGTGCTCCTGGTGAAGTTGTAAAATCTTTTGCAATAGAGATTAACATACAACCTCCATAAATTGATAAATCATTATATTATTTGAAATCCCAGGTTAATAATGAACCGTGAAATTTTCTATCAAGTGTTTGTGTGAAATTTTTTGTGCAATTATAATATCCTTTGTTAGAAACAACGATAAGATTATCTATAAGGCCTTCCTGTGCAATTTTAAAAACTTTAGGAAGACCGTTGCCTCTATGCGATTCTTTTGTCCTTGTTCTTTGCACTATACCTTCTAAAGCAGTTTGGATCAAATCAGAATCTTGACTAAAATCCATTATCCCTGCAGATAACAGCCTTTCTTTAAAGTTTTTTCTTACTGTCGCGGGGATACCTAAACCATTATCTAAAAACGCATAATGCACTACATCAGTCGTAAAATCATGATAAGCCATTAACCACCATTTGTGTTTTAAAAAACTTTTTCCGTAAGCATGTTCGTTTGCATTTGCCATAATCTCGATTATGACTTCGTAGGTTCTTGATCTAAAATTAGTAGTTGTAATATCGAGTTTTTTCCGTGCAAAGTCAATTACTTTTGCTGCAATAGTAGGCTCATTTTCATTTCCGGATTGTATCGATACAAACTTATCTTCATCTTTTTTTGGAGCTTTACCGCGTATAGTAACATGATCTAATAAGCCAGATTGTACAAATATTTCTCTGCATGTATCATCTTCTGGAAGATTCCCTCTGATCTCATATTCATTAAGATTCCAATCATTATATTTAAAAAGGGAAAGCAAATATAAAATAGCATCAATTGTAAGTTTTTGAATTGAAGATATATCAAGAAAGACTCTGTGTCTTTTCCTGAGGTGTTCATTAATAGAATGGAAGAACTCCAAAGTATCTTCTGCATTTTCAATAATACTGAGGTTTCTTGGGGCAACTATTTCCTGACTTTTCTGTTTTCGATTGTAGGATACATTTCTTTTTTCAAATTCGGGATTAAAACGAGGCTTTTGAGTGTGAATTAATGCCTTATAGTATTTCTTCTTTTGTTCCTTGCGCTTTTGTCTTCTGTTTTCACATTTCTCTATAATACGTTTTTGTCTTGTCTTATATTCTGATGTAGTATAGAGTTTCTTCATAAGTAATTTTTATCATCTAAAATGTTTTGAGAACTTAACAAATGTATACGAGAGACACAAGTTTTTCTTTTTTTTATTTGGCATAAGAACCGTATATAAACAATATGGATCTATACCATGTCACCATCAATGCTTGTTCCACTGCAGAAAGCAAGCCGAATTATAGCTCAAGGTGATCAGGACCTTTCACAGGATCTTCTAGCGATGTCCTTCAAAAACTACCAGAATACTCTTCAGAACCATGGGAAAGCTCTAACGGTCGCTGAGCTTACTAATTTCATGAAGAACCGCAGCAAAGAGCTTAAGTCCTGTAAGCGGTACTCTTTTGGCCATGGAAGGAAAATGGCAAAGTATTGTGTTTTTAATAAGCTCAATTACTATTCCGGAGAAGTTGAAATCCACCACATACATCATGAGGATGATGCCGGCAACTCCGAGGATCCGAATGATGGCTGTGGGACTATTAATTCCTTCCTTGCGACGAAGAATTTATTTGACTATGTAGCGTTTAAAATAACATTTGAAGAGTTTATTAAAACTCTACCGCTATTTGACAGGCAGGTGCTCCAGCTTCGCATTGCGGGTTATAACTACACAGAACTCGCCAGGCTTCTCAAGTCCTCTTATACAACCATCCGCAACTCCCTCAAAAATACTGCCCTGAGCTTCATTAAGTACTCTGAGCTCCCCCAGGCATATCTTATTCAATTCGGCTTGCTAAATTGAAGAGCGACTTTGTCGTTCTTCTACCTTAAAAATTTAAGAAAGGGAAGTAGTGTAAGTGTTGCCCTTGGCAGATCGCATATATATTTATTAAAATGATAATAGTAACCTATCTGAAACATCTTCATTCACTAATGTTTTTCCGTTCATTTGAAATCTTTTCAGCATAGATCTACCACAACTAATAAGTAATTCTCTCTCGAAAAGAGCTTTCGGTATCGGAAGGTTACATAAATAATTTCCTGATTTTTTATTTCCATCAATACTTAAAGCAACCATGGCACCTTTACTTTTAGCCATATCTATACAATTAAAAAGTACTTCAAGAGAGAATGATTGTGCGCCATATAAAATAGCCTGACTATAACTATATGGAGGATCGCAATATACAAGATCACCTTTTTGCACCATTTGAAAAGCTTCCTCGAATTCGATGTGCATAAATTCAGTGTTTTTTATCCGGGCATTCCACTCAAATACTCTCTTTTCAAAACTATGGGTTGGAATAGGAGTATGAGCTCCGCAAGGTGTTGACATATACCCGTCGTTTTTGCGAAATCGAATTACCCCACCATAACAGGAGCGACTTAGATATAGAAAATCAGCAGCATTTGGATTGCTATTATAAGAAGCTTTAATCTTTTCGTAAATATATTTTTTATTGTCCGATTCAAGTTGATTCCTTCTTTCTGCATACCACTCAATCAACAACTTAGGATCTTTTTTAAGTGTCTTCCAAATATCAATTAAGGGTTTGAATGAATCTGAAGCAATTCCGTTGTTGGGAGCAACAGTTGCTAAAATTGCTCCACTCCCAAGAAAGGGTTCGAAGTATCTATTTATGTTTTGGGGAAAGTACTGGGTAATTATTGACGCAAATCTTTGCTTGTTTCCTACCCATTTTAGCAATTGTGTTTTAGGTGGATAGTATATACTGAATTTTTGATCCATTGATAGTTGCATTGTCCAATATACGAATCTCAATAATACTTTCCAAATCAATTATTGTTCACATATCCTTATTTGGGATATTCCATTTTAGGATTTATATTCTATCATGCAAAAAAGCATCTATACATTTGAATATAAAAAACTCATTGAATTACTTTACCGATTGAGGGTTAATCAAGGGCTAAAACAAATCGATCTTGCAGACAAACTTGGAGTTCACCAGTCTTATGTGAGCAAAATCGAAAACGGTGAGAAAAGGTTAGATTTGATTGAGCTACGGAATATGTGTAGATGTCTTAATATTTCTCTAATAGACTTCGTAAAAGAACTGGAAAAACAAATAGATGAAACCTAAAACTGAGTTCACTGGTTTGTCATTAGAATTTTGGGCAAATATTAAACT
>JAAGZO010000684.1 GCA_024206195.1 bacterium | reverse complement strand
GCTTATACTATTAGTGCTGTTTATTATTGTTTCAATAGTAGCAAGACCACTATACCTTGTCATGAAATACCTTATGAGAAAACTCTGATCAAGATTTTCACCTTCAAATTTCCATCAAGAAAACCAAATGGAAGAAAAAACAAAAGTTGATAAAGAAACTACTATGAACAGAAACCAACTGTTCATCAGATACATGAAGGAACAACCACGATTCAAGACCACAACTAGTTACTCTCAGCACTTACTTGAAGATTTACCAGAAGACAAAGTTATTATCAACATTAAACCGAAACTGGACAACACAATTTGAAGAATCTTCAGCAAAGTGAATAAACAGGACTACTAACTTCTGAACCGATATGCCTTGGTTTTTCAACTCGATCAGTCTTTCTAATCAATCTCGCGATCAAATTCTCTGTTTTACGGTCATCATCTTTCCTTTTCACCATACTCTTGTCGACAGCCTAAACGTAAGTATATCCCGATGTAGCTAAAAAATACGGTAGCATCGTTAGAGCAATACGAAGTCTGGGGGAGCAG
>JAAGZO010000683.1 GCA_024206195.1 bacterium | reverse complement strand
TAGTATTAGGGGTGTAAAAGGGGAGAAACATCAGAATAAGCTCTGTAATCAGTGATATGGCTTATTTAATCTTATTCAACTATCAAGGGGTCTAAATATGGTAGAAAACAACAATCGAAGGTCAAATGGACATTTAAGGAAGGCAGTTTCACTAGGAACTGCAGGTGCAATGCTCTTAACACAAGTAGCATGCAATAAATCAATACAAACTAATGCTGAAATCAATGTTCCTAATAGGGAAGCAGTTGTTTCTGTATCTGAACAAACACCAGAATCAATCAACGATACGCTAGAAGGTTCAGTGCGATGTGAAAGTGTTAATATTGATTTCGGCAGAGAATCAACAAAGACAAGTGTTCATATTGGCGGACGAGATTATCAATTATGGATCCCTACTGATGATTTCCAAGCAACAGAAAATCAACCTTTTGATGGCCGTGATAAGAATAATGTCAAGCGGGTAAGGCTTATGGCAGCTGAAGGCGCAACAGACATGACAATTGAAAGTTTCTGTTTTCAAAATAATTTTCCTGGCGAAAAGACACCTCTTGAAAATGCCAGTGTAGTCATCGGATTTGTGGCAAAAGACGAAATAAATGGAGAATACCATGCTGGTGTAAAAGTCAGAGGTTCAGGTTCTGAAGAATTTATTTATTCAAGAAAGATTGATGATACTCTGACATCAATCGTTGTCCCTGTAAGATTCAATGGCGAAATTGAAAAATTCAATTACCAGTTCAAGAAAACTACAGATGAAGGAAAAACTAGTTTTGAAATATACACGGCTGACCCTGGTACGGCTGGTGCAAAGAAATCTTTAGAATTAGCAGTAGCTAAAGATAAAGAACTTAATGGTTATGCAGATGAGGTCATGGCATTCGATATGAGAGTGGCATGGGAAGAATGGATGGGCAGAACAGGAGAAAAAGCAAAGAAGAGAATGTCTCATGATGACCCTGTCCCTGTAATAAAACCTATTGGTGCAGGTGGAGATAAAAGAGAATACACAATCACTATTGATGGTAAGAAGAGTGTGTTCAAAGTCACTGAAGTTGGAGCTAAAAAAGAATATTCCATAAAAAGTGAAGATAAAAATCTAGCATTGAGTGTTGTCGGTCAGGAATTTGAAGCAGATTCAGGTAAGGATATGCTTATGCTTAAGGCTAATCTAGAAGGCAAGACAAAATACTTTGAATTATTGATGCATCCAACTGTTAACACAGATGCAGAGATTATATTCAGAGATACAAGTAGAGGAAGCGTAGTCCTAGGAGGAAATATGCTGTTTGATGCTGAGACAGAAAAATTCAAACCTCTACAAGTAAAAGAAGGAGAAGATGTTAAAGTTTTTATCCAGGATATAAGACCTGGAAGAGAAACTTACGGCAATGCTGTTGCAGATTGGATAAGTTATACTATCGGTAATTCATCTCCAGGAGCAACAAGGAAAGTAAGAAATTATATCAAGACTTTCATACATGATAATACGTTAGATGAGTTAGGGACAACCCTTGGGTTCAATAATCAGATAACTAAAGGATCTCCAATTCTAAAAAAACATGAAGGCATCTGGGAAATTTATGTCGGCAATCCTTATTCTGTTTTCGGAACTGGGACTGCGGACTTAAAACAAAAAGAACCAGAACCAATAGTTGATGATTCAATTAAGGTAGGTGTTTCTTATTTTGAAATGATGACTAAGACTCATTCCAGAGAAGTTCCAAAATACGATCACGCAAACAAAGGTTTCGACCTAATACCTGGTGTTGATTATAAACCATTATGCAGGATGAAAGATGGCTGTGAAGTCAGCGACGTCATTGACTCTGTATCCAACATAAGTCTACTAGATACAAATGGAAGGATAAGCTTTGAAAAAAGCAATGAGCCTCATGAAGTTATATACGTAATCAAAGACGGAGACAAAACATTCCATAGGCCAGTTGAAGCCAGAGTACAAACTGGAGGTTGTGTATCTACTTATCATGAAGCAAGCGGTCTAGATCAGGCTTTCTGCGGCAGTGATATCACAGCAATTGGCAAAGGCCAGGACAAGAAAAGCTGGTGCAAAGAACACAAAGTCGGTTGCGGAATCTTAATTGGACTAGGAGTTCTTGGAGCTGCAGCACTTGGTATAGGAATTGGATGTGCTGCTTCAGGCAATTGCGGAAGTAATGGCGGCGGTTCAGGCCCAGGTCAATATGACACTACTGATCCAACAAATACGGACAGGGATGAATAATCATAACCATCAAGGAGGATAAATCAAAATGACAGACGATCACAAAAAGGAAATGTCAAGGAGACTTTTCGGTAAACAACTTGCAGTTGGAGGACTAGCAGCATTATTTGGACTAGGTGTTGCTGCTTGTAGCGAAAGCACATCACAAGGATATCACAATCCAACATCAAGCCCAGATACTCCAGATGACAATGCAAGTAATGAATTTAATGACGAAGAACCTGACACAGAAGAAGGTACAGATGAAGACGGAGAACCTATAGAAATTACAATCGATGATAGAATATTGACATCTGTAAGAGAAGATGGGATACTTGGTTTCTTCAATGGAAACGGTCAAGCATTTGCAACCGAACTTCCTGTATATAATGGTGTGGATGATACTGTTGTTGCAGGCGTTGTGATAAATGATCTTTGGGGTCCGAGCCAAACAGGCGATGTATATCATGGTTCACATTGCATGTCAACTGAAGACTTTGTTAAACATTACATGGCAGGTAAGTTAGATACTGCTGTTCAATTTCAGATTGATCTATATGAAGGTCTTGTTGAAACATTCGCAGAACACATTGAAGGAATGGTTGGCGACAGTGATAGTGCAAGAACTCATTCAGAATACTTACTTGACAAACTTATCTCAACATACAATTCAGGTGATGATCAAGGTCTAACACTTGATGAAAATAGCACCGTGAATTTCGCATATCTTCAAGCAGGCATGGAAGGCGTTAATGGAGCACTTCCAGAAGATACTGCAGCATTGTTCATACCTGTCAAAGTTGACGGAGACAAAAGAATGCTTGCAGTCTATCAGAATTCAAGATCTGTATCAGCACAGGATCATGAACAAACATCTCTATTCGGAGACAGCTTGTACACTCTAACACAAGATGTACTTGAATATGCCAATGTAGGCTTTGAATAAAAATAACATAATCGTGAGGGTAATAAAATGAAAAACAAAGCAATATCAATCCTTTGTATCTTCATCTTACTATTTGGTTTTGTGATGAATGTTGCTGCAGCAGGCACAACAGTTGTCGTTGTAAAACCAGTTAAGATAGATACATTAGAACAGAACACCGCAACAAATGATCCAGTTATAGTCAGTAATATCGTAAAAACTGCGTCAACAACTAGCGGAAGCTCTAAAGTGTCTACCCTCACAACACCTTCGACTTCACATGTTGCTGTTATTAAACCCTATGTTCCATCAAGTGGAAGTACTAGTAATAATGTAAAACCTAATTATATAATCAATCCAGGAGATGTAGATCCTGCAAAAGAAGGCATAGTTATTATAGAGCCAGGTGATTACAATCATGATCCAATAATACAATCAGTAGATGTATCAGACATAGTGTTTGATGGAGAAGAATTCACTTTTTCAATTCAGGCAGTTGGTCATGATCCAGATGATAATGTAATTGCAATGACATTAGGAGAATATCCTTATGATTCAGAAGATTACACAATGCAGACATGTACTCCAGCAGCAAATTCATGTACAAAAAGCTGGGATATAACAGAAACTACAGAAGGTTCTTACGATTACATAATAAAATTAAAGAATGATAAAAATAAGGTAGGTCAGTATACTCTTACATTCAATGTTGTTGATGAACAAGAAGCTGATGAATTCATCTTCAGAACAGCTGCAATTGAAGCAGATGAATTTCATGAAGATAACGCATTTGTATATGTTAATCCTACAACAATATCAATTGTTAACAGCAACGGCGATCCAATCAGTGGTAGTGTTGTTGAAGGAATTCCATTTGCACAATACGAACTAGATTCTGATAGAATGTTCAGATTCGCTTACGATGCAGAAGGACACGTTCCTGATGTAGACGAGATATTCCTTGATTCAAGACTTCCTAGCTGTTCAAGCGCAGGATGTTCATTTACAAATCCAGAAGAAGGATTTGTAACAACTTGTAATTACAGGCCTTACTTCAGCAATTTCAAATGTACACTTACAAGCACAGATCCAGACAGTACCTTATCACGTACATTATATTATACTCCAACTGGAGACAGTTCAGGAGAAAATGTTGTAAGATTCTTTAATCCATTATACGAAACAACTGCTCCAATCGTATTAGATCTTGGAACAGTCAATGTTGATGAAAATACAGTTAATGAAAATGTACTTGATCTTGATAATTTTGTAGATTATGAAGACAAGCCATCACTTACATGGTCATTTTCAGAAAATGATATGGTTGATGTATCAATAAGTGGTGGAAATAGAGTTACAATTGATACAACTGTCAATCCAGATTTTTCAGGAACAGACTATATATTATTCACTGCAACTGCAACAGATTCTACATCTGATAGTGCATGGCTTAAAGTCGTTGTACAAGATTCAGAATCAGATGATGTGACTGTTACAGGCACACCTCTTGATACCACATTCGCAATGACTGAATGTGAATCACAGACATTTAGTGTGGCAGTAAATAATCCAGATAATCAACTCCTACATTATAGATGGAGATGGGATGGGGATATTGCATTTGATAACTCAAATGGATTCTCATACACTTATACTACAGATGATGATGAAGTAGGGGATCATGAATTAATCTTCCAGGCTATGATTAGTAGCACTGTTGTTGCTTCACATACATGGGATATAACAGTTAATGAAGATGTTCCTACAGCAGCTTTCAGTTTTGAACCTACTACAGGAATAATTGCAAATCTAACACTTGTTCAGTTTACAGATGAAACAACAAATGATAATTGCGATGCTATTGAAACATGGGCATGGAACTTTACTGATGATAACACATCAGCAATTGCAGATCCTACAAATATGTTCATGACTGCAGGAACTTTCCCAGTTGAGATGACTGTGACAGACGAAGATGGAGATTCAAGTACAATAACACATGATGTTATTGTTTCAGCTGATGATCAACCTCCAGTTGTTGTAGATGTTAATGCAACACCAAATCCAGCACAGCAGAGTGAAGTAGTTACAATCACAGCTAATGTTACAGATGATTACGGCGTGGCATCAGTCACTGCAAGAGTAACATCACCTTCAGGATTTTATGTTTCAGACATAACAATGGCAGTCACAACCGGTGACATATATTCCGGAGATTATTCTGCTACAGTTGAACTTGGCGAGTATGATGTGCAGATAATTGCAGAAGATACTTCAGCTAATGTCAATGATGCAGAAGGCACAACCTTTGTTGTAATCAATGATAATGAAACAATCGGAGATACAGAAACTGAAATACTAACTCCAAGCGATGGCGATAATTTCGCAATCATGGAAACATTCAACCTAACAGCTTTAATCAGTGCAGTAGGTGGAGATGTATTCAACTGTGTTTCAGAAGCTTTCTACAACAGTTCAATGCTAACTGTAGATACAGCAGTACAAACTGTAGGCGATCTCACACAAGGTTCACAATCACCAGAGTACTGGACCTTCAATGCAATTGGTGCAGGAGAAACACAAATTGCAATCCACACTATATGTGTACAGGGCGGTCAGTCAACAGATACAATTAATATAACAATCGGAGATGATGTACAGGCACCTCAGATAACTAATTTTACAGCAGAACCATATGTTGTAAGTGAATCTGAAAATGTCACATTATCAGCAATTGTTACAGATAATGTAGCAGTAGCTTTTGTCAATCTTAGGGTAGTATTCCCAGATGGACTTACAGTACAGAATTTTCCAGATGTTGCAAATGTCGGTAATCTTTACAGTATGTTATTTTCAGGTACTACACAACTTGGTACATACACTGTTGAAGCATATGCAGAAGACAATGAAGGTCTGAATGCATCAGCAACAACTATTTTCCATGTTGTAGATTCATTTGGAGATACAGAAACAACAATATTATCCCCAGAAGATGACGCAAACATGACCGTCGGAGATACATTCGATGTAGAAGTAGAAGTTAATGTCACAGGAGATGTATTTGTATGTGAAGTTGCTCTTACAAGCACTGCAACAGAATTGAATATTACAACTCCAGTAGAAGTACTAGGGGATCTTACAGATGGTTCAAGCCAAACATTAACATTCAGTGTTGATGCATTAACATATGGAGCAGGACTTCCATTGGATGCAGATACAACCTGTGTTTTCGGAGGAAATTCCTCAGACAGCATAATGGTAAATGTCAATGTTGAAAATGATCAGGCACCATGGGTAACAGATGTTACAGCAACACCAAACACTGCACTTCAAGCAACTACAATAGCAATCAGTGCAAATGTAGTTGATGACTTAGGCATGGTTGGTACAGTTGAAGCAATCTTTACAACACCAAGTGCATTAGAAACATTCACCTTGCCTATGACAGGTTTAGGTGACACATACTCAGTAGACTTCACTAACACATTAGAAGTCGGTGTTTACACAGTTCAAATTGTTGCATCAGATACTTCAGCAAATGTGAATGATACAGAAGGTACAAGTTTCACAATTGAATTGAATAGTACTGGAACAGCAAATACAATAACAATTATAACATATCCGGATGAGCAGGACTTATTTGCAATAGATGGAACATTCGATGTGGATGCTTCAATTGCAGCAATCGGCGGCACAGGATATGCTTGTACAGCAACAATATTCTTCGACGATGCATTTGTCGCATTGAACTCAGGAACTGCTGCAATCGCACTAGGCGATTTGACATCAGTTCAGACAGTTTCATGGGACATGATAGCATTAGAAGATGTTAATGACACAGTTATCACAGTTCAGACAACTTGTGAAGCAGGAATGCAGTCAATAGGTACAGTAACAATAGATGTAGGCCCAGATACAGTGGCTCCGACTGTTATTGATCTGACAGCAACTCCATTTGCAACAACAACAATCCTTTCAGATATCAATCTAAGTGCAAATGTTACAGATAATGTTGCTGTAGATACAGTTTACTTTCAAGTTGGAGGCAGCGGTATATTTGAATATGTTGAATTACCTGCAACTCTTGGAGCAGAAAATACATACTGGGCTGTATTTGAATACACAGATCAGTATGGTCCATATAATGTAAGAGTAATTGCAAATGACACAAGCGGAAATATTAATGATTCAGAAATTGAACAGTTCTTTGTTGTTGATCCAGATACTGTTGGTAATGCAGATGTATGGATACATTATCCTTTAAGCGATGAAACATTTAATGAAGGAGAGGTATTCGTTACAGGAGTTTGGGTAGAAGGTGTTAATGGTACTATTGCAGATTGTACACTTGACCTTACAGCATCAGATCCATCAGTACTAAATGTAACAACAGGAACACAAGTTATTAGTATATTGGAAGAACCTGAAGAGATGAACTTTTCATTCTCAGTTGAAGCATTAATTGTAGGTTCATCTGATCTAACAGCAGATCTTGTTTGTGTGATTGGCGGTTCAGACTCTAATACATCAACAAACATCACAGTAAATGCAATTCCAAACACAGATCCAACAGCAACAATAATCCTACCAGTTAATGGTTCAATGTACTCACTTGGTACAAATGTAACATTTAATGGTACTGGTAATGATGTTGAAGATGGTGTATTAAATGGCACAAGCCTTGAATGGTCATCTGATGTTAATGGATTCTTAAGTAATGGAGAAACATTCCAACTTGATAATTTATCAGAAGGAAATCACACAATTACATTAACAGTAACTGACAGCTTGACTGCAACAGGAACAGACAGTGTACAGATTGAAATAATTAATGGCACAGTTCCTAACCAGGTTCCAGTCGCTACAATAACATTACCAGTTAACGGTTCAATGTTCCTTGACAATGAAACAATTGACTTTGCAGGAACAGGTGCTGACCCAGAAGATGGCGCACTTACAGGTGCAAGTCTTGAGTGGACATCAAGTATTAATGGCAACATTGGTAGTGATGAATCATTCTCACTTGACAACTTGTCAATGGGAATACATACAATAACACTTACAGCTACAGACAGCCTTAACGCAACAGGTACAGACTCAGTTATTATAACTGTCAGTCCATCTGGAGTGAACGGCGCTCCTGTCGCTACAATCATATACCCAACAAATGGCAGTGTTTTCGGAAACGAAACAAATGTTACATTCATGGGTATGGCTATTGATCCTGAAGAAGGAAACCTTACAGGTGCAAGCCTAGTATGGACATCAGATATTGATGGCACCTTAGGAATAGGAGAAAACCTTCTTGTATCAGGACTTACAGTTGGAAATCATACAATAACATTGAATGCAACTGACAGCTTTGGTGCATGGGGAACAGACTCAATACAAATTGAAGTTGTTCCAGGAAATTCAACAGTGAATACTCCACCAGTACCAATGATCTTATCACCATCTAACGGTACAACTGTTGGCAATGAAACATTGCTTTCATTTACAGCATTAGTTACTGATATTGAAGATCTTTTCCTAACAGGTGCAAGTCTTGAGTGGACATCAGATATCAATGGTACAATAGGTGCTGGTGAAGCATTTAATCTTTCAGGATTGTCAATTGGCAATCACACAATTACATTAACAGCAACTGACAGTGGAAACTTGACAGCAACTGACAGTGTACAGATTGAAGTTGTTTCAGGAAATGCAACAGCAAACACTGCTCCAGTAGCTACAATAATTGCACCATTGAATGGTACATCATATCTTAATGGTACAAATGTAACTTTCAACGGTACAGGCACAGATGCAGAAGACGGTGCTTTAACTGGTGCTAGTCTTGAGTGGTCATCTGATGTTGATGGTCTATTTGGTACAGGTAACACATTTGATTACAGTGCATTGACAATCGGCAATCACACAATCACATTAACAGTAACTGACAGTCAGAATGTAACTGACACAGCAAGTGTTCAGATTGAAATAACTGATACACCAATTGATAATATTCCAACAGCAAATATCATTGCTCCAGTAAATGGTACAAGTTACACATCAGGTAATAATGTAACATTTAATGGAACTGGTAATGATGTTGAAGACGGTGCACTTACAGGTGCAAGCCTTGAGTGGTCATCTGATGTTGACGGTGTGTTCGGTTCAGGTAACACATTTGACTTTGATAACCTAAGCGTTGGAAATCATACAATAACACTTACAGCAACTGACAGTATCAATCAAACAGGTACTGACAGTGTGCAGATTGAAATAACAGCTGCACCAAACACAGCTCCAACAGCAAATATCATTGCTCCTATTAATGGAACAAGCTACCAGAATGGTACAAATGTAACATTTAATGGAACTGGTAATGATGTTGAAGACGGTGCACTTACAGGTGCAAGCCTTGAGTGGTCATCTGATGTTGACGGTGCAATTGGCACTGGTGAAACATTCGACTTTGATAACCTAAGTATTGGTAATCATACAATCACATTGACTGCAACAGATAGCGATAATGCAACAGGAACAGACAGTGTTCAGATTGAAATCACAGTATTACCAATCGACAATGCCCCAACGGCAACTATCATTGCTCCACTAAACGCTACAAGCTACCAAGAAGGTACAAATGTAACATTTAACGGAACTGGTAATGATGTTGAAGATGGTGCACTTACAGGTGCAAGCCTTGAGTGGTCATCTGATGTTGACGGTGTGTTCGGTTCAGGTAACACATTTGACTTTGATAACCTAAGCGTTGGAAATCATACAATTACATTAACAGCAACAGACAGTGCAAATCAAACAGGCACTGACAGTGTTCAGATTGAGATTACAGTAATCCCAGTCGATAACGCTCCTGTCGCTACAATCATAGAACCTGTTAACAATACACAATACATGGTCGGTACAAACGTAACTTTCAATGGTACTGGCGTTGATGTAGAAGATGGAAATCTAACAGGTGCAAGCCTTGAATGGACATCAGATGTTGATGGCATGATAGGCACAGGTAACACATTTAACCTGGATAACTTGAGTGAAGGTAATCACACAATCACATTGACTGTAACAGACAGTATTAATCAGACTGGAACAGACAGTGTACTGATTGAGATAACACCAACACCAAACAATGATCCAGTTGTTACAATACAAACACCAACAAATGCAACACAGTTCAATAATACACAGGATGTCAACTTCACATTCATTGTTGTTGATGACACTGCAAGTAATTTGACATGTTCATTATACATTGATGGTGTCTTGAATCAGACAAATAATTCAGTATTGAACAACACATTAACAACATTCGTCGTGACAGGATTGGATTACACACCACACACATGGAATGTCATATGTTCAGACGGTGTCAATGACGGCACATCAAGCACATGGGAATTCGATATTGTGGACACAATACCTCCAGCAATCACAATAAACAGTCCAGCAAATGCAAGCACAATATATGGTGCATTTGATCTGAACATAACTGTTACAGATGCTGAAACAGGTGTTGATGCAACATCCTGTTTATACAAGATAAATAATTTGACAACTATTGCAATGGCAGATTGTACTGATGTACTTACACTTACATTGCCTGAAGGAGTCCATACTATCTTGGTGAATGCAAGCGATAATTATGGTAATAACAACAGTGCAACAACTACTTTTACAGTAGACTTGACTGCAGACATCCAAGGTGTCATCTACGAAGATGTAACCAATGTAACAATTGCAGGAGCAGTTGTGCAGTTAAGACAGGGAACAGGAGTAATCGGTTCAACAACTACAAATGCAACCGGTGGTTATACACTTGCTGTACCAGCAGGAGACTACAATATGACAGTCACAGCTGCAGGTTACAATCAGGAAACAGTAAACGGAATGACATTGCTGGCTAATGAGACAGCAACACAGGATGTATACTTGACTCCATTCAATACAATAGGTGCATTGTCAGGTGTTATTACAGATTCAAACAACACAATCTTCGGAGCAACAATTCAGTTGATCCAAAATAGCGTAGTCATCCAATCTACAACATCTGCTGAGGATGGAACTTATTCCTTTGCAACAGTCGAGATGGGCGATTATAACTTCACAGTATTCAAGCCAGGATTCCAGGATGTTTTAGATACATCATACACAATCTCTGCAAGTGCTGTGACAAGAGATGAAGTCTTGACACAAGACAATTCAATTGCAGGCGGAATCTCAGGTACAGTGATAGAAAATGTTACTTTCACATTAGTGCCTAATTCAACAATAAGAGTCTTTGAAAGTGGGACAGCAAATCTGGTACAAGTCGTAGATGATGACGGCGCAGGAAATTACATTGTAAATGGATTACCTGCAATTTATACATATGACTTGATAGCAAACACAACTACCATGAGTTTTGTCGTAGGACCGACAGGAGTAGGAGTGGTGCCAGGAAGCGTTACAACTGATTGGACAATAGTGGTGGGATAAAATGAAAACAACAATACAATTAACAATCACAACATTGATGTTTTTACTAGTTGTTAGTATGGCAAGCGCATATACAATAACAGGTAATGTTGAAGGCGTAGGTGTAGGGCCATTA
>JAAGZO010000682.1 GCA_024206195.1 bacterium | reverse complement strand
TTTGTTGCTCCTTTCGTTGCTTTTCTTGTTCTTCCTGTTCAGCTCTTCTTTGATGAGCCCCCTCTTTTTCAATATTCTTCCTATTTTCTTCGGATTCATCTGCAGATGTTTTCGATTCAGAACTAATAGGAGGTGGTGATCCAAGTCTTGTTATGGTAATGAATTCTTCAGCTTCAGGTTCTATTAATCCAGTTGCTATTTGAAGTCTTGTTGAATTTTTCATATGATACACAAAAACATCACCAGCAACTTTTTTAAGTTATTGCGTAATCATTTCCCAATTTCGAGACTTACTTTGATATTTTGTAGCAACCATGCTAATTATACTAGTACATTTCTCTAAAAGTTTGTCAAATGAATAGCCTTTAGGACGATGAGAGAAATGAAAATGAAGATGTTCTCTTAAAATAGGTCGAATTTGCATCATTGTAGCTTCAAAAAGATCCTGGGGAACCAAAGGTTGCCCAGGAGTAGCAGTAGGTGTCGAAAGCAACATCTGATTAACTTGGTCCACCAATAATATTGGATAAGG
>JAAGZO010000681.1 GCA_024206195.1 bacterium | reverse complement strand
TTAAACAAACTCAGAAAGCACCAGAGAACTGCTCTATGAGAAAGCAAAGGGGCAAGATAACAAAAAGGAAATCCACCTCAATTCCTCTAGTATTTGAATAGGAATAGAACTGCACATCTAACTAGTATACACAAAACATACTAGCTATTCAAAAGGGCGCCTAAAGAATCACCCAGATTAAGTGGCACAATACCGCATTGATCATCGACTCATAAACTGCGCACAAGATACCGACGCACAATTACTATTTAATGGACAAAGTACACGTTAATAAAGAATAGGCTATCGTGGCCGATACCTAACCACTGACTTTACCAGAGTTAGTTTTCCATTCTCAGCCTTTAAATTAGTCTCTTTAGGTATTTCTTCTGTTCTTATTCTTTCTTCGTTGTCTTCTAACACTTTTTGTTCAACTTTCAATGTTCTTCCGGTTTCTGACTGTTTTGTTTGGCATTGATTACAACTTATAGCATCAGGGCTTTTACTCAGCAAATTTGCTAAGTAT
>JAAGZO010000680.1 GCA_024206195.1 bacterium | reverse complement strand
TTAAGAGATTATCAGTAGTATGTAGTAAGTAGTTTGGTTATGCACTCCTACAATGGCCTTAGTAATATGGGATTGGCCTCTCCGTGTCATGAGTTCCCCTACTGCTAATAATCAATTGCCCACTAGTAAGCTATACGTTGTAGAGGAGGAGAATTCCTTTAAGATGACAATTAATAGCTATATCAACACAGTTTATAGGCACATCATATTTATCACACCACATTGGCATTCCTAACCAATTAGTTGAATTATGTGTGCATGTATCACACAGACCCTTATAGTAATGTCCATCATTCATACTTCTCCTCCTTTCAATCTAGTGCTTTTACAAAACTAAGTTTATAGACAATCAGTTATGACATGGTCTCTAGTAATAAATCTACCGTTCTAATAGATGGGTTACGTTTGCCGTTTACTAAGTCTGAAATAAAGCTTTTGCTTAATCCTGACTCTCTTGATGTTTTAAGAACGCCATTGTTTCGGATGTAGTTAATAAGCATATTCATTAATTTGTTAATTTCTTCTGTTTTATATACTTCTGTCATCTTTACCTCTTATTTATTCTAATGAAATCCTTTTCTCAATATCTTTATTATGTTGCTTGTAGTTATTAATCATCTTTTCTATGAATTCATCTGAATAGAATTGTTCTTTAGGGTCTCGTAGCTCCCAGTTGGTAATCCCCCAGATAAAACTCCCTTTTGACTGAGCATTTTTTAGTTCACTTGGCGAAAACCATAAGTCTTGATAATTAGTATGAAACCATAGTCCTTTTTCTTTTGCCTCTAAAAAAAGAGGGGATAGACTGTTTAATATATCTTCTTTATCTGTCATCTTTACCCCTTATTTATTCGCTAAGAAAAACTGTTCTGCAAATCCCTGGCTACATAATGACCTAAAGTCTGCATCGTTTTTAATATACGGAGTGAACCGCTTAAACTCTTCTATGTGATTTATTGCACTTTTATGCAGGAAGGCTAGTGATGGTTTTGGGCGACCAGGCCTGACATACAGCTTATCGTTTTTAGGAACATCCTGCCATTTGTTATATAGTGGTCTAGGTATAGTGAAATTACCCCACAGTGCCGTCTTTTTAGTCCAAGGGCTTCCGTATTCCCACGGTTGATAGATAACAGTAGGATCGCCAAGATAATCCTTTAGAGTGCCGTTTGCAGGGTTTTCAATGACCCAGAATTTAGGATTACATTGCTTTATTATTCTTTCACAATGCTTTACCATTTCTAAATCATCATCATTATGACGTTTTTTATGAAATCCATTAGCTGTAGAGAAGTTAGTACAAACAGGATTAGCTATAACACCGTAAACATTATCGGGAGGTGTATAGTTTTCAACCCCTATGTTTTTGCCAACTATAAGAACACCATAGTCTCCATGATCTTGATAATAACTACTGTCAGAACCAATGTCTGCACATAGATGTAGGATTACTTTGGCTTCTTTTGTCATTGGGTATTCTTTTGTCATTAGTCGCTCCGTCATGTTTAGCGGGGCAAGAAACATGACTGACTCACCCCGCGGAATTGTTCATTTAAGAACAGTTACATTATACACACATTGTCAAGTAATGTAAACAAATATATTCTAGTCCTTTATTTCTAACTCACTCCTTGGTATAGCCTCGCCACAATCAGTACAGATAAAGTATCTTTTAGTGAATATCCAAAATCTTAATGTTCGATATACACCATTCTCGTGTTTGCATTCTGGTGTAACGCTGAAAGTTACTGTTGCATAGCTCATTATTTACTCCTCTCATTACTGGGGGTGGGGACAGGATTCGAACCTGTCACATAAAGCTTTACAGCATTGACTCCATGCTTGCTCTACGACCACCCGTTTACGTTAGTCAAACGCACTGATCTACCCACCCATAAGTTACTGGGGCGTTGTTTCATTTAAGTTCCACAACTTTAATCCGATAAAGGAACCCCATTGTTGGCAGCTCTTTTAATAAAATAGCCTGTTAATTGACCACGCAAACCACGCCACTAACAACAATATTAATAACCATTCTCTTGCAGTTTCGTTTATCAAAATTCCTAAAAGGAGAGCCGTACCAAAAAATACAAGAGGAATCCAGGCAACGAAATTCAATGCGTTTTCTATAAACATTAGTTATTTCCTTTCCTAACAACCGTGCCAGTTGATTTTAATGACTGTTCTAATTGCCACATCTTACTCGCTAATTGCTTTGGCGTAGGCTTTCTAACAAAGTCGTACGTCTTTAGCTTGGCTCTTTTATTATTTGTGTCTATTGCGCTCATTTATTAACTAATTCCTCTATTATCTTGTTAAGGCCGGCAATAACAACTTCCTGTCTGTCTCCTGATCTTGCAAGATTGCTTATTTCTTCATGTAGAGCAACTATGTCATCTAGCAACTTTTCATTGTCTAGCACTAGGCCGTCTATCTCACTTAGAATCATTAGCGACTAGTCTCTCTATGTAGGAAGCCTGAGAAATATGCTTGCAAGATATATCACTTAATTCCTTGGCATTTTCTTCTATTTGTTTTTTTGTTTTCTTGCTAATTCGTATATTAAATTGTTCTGTTCTCATATTATCTCCCAACTCTATTTTATTAAGTTTAACATTGTTCGCTATGATCAACTGTTTAAGATATCCTGATCTTGTCATGTCCATATGCTCTGCTCCTTCTATAAGCATGTCTTCAACTTGCTTCGTTGTTCGGAAATTAAACTGTCTATCTTCCGCTTTTTCATCATAGAAATAAACATATTTATTAGGATATTCAACGTAAAGATTTTCAGCTATCTCTATTTTTCTAGCATGTACACCTGTATGACACTTTCTGCAAATAAAAACAATTCTAGATGGCTTCGTATAATCATCATGGTGTGCTATTGGGGTACATAATTTTTTGCAATTTGCACAAGCGCCTGGGGTCACAATACTCCCATCTGCTCTAAGCTTATCGACAATAGCGTTGGCTTTTGTTTTTGACATGCATATAAGTATATATGTATATGTATAGCAATGCAAGCTTTAATTATCATGCCGAGAACATGCTCGATATGTTTAATGCTGATATTATAATTGTTTAATGTTTGGGTATAGGTGTTTCCATACATGCTAGCAATAACACGCTATTGGCGGTTAGTTTGTTTAATATGAGCTTTTACACCATTCGATAGCATCATCTAAGGACCGCCAAACGAGATATGTATTATTTAAGGATGTTAGTTTATTTTCTATATCTTTCTGTTCTTTGGATAGTCTGCCTGTCTCTGTTTTTACCTCCACAGCAACGAGATTGTCCTGTAACACGATTATTATATCGGGCTGGCCCTTTTCATAGCCTATCTTTTTATGGTGGTTTATAAAGGCAAATCTGCGATGGTCTTTATGTGAGAAAAACTGCAAGCCACTCATTACATCTAAATTAAAAACAAGTATATTCTTTAGTCTTAAATACGCTACTATCTGCGCTTGTATTTCGTGTTCAGTCACACCATGTCTCTGTCGTAGAAATACTTAAAATCATCTTCTGTTAGGAAGTGTTTCCAGAACTCTATCGCCTCTTGCTTTTTTTCGCTTGGAACAGACCTAGAATCAGGCCAGTTTTTAGCATGTGAGAACTGTGTACCATGCTCCGATAAAGTAAGCGGTATAACTAGCGACAATGCCTCTTCACGCTGTCCTTTTACCATATGATGCAACTCATATCCATATTCATATGGAGAGCCTTGAATAGCGTACTTGAGTATTTGCCAATCTGTCTTATTGAACTTAGCCATATATCTCCGTTAAATACCGTCCAAGGTTGCGCTTATAAATAGTGGCGTGGACGGTTTGTTATTAGTTGGTGGCCCACTTGGTGTAGGGGGGGCGGTGAGCCACCGTTGAGATGAGAGCCTTATTATAACACACCAAATAAGTAACCACCAATTCCCCATAATAGTTCACCTTTTTTAAAAATAAACAAAAAACGCTCGTTCTTTTCTACGGCTTCTATACGCTTTATCTTTTCCCTGTATTTTATTATCTGTTTTTCCTGAGTAATTACTATGCGTTCAGGCTCTACATTTAGTTTGGTTATGTACCATGTTAGTATATTTGATAGGATGAATAATATTATGAATAGCTTACGCATTCTTTTTTCCAAAGTATTTAGCAGTACTCCTGCCAAGGATCATCGCTGCACATGCATATATACCAGCGTCAACCTCTTTTGCGATAGACATAAATAAACCGATAGCACCGATAATGTTAGTAAAAGTTAATTTAAGTTTTAAGCTTATCATACCGCTCCAATATTGTATCACACTATTTCTACGTTCAATATCCCATTCTTCTCAAAATAATCTCTAAAAAGATTATAACATTTAACATTCTCATTTAGGTCAAGAAAGTTAATTGCAATACATCCTAAACTACCTTTTACATTACCGTCAGGATGGATCATCAGCCCTGTTCTATATGTCTCAAACTGTGGTCCTATCGGCAAATACCAACCAAAATCATGTTGGCTATATGCTTTTTTGTCCGAGTGCTTTAGCTGATCGGAATAAGCCTTATAGTTCCCTCTTGGCGCGTAACCCCTACCGTATGGGCCTGATATAATTTCAAACACTTCACCATTAAAGTACATAGTGCCTTGTGCTTTCTTCTCTATAGGGTCTATAAGTGTAAATCTGCAAATTACCTTGTCTCTAGCTTCTTTTATATATTCATAGTCTTTCATGAAAAACTCCTTTATAAAGTTTAAGATAGCCATTAGTATTGCCATTTTATCTCATTTCTTTCTAGTATCTATCTCTTATCATTATTTGTAACTGACCATTAATCTCCGCTACATCTTTAGTTATGGTATTCAATGAGGTTGATACATCTTTATAATATATATGTAGCGACTTGATCTTGGCTGAATTAGCCTCGATTTTTTGGAACGCTGCACCAAAAGCAAGGGTAGTTGTTATCGCTACAGCTGTTATCTTTATGATATCGGTAATAGTAAGTTTCATTATGAACTCCCTATGCTATTATACTCTGACCATTCCAAAGCGGACAGTGTTTTGACATTGCTTTCATACCAGCTAAGTTTAGATTGTAACAAAGCAATTTCAACGTCTTTCTCAACTATTAAATCAGCTTCAATTACAATATCATTATCATCTTTCAGCAACACAGTTGATAAACATGCCTCATACACTTTACCTACCGTAACTTTTTCAGTTATTTTAACATGTACTTTGTTTTTTGAGTTGTCAATTTTTGCTAACACTTGTCTCTCCTTAATATATTAAACTTCCTGTCTCATACAAAACAGGGTCTTGATTGCTGGTGTCGTCACGTTTTAGCGTGGTGATTGTTTCCAATTTATTAACATTTGTTAATTCTGTTATTTCATATTTCGCAATAAAAGAACCACCAACGGCACCCCATTCTAGAATATCACCATTGTTCCACACTGCAGCAACCAGCGCATCCATTTCGCCTTGAGAAGAGGGGACTACATTTGCATAAACCCATCCCTCCAAGAGACCTTGAAATGGTTCGGTGCCAGAAATTTTTGCACCTACTGTAAGCGGGCTGACATTTAATGGCCCTGCTGTAGAAAAGCTAGCTCCATTTGCCGAGGCATCTAAAACACCATCAATATATAGTCTTGAATTTGCAGTACCGCTTGTGGCTAAGCTTGCAAAACAAACAAGATGTTTTTCTCCATCACACACATTTGTAGAAGAAGGAACCAAATCATTAACAACCCCATAATAGGAAATATTCAAGGAGTTAGCTGTATCAACAGCGAGCACATAGCCGTTATTTGCTCCATTTGTTTTTCCAAAGATGTGTTGAGTAGCACCCGTGACGCTTGTATCTATTATTCCCATAATAAAAAATTGCGACGACTCATAATTGCTACCAGCGGTTTGGCTAAAATAATTAGATGCACCAAACGGGCCTCTTGCTTTACCAAATACGCCATCCGTGGACGTTGGGACAACACCAATCTGGGTTAGTGTTTGTTCCCCGAGAGAATCAACTGCGTTTCCAGAGTCTTCGTTTAGTTTCCAGTTGCTGAAAAGATACGGATAATCACTATATTTAATAACATTTATGCCATTATCTAGCAAAAATTCCGCTGGTATAGCTCGCGTGAATGTTGACGCCGTTTTTGCCCCTGCGCTATATTCAAGATATGCACTTTCAGGAACGACATAATAGCCCGTAGTGTCACTGCCAAATGAATTATCACCATCGTGAGCGAGTGTGATTAAATCGCCTGAGTCCCCAGCGTTAGCGCTTAGCTGTAACCGCATAAAATTAACAGTATAACTACCGCTCATTGTCTGATTTACTCGCCCACCTTGTAGCTTTTTGAATACGTAAAACCAACTATCATCTAAAAATCGCCCCTTTTCTGTTGCCGCTGCCGATATCTCTTTTAGATTAATAGTGCCAGTAGTAGGGAATGAGTCAACTTCAAAAGAATCATCATAAAATCTTAGAAATGACTCAAGCGTTGCCGCTGCCATAGTTGTAGGTGTTGCTAGTATCTCATGTTGTTTACACGTTTGTGCATTTTGGCCTGATGCGGTGGCCTTGAATTGCATTTTGTTATTGCTTACATCACCAGTACTTGAACTTGCATAGCTCACAGAGCTTATATTCGTGTAATTGTTCCCTAAAGTAGCTGCAATTGTGAATGTTCCCTTTGTTGTGTAATCGGTATCATCTTCATCTGTAATTGTAAGCGTATCTTGATTAGTGCTATCTTGAATAACAGAAGAGAGTCCATAATCAGGAATTAACAACGGCTTATCTGAAATAGCCCTCGATAAGTCAAAACTTGGTACTACTGTTTGCGCTGAGTTTGTTGTAATACCGTAATAAATTCTTGTAATCGTTAACCGCTCAAAAGTACCTGTATCTGTGACTGTTACACCACCTGATGTAGCTCCATCATCTAAATTAAGGTCGCAAGTTAAGTGATTCCATGTATCAACTGTTAAATTAGCAACGGCAAAATCAAACTTTCTTTGATTGCCTGAGCTAGTATAAAGTACAATATATACACTAGTTACATTTGTTAATTCATCAGGATAGCAAGATACCCTAAAATTCCTATCTGTTAGCGACAATGTGACGCTCTCGTACATATCAGCCGAGCCATTCAGCGCAGTAGCAGTAAACTTAATTGATTGCGTGTTTTCGAGATAGTCTGTAGTATTAACACTAAGCGTAGGTGCGGACGTGCCTGTTGTGAAGTCCCCTATTGTTTGGAAATCGTTAAGCGTTTCTAACTCACTTGCCAAGCCATGATCCGCAACAAACGCAGTGGTGTCGGCAGTAGAATAGCTTTTTCTCAAGTATAACAACATCTCTGTATCGTCTGTAAATGCGTTTCTTAGGTGCTTATTATTTGGCAGTGGGTAAGACGCACCTTGCTTATCTAAAGAGTTAGCTAGCGCCAATGATTCGAGTCCACCGCCACCGCCACCCGCACCACCAGAAAACTCGACATCACCTTGCCATATTTTACTATCAGCCGTTAAATGTATCGCGCTAAAAGGCGCTATTGAAGTACCTACGCTTGCGCCGCCTGTGATACTCTCGGCTGTGGTTGGGTTATATGGCGTTGTTGTTGTTCTGCACGGGATATCGCCACCTATAGCGAGGCCGTATTGGTCAACGTGAGTTCCTACTGCCCTGATTTTGTTGGTAGTACCTATAATAGTTAGTGAATTACTAGACAATTAAGCGTCCTTTTTTATTATATCACGACTTAGTCTCGATTATCATAATCCTGTCTCAACTAAATATATGTCCATTGTGCTATCGCCTGTTGCATATTCCCAACCTAGAATCATCCATTTAGTAGTCGTATCTAAATTAAAGCCACTTGCTAGCGTTAAATAGTATTTATTATCGTTCCAGTCCTGTAAGTTCCATATAAACACATCTGAGGTTATCGGTGATCCGTTCCAGTCGATAGTAGCTGTATCAAATAAATTAAAAAAGTTAGGCATGTACATAGTTCGTATAGTAATGCGACGCAAGGGCGCTTTGTTATCATCTATAATATTATTTGCTATAGCTTCTTTTGTGGCGTAGGTGGTTATGTCCTCTCCGCTTATCTCTATATCATTAGTACCATAAGTTGCTAGATTGCTACTATCAGCAGAAAAAACTGATTCCGTTGATCCTTCTTTCCATGTAACGTAGTTGATTATGTTCTTATAGCCCTCATCATAATCAAACCTATCTATTATATTAACCTCTTTATTTTTGGTATTACCACCGACAAAAGCATAAGGAGTGCCAGCGTTCGGCTGTCTAGCCTGGATAACCAAATCAAAAGCATCATCGATATACCAAACTGAATTACCCCTATTACATACATCGTCCAAAACATCTTTGACCGTCTTTCCGTTATACTCGGTCGTTACATCTATTGTACTGTTTAATTTAGGGTTAATTTTACCACCATCATAGCCTAAGTATTTCAACACCTCGGTATCTGTGAATAAACTCGCTGCTACCTGAGTGACTGTTAGCGAAGCTGAGAATTGAGACGCTCCTGTTTTCCTGTCCTGTAAAATACCGTCGTAAGACACCGCTGTAAATGTGCATGTCCCTTTCATAATGTCTGTTTTAATCGTCTTTTCGCTAACAAAGCCCTCGAATACCTTCTCTTCTATCCGCGAGCCGTCGGTATCAATATATCCAGCCTCATACCTAACCTTAGTATATTGGCGTGAATCATAGCCAAAGAATAAGCTATTTTGTATGTTTGGTGGGAAGAATATACCGCCTGAGTTATCGATTTTAAACTTAGCGTTGCTAACAGAAAAGTTACCAAATCCATACTCGCTAACATCTAGTTTTCGCTTGATCTTAGCTTGGCCCTTTTGCAATAGATATCTTGTTATCGTTACCCATGAAGCTTCATAAGCACCGCCCTGTAAGCGCTTGATTTGTAGTTCCCAATACGGTTTTAATACTCCGTTTTTTACATAATTTTCTACCGTCGTCACTCTATACCTCTAACAACTGGAATTTATAGTCATAGCCAATCGATTTGTCGCGCCCTACATTATGGTTAGCACTGAAATTCTTACTTACAATACAGTTATAAACATCCTGTAATCGCCAGCCCTCATGTACGTAATCGCCACAATCACAACCACACAACGATATAGCACACTCTCTTAACGAGAACATAGTTGCCACTATTTGTTGATCGTCAACTTCCCATAGCTGTTTAATTGCTATCTTCATAAGCGCTTTGTTGCCCTTGAGTAACAATTTAGAGCCCTCGTTACTTAGCTTTTGTATCTTTTCTCCTGTTTGCCATTCTAAACTAAACTTATTGGGCGTAGATAAAATATCATCAATAAAAGTACCTATCTCAAGTGAAATAAATATGTCTGCAATGGTCTTTTGCTCGTCAACTACAAATGTTTTTGTTATAGAAAACTTGATCTTAGTTGTTGATACCTGGTCAAATTCAAAGAATATGTTTGCCAATGCGTTGTCGGTATATGAAATACCAGTTACAGGTGTTCCATCCTTTTCATCAACTACGTTTGTGAAATCAGCCCACGCTGAACCCGTCCAATATTGACAGGTAAACTCTTTCCAGTTCTCGTATTTAAGCAAGATTCTATCAATGTTCATTGCCTCGGCAAAAGTATACTCAATATCCTCTGTTGTTAAATCGTCACTACCAACACTTATCCAGAATGATTCAGGGTTATTATCATAAGTTGCTGTAACATCACCCGTCGATGCAGTCGCCGTAGATAATTGTGATCCTAGTAAGTAGCTCATGTAAAATATTTTCGCGTTGCCATTAATTGTCATTGAAAATCTACCTCCAAAGTACCAGATTTTTTAGCCTCGTTATAATTAGTAATGGTCGATGACATCATGGCCTGGCCATCTATATTGACAGCTATATTCAAATCGCCACCAGCGCCACCGCCTTGTGCTACGTCGAAAAGCTCGCCCTGTTGGTCTGCATTGAGAACCATTTCGCCCTCTCTGGCATTGATTTGCGTGTTATCTGCACCCATAGTAGCACCAACAACACCACCAGATGCAAAGCTACCACCAGATTGTACAGTTTGTATTTGTTCAGCCCCAAAAGCTATCGCTGCACCAGCAGCGGCAGCACCCAAAACAGGCCCGACAAAAGGTATTGGCGCTAATGATGAATAAGCAGCCATTGCAGCCTTACCAGTGTCAAAGATGATATTCTTTATTGCTAGAGCCTTTGCAATCGCGACCAACTCTTTACTTTTAGAGTCTTTGGCATTGAGCATAAAGTTTTCCCACGAATCAAAGTCCTCAGCACGAGCCTTGTTCCATTTCATTTCTATTTTTGAGAAGCCTATAGCGTCTTTAACTTGGCGCTCTCTAATCGCTTTGTTTTTAATGTACTCTTTTTCAGAAGCAGCAATTGACGCTTGTACCTCGGATTCACGTAGTAATGCTTTTTGCTCTGCATATGTAGCATTTAATTCAGCAAGCGCTTCCTCTTGGCCAATTAGCCTTTCTTGTTCATATATATACCATTCCTCAAGTCGTTCTTTTTTTGCCTCTGTTTTTTCTAGGTCTGTCTCGATCTCTACTGCCGAGAACTCATCTCGTAACGCTTGCATATTCTCTAGGTGTGCCGTCTCTCTTTCTAGGCTAGATGCGTTTTTCTCATCTTCCATCGATGCCAGTTCTTCATTATCGGAAATTCTTTTTTCTTTTTGTTCTGCTATTTTTTCGTTAAGTTTATTTAGGTTTTCAATAGCGCCCTCTGTATCAATATTTACGCCTGGTAATTTATTCAACACATCTGTCATTTTAGTTACAAACTCTAGGACACCGATTAACACGTTATTCATAGCTATTCTGATATCGCCAAATACAGTAGTGACACCATCTTTTAATTTATCAAAGTTTTGTACCAACATCACAACACCAGCCACAATAGCACCGATAGCAAGAGGTATTCCAAGAGTAGCAGCATTGATCGCTATACCCATTGCCGCCGCTGCTGCCGATACAGCAAAGAATCCAGTTGTTAATAGTGTTAATGTACCAGCTACCGCGACTATAATGCCTATTGTTTGTTTTGCACCGTCCGACATGCCCAAAAACGCACCAACGATTTTATTAATTGCTATTGCTACTTTTTTCGCTATTGGTAATAACGCTTTCCCTAGCTCCTGCGACACTAAAGAAAAGTTACCGCTCATTGTAGACATTAAACCGCCCATTGTTTTCGATTGTTTAATCATAGATTGGTAGAATATACCGCCCTCACTGGTCATTGTCTGAAAAGCAGCGTCGAAGTCTTTAGCCATTAACCTACCTTGACCACTAAGTTTAATTACTTCTTCTTTGGTAGTGTCTAAACTCTCGGCCATTGCGTCCAAGATAGGGACACCAGCCTCAGTAACCATGTTGATCTCTTCCATCGATACTTTGCCTTTAGCCGATACTTTACCGTATGCTCTTGTTAATGAGTCTAGTTTTTGCTTATTACCTTGTGACGCATCACCTAGCATTTTAAACTTTTTAATAACAACATCTTCCGCTATTCCAAAGGCTAGTAATTTTTTAGTAGAGTCTATAATATCCGCTTGCTCAAAAGGGGTACTAACTGCAACTTTGTTGATCTCTTGCATTAACGATTTAGCAGCCTCGGCACTACCTAACATAACTTCAAAAGCTACTATTTGTTGTTCTAAATCAGCAGCCGCACCAATAGCATTTTTACCTATATTGAAAATCCCTTTAGCAACCGCCGCCAAAGCGCCACCTTTAATTAAGTTTCCTATAGACTTACTCATTGAGCTTGTCTGTTTATTGAGGTCTTTAACCCCTTTAGATGCCTTGGTAGAGTCAGTGCCAATCTTTTTAATGCTCTTGTCTACCTTGTCAGCACTTTTGCTGAACATGTCCTTTAGTTTGATTAATATATTTAATTCATTATCTGCCATTATTTATTACCTGCTTGTTTTAATGAGTTTTCTAGCTGTTTAATACTTTCTTTACCGCTTGGCGTTATATGATGTGTCTTTAGCTGTGCGATAAGGCTCTGCTTATATTCCTCTTCACGCCCTATAGACGTAACAATAAGGTTAAAGCACCATTCTTGTGAGTTTTGTTTGATTATTTCGTGAGGTAGTTTAGAGTAAGTTGTTGCTAATCCGTAAATAGCGGACGCAAATTCTCTGTTAATGAGAACAGGTTCGAAACTTTTTTTTTTATACCGAGCGAGTGATTTAAAATACGTACAAATAGGTAGCTGTAAATCTCAGGCTTTTCCATAAGCACATCAATAACATCTTCTATTTTCTTTGACTTAAACCAATGATTAACTTTAACAGTACCTTTAATTATCAGGCTTTTAATAGATTCCTTGATCTTATCTTGTTCTTTTTCTAACTTATCCATAGCCTTATCGTCACTGTTTACAGCCTCAATTATATTATTAATAGGTAATATGTCTTTTGAGTCAATAAATAGGGCAGGGGAGAGTTGCCGTATTGTCACGACAACCCCACCTACTCTTACTCGTTTGTGATTTTCGAGTACATTTATCATTATTTATTACTTATGATGTTAGCTAGTTCTCCTAAAGAGCTAACCTCTGCACCCATTGTTAAATCATTAAGAATAAATTCACTAGCACTCATGCCCTGAACGCTTCCAGTTGGTTGCGCTACTGGTACGTTGATAAGACGTTGTACACCATCATCAGTTACGCTCGCACGTAAAGACAATTTACCAGGCTTATTACTATCAAAGCTTACAGCTTGGTTCATCTCTGTGATAGCTTTACGAGTTGTTACATATGCCTTTTCACCTACTGTTATAGAATCAAATCCAGTAGCAGCCGTAAATATCGCCAGCCCTCGATCTGTATCTATGTTAATCTCAGCAGCAGTTGTCAACGCTATGCTAGATACAATTATCTTGCCATCATTAACCCTTACAACTTTAACAGCGTCAAAATCAAGTCCCTCAAGGTAGTAATCGTCTGTCTCAACAAGAGACGGGCTATTAATAACAATTGAAGTAATTGCCGTTGGAATACTTGCAGTCGTTCCAGTTAGCGTATTAACACCGTTTGCAGTACCAGTAGTTATTGAAGCAGCTGAAGTACCTAGCGACGTCAATGTACCACCTGTTAGCAATTGTGCTAGGGATTCATCAACAACCCCAGTGCCTAGCGTGATCTCAGCGCCACGAGTATGAACCTTAGTAGCCCTTACATCGTTATTAGTACCGCCACGATGCTCTGCTTTTTCATAGGTCATTGTGATATTGAAGTTTTGTGGGTCTTCTATGGAATAAACATTGCAATCTTCATCTACAAAAGTAGCGTTATCTATACCAAAAGAATATCTTTTTTCTTGAGCCATTTTTTATCTCCTTTTATTTATTGCCAAGTTATCTATGCAAAGAATGAGGTTTAATAACTATCTTCTTGATAGCTTTTTTAGCCTTAACTTCTTTTATCTCTTCTTTTTTGGATTCTTTTTTATCGTCAAATGCCATAATGCCATCCTTTTTTATTATATCACGACTTAACATTGGCTACCGTGCAAGATATACGACATCCTGCATATGGAAAATACACCCCTGCATTTATCCCAAAAGGTGCAAACAGGTTGTTGTTATCCACTAGGGTTATATTAGCTTTGGGGTCTTGTTTATAGATAGCGTCGATAATATCATTCTCTATTTGATCTACCTTATCCATAAGCGTATCTTTATCACCACTAGCTATTCCGATAATCTCTATTGATTGAGTGCCGTATAACGCGGTATTTTGTGGTGTCCATTGATTAAACACCATCGTTATATACGGGAAACTACCAGACAATTCAGCATATTCAGCAGGATGGTACATAAATTCCTCTACGTTATCGAATTTCTTAAGTAGTAAATTACGCATTGCTGTTCTTAGTTCTGATTTTCTCACGATGTGACTCCCTTTTTAGCTAGCTCTAGCGCTGTGGCTTTTTGATATGTGCTAAATGCAAAATCCCTATCTTTAGCATTAACACCCCAAAAGTCACGGCCATAATCAATGTTAAATCTAGCCCTTGCTTGGTATTCTTTAGTGCTAAGAAATATCTTAGCCGTGTCGTTTGACATGACTTTTTGTGTCATAGAGTTAAGCATACCGCCCGTATCTGTTAGATTAACTAGGGTTTTGCCTTTTTTTGATGAATACCCAGTTGAATACTTCTTAAATGCTTTGTAGTTCTTATCTTTACCGCCCTGAGTCCTTAATTTGATGCGTTGCTTAACGTCCAACGCTACTTTGTTTAATATAGTAGGATTGAATAATGCATTTTCTATACTGCCAACATTTTTAATAACTGCATTTATTTCTGCTTGGCTGAATTCATAGGTTATCATCTCAATACCCTAGACTGTCCCCATATTCTTATTTTGTCGTTTTCTTTGTTGATAATATCTGTTATTTCTTTGAGCTTATCATTGTATAGAGTGTTGTATGTCTTGGCTTTTTTACTAGGTACATCGTCTTCTTTCTTAATTAGTTCAGTGAAAATGTAATATAATGCTCGCAAAGCGACTGGTTGTCTGAGTCTAGCAATGTCTCTGTTAGACAAATCTGCAAACTCTTGGTCTTGTGATATGAACATGTTTCTGAGTTCGCTTGAGGCGAGGTTAATTTTATCAATGAGCTTGTTTCCCAAAATTGAGGGGTCTTCATATTGAAGCACATCTCCGATAGAACAAAGATTGTATTCCCACCCATTTAACACCTCTCCCTCAGGACTTGCGTCCGTACTTGTCGAATTATAATAGTCTATTGAGTATGTATTGTCGGCATTAACATCAACTTTCGACTTTGTATAATAATCAGGTGTAATATCAACGGTATCTATTACAGAGCTATTTTCATAGAACCGTATTTGATTGTATTGGAGTCGAGACACCTTAGTTTTAGAGTCATGTGCAAAGGTTAAAGCAGCAACCGCGAACGAGTTACCAGTTACGGTTATCTGGCGTATTTCCGCACGTTCCTTACCTATCTCTTCAATGATAATGTAGTCATCTGTAGCAAAACCGCTGGCATTAATTACGTCAAAAGAGGTTGTACCAGCCGTTACAGAGCTATTTAATAAGGTTATTTCGCTTAGTGCGTAATCTGTTCTAGCGTATAATTGGTATTGATCGTTGTCTATAATAAGTCTCAAGGTTGCTTCCTTTTTTATTATATCACGACTAATTTACCCTATCTTAATATCTCTTAGAAATTCAATGTCTTTTTTTGCGCTAAAATAACGCTTTTCAGCTTGGTTAAAGTCGCTTTGATAACGCTTGATCTGGCGGTTTAAATCGATAACTTCACGCTCTAGCTTGGCGATATACTTATCTTTATCTTTGATGTCTTGCGATAGGTTGTGATTCTTAATGCTCAATACATCGTACTCTTCATTGATATCAAATATCTCATTAGATAGAGTTTGTATCTGTAAGCTCATCCCAGTAGGGATAACTTCCCTTATTATTTCTGTTGTAGTTTTCTTAGCCATGCTGTTATTTTATCAGCTAATTTGATTTTTTCAACAACAACTGGTGTCCCTTTCACAGCCTCTTCTTTCAGCCGCTCAATCTCAGGTTGTGCCTGTGCAATGGCCTCTTGTTTAAGCTCATTTGTTCTAATCTCTAGGCGTTCACGCATCTGTTGAGAGCCTTCATTTGCCTGTACTATCTGTGTGTCCTTGTCTTTTATTTCAGTATTTAACGCGCTTATTTTGCCCTGTAGCTCGTTTATTTCGTTTTGTTGTGTCTTTATGCTTGGTGTTAGGCTGTCCACTTCCAACGACTTCTCAGCTAATACCTCTTTTGTTTGGTCAAGCTCGTTTTGGAGACTAACGATCAATAGTTTATCATCTTCATTATCAACAACGCTGATAATTTCTTTTGTTTTTTCCTTTACAATAACAGGCTCCGTCTTAACAATATATTCAATATTATTGACCTTGCACTTGGCATATATTTCGTTCTTTAGTGCTTCCCACTCAACAGAACTCATTGTAGGCTTTATGTCGCCTCGCTTCATTCTCTTGAAAAACTCTTTTTGTGCCTTTTCATGCCATCCTTTTAACTCCATTGTTAAATACTCCTTAATTATTTATCTTCTAGTGTAGCGACTCTTGCAATAAGGTCTTGTATTATTTTATTCTGTGCCACAATATGTCTTTCATATTGATAGCCCTCAACCTCTTTTTTATCATTATAAAATACTAGTCTATCATCAGGCGCATCATCAGCTATAAACCCTAAATGCTCTATAGTTTTGTCATCTTTTGGGCATTTCGATTTATATACAATAGCATTAGAATTGTTAACTATATTATAAGCGTCTTCTAAGCTCAAATCACCTTGTACATCTTTATATTTCAATGCAGACGTTGAGCGCCTTATATATCCATTACTATCAACATTAACATTTGTAGAACTTCCTGTAGTTTGAGAATAAACACCTGGCGCCTTTATATCTCCATCGGTTTCTATAACAAGCCTTATGGTTGGAGTTGTTGTCCCTGCTGGTGTAGTCAGCATTTCTATTCTTGAGCCAGCGGCTACACTAGAGAAGTTTTCATTTGCTAGAGCCCTGATCACTGCACTATCATTTATTCCAGTAGATCCCCAATACCCTTGGAAAACGATACCCCCGAGAGTGTCACCATTATCAACTGCGTGAGTAGTCTCTCTCTTTTTGTTAAAATAAACTATTGGCCCAAGATTGCTTTCTACGTTTCTAGTTAAATTCACCGAAGAAGAATCATAACTATCTCCAGTTACATTAAATGAAGTATTAAATCCCCCTGCAACACGTGCCCCAATATCTACAGCACCATCATTGCTAATACTCATTCTATCGATAGGCGTAGTAGTCCCATTTGGAGTGGTTTTAAAAATTAACTCACTACCATGTGCCGCAGCCGTAAAGTTTTCTGTTGCTACTCCTAGTATTTGAGATGATTGATTAGATTTGTTTGTAGCATCGTAATATCCGTCGTAATTCAGCATACCGAGCCAATCACCATTTTGTACAGTCGATCCTGTAGCCCTTATCCGCTTAAAGGTTAAAGCAGGAGCGCCAATTGCAGAATCTAATTGTCTGGTTATCCCGATACTAGATTCATCGAAAGCCGCTCCTGTGACATTTACCGCGTTTTCTTCTGTTATTGGAGTCCTTATATTAAGACTATCAGCAAAGGTCTGTACAGTTGCACGCCCTGCTAGTAGTGCATATTGAGCATGATCATCATCTGACAACCCTGCTAAAGCGCCATGTTCTGCAACGGTTCCACCTGCACCTTTTAAATTGGATGTTCGCCAATCGACAAAATTATCACCGCTTTCAGTGGTCCGTAATGCTCCATACGTTCCTCTGTTCTGAATTATAAATGTAGCAACAGGAACAATCTCTTGGAGTGGTAAAGTTCCATAAGCCAATTGATTTATTTCGATCTCTGCACCAGCTCGTGCAGCACCCCTATTTGCATATTCATACTGACCCTGTATAGCTATATATTTAGGATTAGCCCCTGCATCGTCTGTAATATTAGTTGCAAAAATATGCCCTAAACAGAAATCATTATTCCCAACTGCTGTTTGTGCTCCTGCATTGTTATAGTAAACATCACCAGCTGACATCTGGAAAGAATAACCTGCCCTTGTAATCCAACGCCATGCAGTACCGTCTAAATACCATATTTCTACTCCAGCTGTGGAAAGTACCGCGCTGAGATCGTGCTCTATATCCTCATCATAAAATTCACCTGATGCAATGCTGAATTGTGCGTCGGTTGTTGTGTTGCCGTCTTGATTAATATCAAAATTAGCAAGAGCCATTCCCTCTCTGTACACTGCGCCCATATTGTCGTGCAACCAGTGGTGTGTCGATGGTGACATATTGGACCCGTGTTTTTCTGTCATTAGCCTACCGTCGTTATTAGTAGCATCCCAGTAGACATACGCAACAATGGCTTTAGTCATTATTACATTGTCAATTTGTGCATGACTTGGGTTTAATGCAGTAGCCAAAACACCCTCAGAATCAAAATATATTGCCCACAATCCCTCTGTATCAGTTATCTGAGCTGTAAGGTTTCCAGTTTCATTATACTTTTTGCCCTGAATAAAATAATCATAACTTACTGCTGTTGGCGATATTGTTAACGTCCTGTCTGGCGCGGCGTCTGTCCACGCTAATGTAACTGCCGACGCATCGTCAAACCCATTTTGCAACCAATCGGATTGAGCAACTGCAAAAGCTTTGATTGATTGCTGTGATGCGGCCCCAGTTGCGCTATCACTCACCATGTCGTCTTCATCTAAAAATGCATTCCCAGCAAAAGCTGTATCAACTGTTAATGTACCAGTCACACTAAAATTTACGTGATTAAGTGAGTAAGTCCCCTCAAGTATACCCGCTATAGAATTTTCATCCGCTGCAATTATATCGTCACCAGCACTTTTTAATGTCATTGAAGCACCTACCAGAAACCCGTAAGCATTTCCAGAGGTAGACGTTATATGAAAATGGTTTTGCGATGACTCGTATGTACCCGTCCCACTTGCATAAATACCGTGTGCATCATTAGCAGCAGAGGATATTATATATATATTATCGTGCGAGCCATGCGAACCAGCAACAGTTACATCCACAATGCCAGCCGCAATACCAGCGTTCGCGCTCCCTGTTATCTTTGATCCTGTGATATCAAGGGTTGTAGTAGTTACATCTAACACCGATACAGTAGAAACAAAACTAGTGCCCGTATTCGTGAACTCAAATTCAACCGAGGTAGCTATTAAAGAGCCTGTACCTGTTAAGTTGAACATCTCTTTCCTGTCACCACCAGCAGCAACCGACGTATTGTTATAAATACATGTACTCAAATACATTCTAACCGTGCCAGATGTGTTTATAATAGTAGATTGTGCGCCTGTTATGGCCGCGCTCTGTGATGTTTCTAGCCTACATAGCTGTAGCAACAAATCACCACTACCAGTAATCATATCCCTAACCACTGTAGGCGCTGTTAGTTTCATGTTTATTCTTTCAATATAACACCCAGTAAATGCACCAAAATCAGCAACGGTTGCATCTGCTTGCTGTACAATCTGTTGCGGTGCGTTGCCATGCCCTATTACGCATTGGTCATTTGCAGTGAAGTTAATTGTGTCTGTGTATGTCCCTGGATAAACAATAAACAACTCGCCACCAGCTGCATTAGCAGTTAAGGCCGCCTGTATAGTAGTATAATCACCACCACTAGGCGATACTGTAAATGTCTTTTCAGGGCTACGACCACTCAGTCGCCACGCACCATCCTCATATTGGAAAAGCCTATTTATATCAGTATCATACGCCACCATCCCATTAATAGGGGTTAATGCCAGCCGTTCAATCGTGGTCATTTGTGTTATCTGTACAGCTTTAAGCTGGTTTCTTAGTGTTATCGCGTCTCCTATAGGTTCCCAAAACGGGTCAGCAACAACCGCTTCGCTATAGCCCTCTAGTACCTCTGTTTGTGTAACCGCGCCAATAGTTGTATCTAGTGGAAAGACTATATCTACCTCTGCACTTAGTGTTACAGTAGCGAGCGTTTCAGTTCCGAAAACTAAGTTTTTAGTTCCAACAGTATAGGACTTAACTATAACCTCTTCACCTGTAGCCACCCAAATAATAGGATCAACAGTGCCGGCATCTCTTATTTTCCAATATAGAGCAGTCGCAACGTCGTAAGGTATTGCTACTGTTGTTAATGTATAATTGTTAGCAGGTGTTGCTACGAGCGTTGTTGTCGTTTCACGTTCATATCCTACCCATGCTTTAGAAGTAGGGACACCACTAACAGAACCGCCCTCACCTAACCCAAAATATCCTCCGTATGTCATATCAACCCCACAATTCTAATGCTACCGCGCTTGGTGCAGTTGCTACAAAGTAAGGTATCTCGTTAAAATCAATTATTGGTAATTCTCTTGGCTGTCCACTTCTTATAACACCGCCTGCATCCGTGTCGGTTGCTGCAGCTGATTGAGAAAAGTATATATCATTTGAAGAGAGATTATTAATAACGATCGTCTTAATACTATTCTTATATGTGCTAAAATCTAAAGTACTAAAAACATCTGTTATCGTTTGGGCTATCGCTGTAACTGAACCCCTGCCGTCAAGCATAAGTTTGTTGATTCTAAACTGTTGTTCCTGCATGTGACATCCTTTTTTATTATATCACGAGCTAAGGAACTACACTTTCTTTAAGTCAGCAATAAAATCATCTAAATCAACATACCTTTTTTTGATAGTTTTGCCGTCAATAATCATATCAATATCATGGCCCAATTTCAACACTTCATATACCTGTTGCATGACCTTTTCAGCTATATTAATATAGATAGTATCGGTCTCATTGTCGATATACTTCTTTTTAAGCTCGATTATCCTTGGCATGATACGCTCGTGTACTTCCCTTGTATCATAAGTACCAAAAGCTTCATGTGTTTGCTGTATGCGATTAAATAAGTCTCTGATAACCAGTATAGGCGTTAGCTTGCGATACTCTTCTTTATTAGCTATCTTATCTAGTACATTCTCTTTCCAGTCTTTATTTAATAAAGGTAAATTACGCTCCATAGCCTTAAGCCTACGTTCAGATTCGACCGCGCTACCCATATTCCATATTTCAGCACCATCTAATATCAAGGCTGGTGTAATAGCATTGTTAATGTCCGATTGCGCTTGTTCATGGATATAGCCGTAAAACTTGCCCTTATCTTTACGATATAGCCGTTGAGGTGAATCGGCTGGCGTGTAGTTATCGCGTTGTGGAAGAAATTGCCTAATAACAAAAGCGTTTTGAAAACCACATTCAGTATATTTACGGGCAAACTGTAAGTCTTGGCACTTCTCATCGGTATCAACCCATAGAATCCACTTGCCTTTTGCGTCTTGAGTAGTATGGTTCCGCGCATTAGCAAAACCCCATAAATCAGGTTCGCAAATAGACTTTTGACCACTCTTTACAATAGCACCGTAAGCCATTGCACGATTTGCCATTACCTCGGTCTTAGAATTATCATCTAATAATATAATTTCATCTGGTATCATATTCCCGTGCGCGTCTTTTAAACTATCGAGCGTCGTTTCAATAGTCTTTTCTGCATCTTTACCGATCATGCAAAGCGATATGCTTTGATGTGGTCTAGTGGTTAATCTCTTGCGCTCAAAGTCTCTTTTCCCTGTAGGAGTACCATCAACCGTATATTCAACCATATAATTACCGAGCTTTTCACCATAAGCACCAACCATATTAACAGGTAGAGTTAATACTTTGAAGTCTTTTTTCTTGCCAAACATATCTTGTATGTCTTGCCCATCAAAATGATTAACGTGATAAACAACGTCCTTTTCTTTGTTGATATCTCTACTTAACCATTCCCAAGCACCTTTAGGAACGGTAATAAACATCTTACCGCCTTTTTTTACATACGTTTCTAGCTCGTCAACCATGCCCTCAGGGTCTAACACATGCTCTAGCATCTCACCATTAAACAAACCATCGTATGCACCAGGACCAGGCTTATTTGCTGTGAATGTAATATTATCTTTTGTCTTAGCAAGCATATCTTTTCGTTTACACGCTTTGTCGATAGCCGATTCTGATAGATCATAGCCTGTCATCTTACAATCTGGATTATCGTTACTTATCTTGATAGAACTAGCACCCATGTGACAAGCGAAGTCTAAAACAGACTTACAACCATATTCTTTGATACGAGCGCTAGCCCAAACAAAGCGACCTATCTTTTCAAAGGTTTCCATATCTAAATCGATACTCTCATGCGTCTCTTCATCCTCATATATCTCTTTTTGCGTTTCTGGATTATCCAAGTGCCTTAATAGGTGGTTAATTTCATCTAATCGTTCTGGTGCGTGTTTTGTAGATGTTTCACGTGCAACAACTATATCGCTTTCATATAGCAACCTATCAATTACCCCGTTTACATCATTTGACCTGGTCTTAAAATGCGCCTCGGCATCAGCAATAAACTTTTTAGCTACATTGGACCATGTATATTTTTCAGCATGTTTGATGCCAATGTTCTCAATATCTTCTCTAATACTTTCACTACCTAACACTTCCTTTAATCGTTTAATAAAATTCTTTTCATAATCTTTGTTTAACTTAATACCATCATATCCAACGGTCTCTTTTAGTGCAAAATCATGTGTGCAGATATATGCAGTACCACAAGCTTGCGCCTCAATTGCTGATATACAACTTATTTCAGGGAATTCAGAGGTATAAATAACCGCCTTACTCTCTGATATATGCTTATACAAGTCTTCTTTTGTGAATTGCCCTATCCCTATATTATAACCATCGTTAACAAGCTCTTGGATCTTTTCAGCACACATTTTTTCTATCTGCTTAACTTCATCTGTCATTATTGAGTTATAATTACATATAACAAGCTCAAGTTCTTTATCCGCTACCTTTTCATACACATTTAGCGCTGTATATAGACCACGTTCAGGGCGTGAGGTAAACATTATCTTATGTTTCTTTTCCGTGCGTTCAGGGATTAAGTCAAAGTCTATCCCGTTTGTATTTAGCTTAATCATTGGATTGAGTTCTGGTAGCTTTTCCAAATACTGCTCTTTATGATACTCACTTAAACAGTACATATAATCGATATTCCATGTTAGGGAAAATATAGTGTTTTTCATTTCCTCAGGTAATATATCGTGATTCCATAGGATGTTTAATTTAGTGTTTAATTTCTCGCCAAACATTTGAACGAATCGAGATACAATAGCGATATCCGCATAGCCACAATCAACAAAGTCACCCCAACCATCGATATTGATATATTCTACACCGTCATAATAACCCTCTTGCTTGCAGTTGTTATAGACAGTTACTTGGTGTCCTAGTTTATGAAGCTCATGAGCTACACATATTACAGCGGTTTCACTGCCACCCATTGCTTTCTCTTTGAGTGTGTTACCGTCAAATGGTAAGCCCTGCGTACAAATTACTATTCTCATTGATTCCCCCCTAGATATAAAATAAGGTCACCCGTAAGTGACCTCATTATATTATCATGGAATCTTAGTTAATTACAATGATTTCAAGTAACCTAAAATCTCCTGAATATCATCAGCCGATAGTCGATATATGCCTCGCACGTTTCCGTAGAGTTTGGCGATTAAACCATCTTTTTTAGTGTCTGTTTTAATGACCGATTCTTTTATAGGCTCAATGCTCTCTTCTTTTTTCTTTACCATTATTTCACTCCCTTATAAAAAGGGCCAGCCGAAGCCAGCCCTTAATACTTGTCTTATCCTATGCCATTAATTGTGAAGTGAGCAGTTTCTTGCTTAAATTCTAAGCCGTAATCTCCCTCTACATAACCTAGCACGTTACTAGAACCGTTGTCATACTTACGTTGACCGAAGCTCAACCCCTGAAACGGTGCGATTTTAATGAAGTCTTTTCTAAGGCCGAGAATAGTACCTTTTGGCAACCATCTCAACATTGTAATAGGAACATCCCCGAAATCACTCATGTAAGTAGCAACCTTTTTAACACCTGCACCCGTTTCGCTGGTAGTCTCTTCAATTCTTGATGCCCTAGAATTTGATACATTTCTAAATGCTGTTACACCAGCAAATAAGTGATATCTATCAATGTTGGACTCAACATCGGTATAGTTATGTACAGATTCAAACGCATTGTTTAAGAATGAGTTAGAATACGTTGCATGTGAGCTAACATTTGTTGCTATAGAGTTGTAAATACCAGCCATAGTAGCTACTGCATCATCAGCACCAATAGTATTGCCATTAGTCCTACCCATAATAGCAGTTCTTTCAAGCTGTTTAAGTGCGTCGATAGTCTTATCGCTAACCTCTTCATCGTACGGTTTAGGTTGTGAGGCTACTTTTAATCCAGCGTTATTAGCTCGACGTCCAATGTTGATATCTTCTCTAAACTTTTGGATAAAGTTACCGCGAAGCGTCTTACCTCTACGCCTTGCACTTCTAGGGTCTGTACCCTCTTCTAGTGCTGAACCGATAAAGTTCAATGTTGCACCAGCTGCAAATGATGTAGATGAAGTACCAGCATAAGCACGAGTTACATAGATAGTAGCTGCACTTGTACCAATAGAACTTACAAACAATTGCTCAGAAATATGCTCTGTTTGAGTGTTGAAAATATCACCAACGCGGATCAATCCAGCGTTAGCACCAACCTCAATACCACCACTAGCAGCGGCAGTTGAAGCGATTGCGCTAGAACAAGTAAATGTATCTGGCAATAGCGCCTTTTCGGACCATGTGTAGTAATCAGATGTGAACGGTGTTGCAGCGTCCCCGATAGCATCTAAGAATGGTGTTACCCTAGGTGATACCATAGATACTATATCAGAGATATCCTCTGCTACTTCGTTTGTGTAAATATCGTAAATTGCTGTTCCTGTAAAAGCCATTTTATTTTCTCCTTTTTATAGTTTGCCTTTAGCTTCGAGTTCCCTTTTTAAGCTCATGTATTGTGCTAAATCTCTTGGCATCCCTGTTGTTCGTGCCGTTGCTTCTAGCTTTTTAAGCTTATCAAGGTCACCTGTTGGCCCTTGGCTTATTTTCCCTTGTCCTGTATCAGTACCAGGGATATGTTGCTTGCCGAAAAGTTCAGGGCTTGATTCTTTAAAAGCAGTAAATACATCTTCTGCACCTGTGACTTTCAAAGTTTCCAAATCAACCTCGATAGAAGAAGTGTCTAATAACTTCAAATACTCGGCCTTTGCTAATCCGTTGAGTCCTGATAGCCTCGATAACTCCCCTTTAATAAGAGCGTCTTTTAGTTTCAAGTCTTTAGCAGTTAGCTTTTCGTTGGCTTCCTGATAGAGCTTTTCAAACTCGCCTTTTTTCTCAAGTTTCTCTTTCTTGGCTTTCTCTGCCTCTGACTGTAGAGTTTCTAATGCTTCACGATTCTTTTTGGCTTCTGCGTTCGCTGCTCGCTTGGCGTCGAGTGAGTGAGTCAGTATGCCCAATAGGTTATCGTTTCCTTTCAGTGTCTCTATTTCCGTATCTTTTAACTTGAGACTTTTCAATAGTTCGTCGGCATCTGCCGTTTTCTTTGCTTCCGCATCTGCTTTCGCTTTTGCTTCGGCCTCTTCTCTTAACTGTTCCTCAGTTTTCATAGAAATCACGCTCCTAGCGTATATATTAAAACAGGTTTTGACGTCCGTTTTTATTATATCACGCGCAATGTTAATATGTGGATAAATAGTGTGGATAACTACCTAATTATAGTATAACCAGCCTCTTTAGCTTGCTCTTCTGTGATGAATACTAAATAATGTCTGCAATTATATCCACCAGGGGATGCAAACGGGTCAATAGGACTTTTTGTAATGCTAGAGAACCCCATTATCTTAGTTCGCGAATAAACTTTATTAATATGCCTCATACAAAACGGCCTTGTCTTACTATCAACTGGCCCTGCGTAAATATATAGTGCTGTAGGTTCTGCACCGCCTACCTTATCGTAAATAGCTTGATCTGTAGCCCTTGCCATGCTAAATAATGCCGTTCTCATGTAGGTATTTGCGAACCCTGATAGCGTACCTGCTTTATCACCTGCACCTAACAGTGATCTAGATAAGTTATTCACTGTTGTTTGGTATGGTGCTTCTAATGCGATCGCATTTACTAATTCACGCTTAATACGTTCATCTAATAGACTAGCCTCGGCATGAAATACGCTAAAATCCATTGTTTGCAGTTGCTTAATAATAGATATGTCTTTGAAGTTAATATCTGCCATTATGCCAATGCTTTTATTAAATGCTAGCTGTCCTTTTGCGACATCCCCGTACTCTTTGAGGTGGTTTACTGCGAGTGTATTGAATCCTAGCTTATTGAGTGGCTTTAGCGATTGAGCTTTGTTGAAATTAGCTACTGTACCCTTGAGGTTATCCCCATCTAGTGCAAAGTTAGTATTCCGTAGCAATCGTTCGTATTCTTTTTGGTACTGGTCGGTAGTCTTTACGAGGTCGTCGGTTATACCGTCAAGCCCTTTGTTGAGCTTGGCTATTTTCTTTGTTAGCTCGTCTTGATCTAACATTATTCAATCGCCTCTCTAATTATCCTTTCTACTAAATAACAATAAATTTCTTCACTGCTTTTATCTAACCACATACCTTTAGCACCTAATAGCCAATGAACTACGTGCACCGCCTCATGTGCTAAATAGCTAGGGTTCTTTTTTTTAGTCCATATAACGTATATTATATTGTTGTCATGCTGTATCTCATAAGCCTTGCCATTAATCCCTATATTAATGTCACCAAGCTCTATACCAAGCTCTTTTTTGATCTGCTTTAAAAAATAATCTTTAGGAGTGCCGTAGCAAATCCATATATTCTCGCTTAGTGTTTCGTCAAAAAAACTTTTAATTTTATATTTTGCATTTTTACTTTTCATTAGGCTTTTTATCGTCTTTTTTAGCTATAGGCGCGTCTTTAGGATCGATACCACCCTCTGGCATTTCTAAGCCCTCTTTTTGTAACAATAATGGGTTGCTCTGTATGCGCTCCATTGCTTGCTCAGATTCAACGGCTTTCTGCTCGTCAATTTCAGCTATCTTTTCTTTGGCAGTGTCTATATCACCTAAATCAGGGTTTTCATCCAATAACCATTCAGCCTTACTGATTAATCCGTTGTTAAATAGTGTTAATTGGTGAGCGTCCTTATCTTTTTGGGTCATTGGCATTTCGCTATCCCTAAAATCAACAAATAAGCTGCAATTCTCGCTAAACTTAGCAGAATTATGCGTGTTATTCACTAGCTTAGTCATATCAAATAGCTTAACCTCGTTTTTCCTGAAATATGGCTTATCTTTTTTAATTAACCTACCTTGTGCATAGTTTTGTAGCTGCAACGAGTCACTAGATGACTTATTACCGCTTGCTGTGAACATATCAGGGTTCATTTTGTATTTAAGTGCTAATCGCCTTAGCTTTTGCTCTACCTCTGATTGAATTTCAACTATCTTAGCTTCTGGTGATACAAACTTAAAGTCGCTTTTACCCATATCATCATCTGCTGGCAAATCAATTGTCATTGATGGGTCTAATATTACAGGCGAGCTAGAATCACCGCCCTTTCTAACTGGTATAGAGAATGACTGCATCTTGATAAGGTAGTTTAGCTCTGTTAGTTTGATATTAATTGATTCATTGGCAACTAATATATCATCACCACCATCAGGGAAAAAGTCATCTATAGGGACACAATCTCTGAACGGTACAAATATATCTAATGTACCATAAGGGTTAATGTTGTCTTTATTTGCTGGATTATCAAGTAATTTAATCTCGATATCACCTGGTTTTTTCCCAAACTGGTATTGAAACATGAAATATTGTTCATCAGTCCATACATGAAATATAGTATCATCGTCTTCAAACTTATCATTTTTTGTGCGTCGGTCATCATTGCCATATACCGCTAAACTAGGATCAGGGTAGTTTTTAGAGTATATAATAGCCTTTGCTTTGCTAGGGTTATGATCGTCCATGATAACGTCGAACATATTAGGCGTGAAGATACGGTATACAATGCTCTCCTCTTGCTCGCTCCATTCAGGCTTAACAAGCACGGTTCGCATTAACTTAACATATTGATTAACTGTCTGTAATACGTTGTTTAGGTTAGTGCTTTCTGTTATAGCATCGAATAACTCAGTATCTTTATCGACACCGTCTTTGATCTCTCGCAGTGGGTCTTCATTATACAATACGGCTAACTCGTTAATCATTAAGTTAGTCACATTGAAAAACTCACGCTGTAGCTTTAATCGTTCAGGATATTCAAATTGCCCGTATAGCGCTTGCTGTAAATACGCGTCTTGCTTATCGTTAAAGTAGTCGATTCTTTTCTGCATATCTTGACGACGTAGTATAGAGCTTGTTTGCTTTGTTGTATCTAGCGCTTGCTGTGCTATCTGTCTAGTGGTAATATTCTTAAAGAAAAACGGCATTGAGAGTCCTTTTTTATTATATCACGACTCGCCTTTCCACCTATATAGCGTATCATGATTGCCTTTAGCTGAAAAATCAAATAGCGGCGTTGCGGATGGAGAGATGCGGGTTAGTATACTTGATATATCCTCTCTAATAATGTCGCTCGGTTTTGCATTCGTGTCATAGGTAATATACCTATATTTTTTCTTAAAATACTTTGGGTAATCCTCTGGATAAAAACTAGGGCTGTATTCGTCGCTGTCATCACGCAACTCATCACCAATATTATAAGCAGGGAACGCTTTTATACATTCATAATAATATTCTCTACACCTCTTCTTTGCCATAGCTTAATTATATACCTTAGTGCTGTTTAAATCTACCCCTTAAACCACCACGCACACGATTCATAATGAAGTATCTCAGGCAATCGGTTAAGTGGGTAACAACATCATCATCTATAGGCTTATGTGTATCATCGTCCCTAACATAGCCCTCGATTCTTTGAGCTAATGTGTTGTTGTTTTTATCGACCATGACTTCACCATCTAAGAATAACCTAGCCTCTCCGTTAGCGTTCATCATGTAACTTGCTACCATCTCGATAGACTCTTCAATACTTAGCTTTTTGATATAGCTAAATTGTACGCCAAACTCTGCTTTAATAAGCTCCAATAAGCTAGTCCCTGTCTTAGAGCCTTGCTGTCTTTGACGGCCCGCTGGATCACAATACCAATCGCCCATTTGATAGCCTCTTTGACTAATGCGTTGGAATATTAATCGCATCATAGTAGCATATCCCGTGTCGTGCATTTCCATAGCATCTATAATAACAAATCGCTCTTTAGGTGTTTTGCCTGTTAGTATCTTTTGGTGTTGCCCAAACAATACAGCCGATGTTACCACGCCAAAATCAACTGTAATATGCACTGGCATACTAGGGTCATACATAGGGTCAGTATTGATATGTATGCGCCTATCGAACACTTGCCATACAGCCGATTCTGCACCCATATATTTACCGTACAGCCTCATTTGTGCCTGTTTCCATGTTAAGTTATCTTTTAACATGTCTATCTCAGATAGCGGTATAAATGGGTTATCTGCCATGCCCCATAAATAGACACCTACGTTTTTGCTAGAAGCATTAAATACCTGCGTGTAGCTCCATGTAAAGCCTTTTAGTGGCGTAAATGTTAGTATCATTTGACCTGCTAAATCGACTAATCTAGTCAATACTTCTTTGTATATCTCTTCACTTGGTTCTTCATCACACCAAGCAACCATTAATTTAGCTGATTGTAGCTTTTCGCGACCTTGTTCATACGTCTTAAACTCGATTAATGTCCCGTTGATTAGCTCTATTTCTTTGAGTGCCGTACCAGTAGCATAAGTTTTGCGCTTGATCTGTTCAGGCTTGAGGTAGTCTAGTATTTTTTCCTGAGTGCCAGCCTTTTGCAAGTCATAAGATGGACATAAGCTCCATGCTCTCCCTTTTTTAGATAGACATGTCTTAAGAAACTTAATAGCGCCAGCTTCCGTTTTACCGCCACGATTAGCGAGAATTGCAGCAACTATCTTACGCTTATCGGCTATAAATTCCCCTTGCCGTGCCTTTGACTCCCTTGCATCGAACCCAAAGCCGTATCGTTTGGGGTCTCTTGCTATCTCTTCAATAGGGATAAATCTCTTTTTATATGGTAGTAGTTTGTATTCCGCCTCTGCTAGTTCAAGTGCTTTGGTTAGTGTCTCATTTGGCATCTAGTATCCATGAGAATTGTTTGTATATTTGATCTTTGACCATAGGGTTGAAGTGCTGGTCTGCTTTATCTAAGCTCTCTTTAATGCGTTTGCGGAAATATATGATTGATCCGTCGCTGTATGGTAAATCATGTTCTAAACAAAAGTCAGATAGTTCTTTTTTTAAGCTTTTTCTTAATTCCTTTTTTTTATCTTCCCATAAGCTACAAGAACATGTTTTATTATCCCATTCTCCAGCTCTTTCGTCTGGTGGTTGTGGCATCTTACACAGCTTATAACTATTGTTGTTACAATTATCACAGGATTTAATCATTATTCTTCTCCTTATTTCTTATATTTACTACGATCCCCTAACTTTTGATTAACGATAACAACGTATATCGATATCCAGTAGAAAGGTTGTTGTAGCGCTTGGCCTGTTGTTTTTAGTATACTGCCAATGATAGCAATTAGCCATAGTGGTATAGATACTATTGCAGCTAGTAAAGTCCAGAGTAATATCATTATTGTGTTTATTATTCTTTTCATCTTACTATCCCCATTCTAGCACAATACTCTTCCCAAGTGATACCTAGTTTATCAGCGTAGTCTCTTAGTTTAGATTCTGCTTCTGCGTCTGTTAGCTTAACGTCCACATTCTCAGTTCTAGCAATGTAATGGCCTTTTACTTTACCCTTTAGCTCTACTGCTTTAAGTAGTGCCTGTACATCCATATCTCCATATTTACCCCTTGGTAGCATTGAGTATTTCTTGGCCTCTTCTAACTCTTTAAAGTGTGCTTCTATATCGTATTTAACGTGTGTTAGGGCGCTCTCTTGTAGTTTGGCTACCCTTATCTTTATCTTATCACTGTTTGCAAGCTGAGATGCGTGTACGTCCAGTGTCTCTCGCTTGCTGTTTTTACCTTGTAGTGGGTATGCAATACAAAATGATTGGTATTGGTTAGTTCCTTTTGCTATCTCTCTACAAAATCGCTCTTGTTTGCTTGTTAGTTTCATTTCTTGCCCTCAATTAGTGTTTTGAATTTCCTGGTTATTGCTTGCATTGCTCTCTTGATATCTATTATTTCTGCGTCAAGCTCTGTGTACCCACAAATTTCAAGGCTGTCTTCTATAGCTCCAATAGCGCGTCTTACAGGCGAAACGTGTGCACTATATGTATTGTATATTTCTTTTAACACTTCTGTTTTCATTTCTAACCCCTTTCATACCCACAAATTGAGCATGTATCGCTGTTTTCTACACTATCGCCGCACTTTGTACATATCCAGTAATAACCTGCCATTATCTATCCTTTAATTATTATTCGACGCCCCAAATTTCACTCTCATCAATAAGAAAGTACCAAATACCTGTATCTTTTGGCTTATCTTCTTTTTTTGTTATGTTTATTTTGTAGTGGTGTTCTCGCATGGTGATTTTTTGGCCGATTGCTAGTTCATCGTTACAGTCTTTGCCTAGCTTTTCAATAATATAGCTTTTAATTATGACCTTGTTTGGATCTTCTGTTTTGCTGGTAAGTAGAATCTTTGAGCTTTTATCCTCAATTCCCTTAATTAATACTTTTTGATTTAATGGTTTCATGTTAGCTCCTTTATTATTGATGCAGTGAGGCTATTTGATTGTATTCCGTATGTGTCTGCTACCCTGTTGAGTGCTTTGAGGTATGATGTATTTGTAGTTAATTCGTTGTATTGCGTCATGTTCTTTTCGTATAAGTAGCTATCGTTTTCCGTTTCACCCTTGCCTTTGGATTGCCAAATAGTCCCTGTCATTACATTGCTTGTCGTTCCATTTATCCGCGTTCTTTCTGGCGTGTCTTTCTTTAGCGCATAGTTTTCATCGTAGCACCACCTATGCATAGCGTGTGAGTAGAACATGCTCGTACAATCAGTGGCGCATATCGTATTAGGGCATATCTTTTTGAATCTTTGCTGTTTTTTATAATCCCCCATTTAAAGATTATATCATATCTCACAGAGCGTATCAAATATAGTTTGTGCGATAGCTGCCATACCTGCATCACTTGGGTGGTTCAAGTCGCCCATGTTCTCAGCGTCACCCCACAATACCATACGTGCATCGATGAATGGTAAGTTGCGTTGCATAGCTACCTGTTTGATCTGATTGTTGATAGACTTGTTACCATCAGGTGATTTTAATAGAGTTGATACCAGCACTATGTCCTTTCCAGGATAGTTATCTATTAATCTTGCAAGACTATACCCATAGTTAGGACCACCGTTTTCTATGTTGTCACCTATTTGTATTACAATTAAATCAGCTGTAGGCAGTACAGAAAAATCAAAGTCCTTATATGATCGTTCTATATCCCAACAGTTCCGAGCAGTTACGTTTGTGCTAATTAAGTCTGCTAGTACATGAACATAATCTTTATCTATTGATGATGCACTTGCACCATAACCAAAATCTGGAATAAGAGCGATACTATTACCTAATACTAACATGCTATTTGGAGTAGTGAAGCTATAGCCCTCTGGTATATATGTTTGATTTACAAAGGAATCGTAATCGTTTGTTACTACATCTTGCAGTAGGGTCTCTCCAATGCTTCCACAACCTGTAATTGCTAATGATAATAATATTAAAATAAAGTATCTCATCTCTTTATCCTCCTACTTTCTTTGGTTCCTCATCTAGTGTTATCACAATCTTACCAGGTTCAAACTCAGCAGTGTAACCAGCACCAGGAAAGAACCCGCATAATTCTAATATTCCTTTAGTACCTTGCTTTAGTACCCCGTTCTTTGCTACCTTATATTTGATTGTTGTCTTGTGTGTTCTCATCTCTTATCCTCCTATTTTAAAGTATAATTATAACGAATATCCATTGCAGTTAATTTACTGCTTACCCCATAGCTTGGTATGGTGTGATTTTCTACCGTGTAACAATTGTCAGCGTGTTTTTCTTGTGGGTCACAGCTTTTAATTTCATTAATCAAATCTTTTTTGTGCATACTCTCCGCTAGCGTGATGGTGATTTTTTTATCCCATTTATTTCTTAGTGTTCTCATCTCTCTCGCCTCCTCGGTTTTTATTTAATAACGTATCCGTAGTTTTCTTGATACTTGAAACATTGTCCAAGACAATGGTGCAATAATCTTCTTAATACCATTTGATCTAAATTTCTCGAATAACCATCTTCTTTTGAACAATAATCCAATCGAATGTTTTTTGTTGATTCACTTATAGGGTTGCCTACCCTATTATTCTCATACATAATAGTATTTATTAATTCTCCTCTCATTTCTTCGTAAAGCGTTTCTTCTATTTCTGTTTTTAACATCTTTTCTCACCACCTTATGATACAAGTATAGTACTTTTCAGGCACTATGTCAAGCACTATTTTAGTGCCTCTGCATTATAAGGTTCCCTGTTTTGGATTATTTATAACTGAACAAATGTTCAAATTACATCGATTTTTTCTGTTTCTTTCGTAGCCTTTTTATAGCTCGTCGCCACCTATCAGCGTACATCTTGGATTGGTAGTGCTTTTCCATGTCGTGAAACTCTTTGAGAATGAGTAGTGCTAAACATGCATATCTATATTGCATGAGTTGTTTTCATATTTTCTATCTTTGTAGTACCACAATATACCTATGACTATTAGTATTCCTAGTATTATAAAAGGTACTATCAGTGGCGGTAGTTGTAGTTCATCCATTAGTTAGTTTCTATTTCTTCTCTATCCATTATCTACCTCCCAGTGCATGTTACAGTGTTTAGATTCTTTTACACGGTCGCCATTATCAGGGCCAAAGGTTGCCATACATACATATTTAAGGTCTTTAGGATATTGTTTCCTCCTGCACTTTATTCCGCAGCGAGGGTTATTGCAGAACGTGAAGTCATTGCTTGGCATTAGTAGCTCCTGCTAGTTCTGCCGAGGCGATAGCTTCTGTCATCATCATATCTTGCATGATGTGCTTTTTGCATTTATCGCATAGTGGACGACCAAGTATATTTACTGTTGCGTTCTTATCACATATAGAGCATTTAGGTTTCATTAACGCTTCCCTCTTGTTTTGTTACTAGCTGCTTTAGAATGTCCTTTATTTCGTATGTGAATATTAGCCCACTTGTTTCAACCTCTTTGCTTAATATCTCATTACATACAGCTCTAGCAGTGTCTTTTACTATTTGTTCTGATCTATACAATGCTCCAACTATAGACAGTTCGTGACTAGCCACGCCGTTTTCGACTAATATTTTTATTATACGATCATAATCACGCTTTCTGTTCTCGTTGGCTTTTTCTACTAACTCATCTATAAAATTATTGTTCATTGTTCTCTCCTATATTTTGAATACGACAATTCGGTGCAAGTCTTATTGGATTTGATTGATTCCAACAACTATCATAAGTTTCACTGTCTACAATATTAACTCCAAGATAATCACATATAGCATCTAGTAGGTTTTCTGTTGTAAATTCTCTGTTTGTATTAATATTTGCCATTCATACCCTCCTATAGCGCATAAGCTACTTGTCGTACTTTTGTTAGGCTGGAAACTATATCGTCACCACTTAGTTTTATCTCTGGTCGTAACGGTGCTAGCATCCTTAACAACACGTACTTAGTTGTTGCTTCTCTTAGTGCTGTTAGTGATTTCTTTAGTTCTCGTATATTAGCTAAGTCTCTTGTTGTTGGCTTAAAACATACATATCCACGTAATGCATTATCACAGAAGTCTATTATCTGTTGACTCAAGTACTCAGCATCGTGGAACATTTCAGCGTATTCTATTCCGTTCTTATCCTCAATTATTGCCTGTTGGACTTTAGCTGATTTAGTTATAAAAGTGTCTAGGTCTCCTAGTACGTTGTACATGGCCTTTTCATTCATTGCTATTAGCATTTAATTTCCTCCACTCGCTCACAGATAGTATCTAAATGTTCTAAAAAACATACACCACACCAATCACCCTCGTGACCAGGTTCCGTTGATACTATTGTGCTACCAACTTCACCATGTTTAGGGCATTTGTATTTTATCGGTTTAAAGTTTATCGTTTTGTCTTCTTCTGATTCGATCTTGTACCCTTCTAATTCTACTTCGGCAATAGGCGTTCTATTACTAATATGTTCTACGTCTTCAAAATAAGGTACATCTTTATCAAAGATAACTTTATAATATACAGGCATGCCCGTACACGCGAATGTGTTTGTTACTATGTCGTCCTCTTTAATATCTTTATCACACATATCTTTAAATCCTGTGTTACGTTTCATTTCTTCTCTTCCTTTAACTGTTTGTATGTAAGCTCACCTATTTTAAATAGTAGGCTGAACTTTCTTGTTTCTTTAAACTCTTTCTGTAGCTCTTTAATTCTGTTTGCTATTAGCATTTAATTTAATGAATATTCAACTGTATACTCATAGTTATAAAAATTTACTGTCTGCTTTATGCTTTTTATTTCTTTATCTTCTACAGCTGCTTCATGTGCCCATCTATTTAACATTTTTTCCTTTTGCTCTGTGTTCATTTTATCCCCCCTGGTAAGAATTTTAGCTCTTGCGTTAATGAATCAATTCTTTTTTTCTCTAAACTATAATACTTGTCTAAATGCTCATATTTAAGTGTTGATACCTCTTTGTTGGCTTTCTCTCTCTCTACTGCCTTGTTAGCTTCTAATACCTCACTATTTCCATCTACACGAGCTTTTAATGCTGTTTTGCTTATATCGTCCCTTGCATCATATTCAAGTGTTATACGCGCTCGTGTGCTTGCTAACTGTTCTTTCTTTAATGTTATCTCAGCTATAGCTTTCTCTCTGTTATCTAATGCGGAATTCATCCTGTTAAGATATGTCTTAGCCTCGGCATAATGATGTGCTGAATTCTCTGCCATTACCAAGGCTCCGATTTACTGACAGGTGGCTGTGTGCTAGGTGCATTTTGAAAGTCCTCATTCTGGGTATCTGTCTCTTGTTTGTTTGGTTTCCAAGTGCTAAGTGCAGAATAAGGCTTCCCGCTTTCCTTGGCAAAAGCCATGTCTATATTGACCCATCCGTTATCTTTATACTGGTTCAAGAACTCTATAAACTCATCTACTTTAATAGATAGACTACCTATAACAAAAGCAGGTGCGTTTTCTTGTCTCTTAACTATTAATCCCTTTGGGAATATTTTTTCTACCATTAATCAATCTCCTTTGTATTTAATCTCTTGCTAATATCGATAAACTGTATTAGTTCATCATCGGTAAAGTCTAGCATTGATTTATTGATACCCATTTCTTTTCGCACTTCTGCATCTCTCTTGAGACTATCCCCACATGCTGCAATAGCTTCCTTTTCTAGGTCTATTCTTGCTGGTGACTTTTCCCCTTTCTTTGGTCGTTTGAAATCTTCTTCTTCCGTATCTGAATAGACTCCGTATTGATATGCATTTATTAGTTTTAGGATAGCCCTGTCTTTACCTCTTTTTTCAGCGATACAGCCAAGATATTGAGATTCACAGTTGCCTCTTGTAATAGGTCCATATTTGCCGTCTTTGACCTTTTCATCGGTATTTAGTAACGCCTCTCCGATAGTTATAGTAGTTTTAGTCCCTTTTTTCATTGTTATTAACATCCTACAAAAATCCCACTCACTACTTAATACTTTTATATCTACTTCTTCTATATTCTCTTTTGCTGCAATCTTTTCACATGCATCATGTGTGATTATCCACATAGACTTACCGCTTCTCTTAAATTCCCAGAAGTCAGTTTTCTCTAGTCCGTACTTACCTGCGACTTCTTTAATGTCCATTGTTGCCTCCATCTTTTTTACTACCCATTACCTCCTCAAGCTCTTCACTGTATGGTAGGTCAGATAGAAATATGTTTGCTAATTGTTCCATTGTCTCAGCTTTCATTTACTCGCCTCCATAGATTTAATCGCTTTAACTTCAAATGTGTTTTCTTCTAAACAGACTACACATACTTCAAGCCTTACCCCATTTTTAATTCTCTTAGCACCGTCCTTACCTACTTGATGCCCCGACACAAAAAGCCTAAAAATACCTAATACTTCTTCACCGCATACATCGCAAAAATATTTAGTTGCCATTGCTCATTGTCTCCATAGATTTATTGAAGTAGTTATTGTCTTCTTTTAGTAAAGTTATGTTGTCTTCGGTCTTTGTGAATATTTCTTTTAATATCTCGTTTATGTCGCTAATCATTAGAAATACCCCTCATCATATTCTTCTACATGGAACTCAGGCATAACGTCTTCTTCGGTTTGTGCCACAGCTGCATCTGTTCCACCAAAAGCTTCTAACGCATCTTCTTCGGTTTCATGTTCATCATCTATTTCATGATATGTCTCAGTACCAACATAACCGCATCTTGTTACTAACATGTATTTTTTCTTACTCATCTCTCTACCTCCTCTAATAATGACCCACAGTCAAGGCAGAATGTTTCTCCTGCTATATACTCATTTCCGCAATGTGGGCAAATCTTCATGTCTTAGTCCTTAGTCTTCCTGATTAGTTCGTTGTTGCTATCTATAAGACTTCTTAACCCCATTGATCCTTCAACATCGAATACCTTACATACCGATATCAACCATAGATTAGATTCATTTAATGCCTCTATCAATTTCTTATCACTCATTACCAATCACTCTCCTCATCTTTTTGGTCCCTATCCTCAGCAGGATTTGGGTAGCGTTGTTCCATATACTCATCTTCATCAAAATCAAACATCTCATCTCCTCCTTAAACTTTAGTCCCGTTAATAAACTCTTGACCGTTCACATCTACACCCTGGTCTTCTAATAATCGTAACCTGTTATAGTCCTCATTGTTCTTTATCTCGATATTTGCTTGTCCGTTGTTTAACATTGTCTTTAATTCTTCTAGCCCCATGATCCCCCCTTTGATTTATGTGTACATAATACACATGTTTATGTGTATAGTCAAGCATTGTTTTTAGTTGCCTTATATTCGCTAAGCTTACTATTTAACCACGCTGAGAAAGATACTTCATTTTTCTCAACTTCTTTAACTTTATTTTCATTGCCTTTATGGATATATATGTGTTTGTTATTTAACATGCCTCACCTCTCTTTATTGTTATTATTTTATACCGCACATATCAGGGCAATTATCACAATCACCAAAATATATATTTTCTTCATGCTTGCTAGCAAAACATTCTTTATCTAAAAACTTATAGCGCTTAACATTAATAATTCCATTTTGTACTAGCTCATGGCTTTCAGGGAATCTTAATATATTATCTATAACATTTTCATTTTTAAGCAATGTATTTTGTTTTTCTTCTAAAACAGCATCATTAAAATCTGCTGTGCAAACCCTTAACACGCTATTACAATAATCTTTTAGTTTATGATACCAAAACAATCTTTTATCAATATCATATTGGCTATCAAGTGCAGCTATAGAAGTATTTACACATACGCCTTTTAGTTTTTCGCATTGTATATCTGTTAGTTCTGTCAAGTGCTTTGTTATTACAACAATATTCTTTATGTACGGCCTTATTTTTTCTATAATTTCTATGGTGTGATCCCAATTATCCGATGGGTCACAACTAACACCAAGACGCACAAAAGGGATGTCTTTTAATTGCCCTGCAATTTTATTAAAATGGTTATCGTCTATAAAATTACGCTTCACTATTTTGCTAAAATCATACCCATACCCTGATGCAATTCTATTAGCATAACATATCCCGTAACAACCCCTATTACCTTGTAATTCAAAGCCAAGCATAGAATTATATTTGTTTAGTTTGTTGCTGCATCCTTTTAATGGGTCAAGACACCAACATCCACGAGCGTTTTTATCTAAAGTTATTACTTCTTTAAAATCACGCATTTTATAATCTACCAATAGGCTTAAATCGTTCATTAAGTTTTTTTAGATCACCTTTGTAAAAAACTAATATTTTTTGTTCAGCTTTTGGGAACTTTCTAGATGCGCTTATTGTTTTTTTAGCGTGTGCCAATCTAGTAAACTCACTTTCCATATATACTATTTTATTATATATATGTAATCCTTGCTCTTTAAAAAACATTTCATGTTCAGCTTCACAACCATAATACGCACCATGCTTATCACGAGAATCACCAGTCATTACTACAAAAAAACAATTATCATTTAAGGCCGATATAGCATTTTTATAACCTTTAAAAAGCAAATCCCTAAACTCATCATAAGTAGGTATATTATTTAATTCACCCTCTGGCGGTTTTCCATCATAATCAAGATATTCTTCTACTTCATAATATGGTGGACAGGTAAAACATAAATCAAATTTTTGCTCTGGAATGTATGTTGATGAATCGCTTTTTACCCACTTGGCATTACCCTTTAACTCTCTACATAGAGAATTGTTTGCATCGCATTGGTTTTCTCTTATCTCACTTGAAATATAATCATAGCCATAATCACCAGTGACAAACCCCATTTGCACACCACCACCAAAAGGATTATAAACACTTTTGCCATCGTCTGGCATAAAAAATCTCAATATTGCCTCACAAGCAACAGGGTCTAAAACAGATGCATTTTTATTTAATGATTTACCTCTATGATCAACAATTTTCCCGTCCTCTATTGTTTGATGTCCTAAAACTATATTAGACATCCCTGTTGATCCCTGCCAACAACCGCTCCTAGTTGCCGCTTTTGGGTCTGGTATATTCTCACGCTCACCAGCCTCTTCTATTTTTGCGTTCCATTCTCTTTTCATTCTTAACCAATCGCCTTTAACAGAATTCCACCTATTGGTCATTGTTGCGTGTGCCAGTCTTTTTATTCTAATTTGGTGCATTTCCCCATATACCATATATTCATAACCACTTAAATTGAGGTATGTTTTAAAGCCAACGGCTTCTAAAACTTTAGGGCATTCTAAATCATGCTTTGTGCTTACTGTCATTACCATAGGATAACCATACGTATTTTGTTTTATTATCTCTCTCAACATATCTTTGTAAATATCTTTATCTTTACGGTCAAATTCCATTGCTGACTGCAACAAACAAAACTCACCAACTTCATGGTTAACCTGGTATGTAAAGAATCCACTGAACGCATCATTTATTTTTAGAATTATAGCTGAATGTATTTGCATGTTTTTTCTAGCTGCCCTGTATGCTACTTTATCACGCAGGGCTAGGTCTGCTACTTCTACTTCATACCCTGATCCTATAACGCTTTCTAACTGAATAAATTCTACTTTGTCTTTAAATAATACCTGCTGTCTATTTTCCTTTTTCATTCTGCTCTCCTTAATTTAAGTACCTCAACGGTGTGTATATCATTATACACATGTTTATATAATAATGCAAGCTATTTCTCATATATCCCAAAAGCTGCTTTTTCCTTTGGCTTCCAACTTTTAGCACCGAGACTTACCGCCTCTTTTGAAAGCTCTCTAAATTCGTTTCTAAGCTCCTCAACATTAAGCGGCCTAAACATTGTTGCGTATACATGAAGCTTCCGTTGTAGGCGGTGTATTTCTTTTATCCTGCGGTGTATGCGGTCACGCTCTGCTATTTCTGATCGGTTTAGGTCAGAGAAGCTAAATCCTATTTGATCGAGTGATTGGTTAATCTTGCCCATTTAGTTTTTCTATTATCTCGTTGACATTTCGTTTATATAACATTCAGCACTAACAAGAGTTTCCTCCATTATTGCAGCTGTGTCTTTCGCTATATCGTCTTTTATAGTCATGTTGTTTCCTGCTCCAATTTAATTGTTATTTTTTCATCTCCATCGTCAACCCAAGTCATGCCAGTTTCTTTTGCTGGCAATTCTTCTCCTGTCGCCTCTGCAATTACGGATAAAAGATCAAGAGTAGCCTTTGTCATTATCGCCCAATTCTTTAATTCAGGTAAAAACGCATCCAGCCGGTCTTCTGGTATCGTTAGAATATCTATTAATTTGTTTATTGTATACGATTTCGTTTCCTCTTCACTCATTTACTTGTCCTCTCTTTCTAATTGGTTTTTACTCCATACTTCTGTTTATTCTATCAATCCAATCATCTATATCATTGCGTAGCTTATATAAAATATTTAACAACCTCCTGTTCATCTCTTTAACTCCTTTTTAATTGGTTATTAATCCATTCTTTTAGTTCAGCGTGTCTCTTTTCATAATGCGCCTTATTGCCGTAATACCATCCTTCTCGTTCTCTAACATTTATATAGTCCTGCAATTGCGTGTAGTGTGCTTTTCTTAGTTTCATTCAACTGCATCCAATGGGTCATAGGTGCATAGGTTCATTAATGAGTTACTATCCCA
>JAAGZO010000679.1 GCA_024206195.1 bacterium | reverse complement strand
TTCGTTGTTCTTCAGATAAGTTTTCGGTCTTTTATGACTGAAATCTCTTCTTTAGGTAACAGATTCTGTTCCTTAAAATTCGTTTCTTTCGTTAAAGAGTAAAAGTTATTTTTGCTATCTGAATGCTGCCTGTGAGAATCAATCACGGCATCCAGACAAAGTTTCAATAGCTCGTTATTGGTATCTGAAGACTTTTCGTCCTCAAGACTAAACCTTTTAAACTTAATGAATTCTGGAAAAACTTTCCTATCCTGAGGTGAAGCATTTGGCTCCATCCTACCTGTAGGGATGATTTTTCCAGAGGTTGAACTTTCCTGAGTTTTAGGAATCTCTCCCAAACTCTGGAACATATGTTTTCTAAGCAGCCACAGGCGGCAATTCTTTTTACACCGAGTGACAAAAGCAAAGGCTGCATCATCCGCTCTCGTTGATGATCAACTTGACTTTCGGCAAGTCGAGCCGCATATAAGCAAAGCCATAATGATTGAATGAATGAATGAATGCATACTGGGTCAAGTTTAATTCGAC
>JAAGZO010000678.1 GCA_024206195.1 bacterium | reverse complement strand
TGACTGATGGAGATTTTGTCTCTTTCAGAGAAGTACAGGGAATGACTGAATTAAACTCACTTCCACCTCAAGAAATCAAATGGATTAGTCCTATGGCCTTCTCAATTGGCGACACTAGCAATTTTGGAGATTACACCGGTGGAGGAATCATCGACCAAGTCAAAGTTAAAAAACCCCACAAATTTGAAAGTCTTGCACATTGCATTGAAGAACCTTATTACCAAGGTAGGGTTCCTGACCCCATTGACTTTTCTAAATTCGGAAGACCAGAACTCTTACACTTAGCCTTCAAATCCCTCTTTAAATATATCAGTGTTAATAAACAACTCCCTGAATTAAATAATCTCGCCACATGTAAGGAAATCGTGGACAATGCCAAGAATGAATACATCGAAGGTAAAAAGAAGGATGGTTGCTGGCTTAAAAACTCTCAAGACTTTGACGACGAAGTTGTATTGAACGTAACTAGATGGGCTAGAGCTCAAATCTCACCTGTCTGTGCTTTCTTAGGAGGAGTAGTTGCCCAAGAAATCGTAAAATACACCGGAAAATACACCCCTATTTCCCAATGGCTTTGGTTCGACTTCTTTGAAACTGTTGCTAAAATCGGAAACCCAGACAGGAATCCCCTCAACACAAGATACGACGACCAAGTCGCCATCTATGGAAGAGAACTTCAGGAGAAGTTATTCAACTTAAACCTCTTTATGATTGGAGCCGGCGCTTTAGGATGTGAGTTCTTGAAAGATTTTGCATTGATGGGAATTGCAACTAAGAAGGGACTTGTGACTGTGACTGATAATGATAACATAGAAGTCTCAAACCTAAACAGACAATTCTTATTCAGGAAGGAAGATGTCCATACTCCTAAGAGTAAGACTGCTGGAAGAGCGATCAGTCAAATGAACAAGGAGTTTAAGTGCAAAGATATGCAGAACTACGTAAGCCCAGAAACTGAGAATATCTTCACTAATGATTTCTGGAGTACCCAAAACTTCGTCATTAATGCAGTCGATAATGTTAAGGCTAGAAAGTACATCGATACAAGATGCACCTGGTATAACAAGAACCTAATTGACTCAGGAACTTTAGGAACTAAAGCTCACATTCAACTCATCGTGCCCAAAATAACAAGCTGCTATAACGACACTGAAGACCCCCCTGAAGAAAGCATCCCCATGTGTACCCTCCACAACTTCCCCGCTATGATTGAGCATTGTATTGAATGGGGAAGAGACAACTTCACTGGTTATTTCACTGGAGTTGTGAAAGATGCCCAACAATTAGTTGAAAACCCACAAGCCTACTTCATTCAGCTTAAAAAGGAAGGAAACACTACTTTGCAACTAGAAAAGGTAATTTGTAATATTTAACCCTTTAGTTAAATCACATTAAAACACTCATCGAGATCAAGAAAGTCAATTGCTTTGACAGATGCATCCAAATCGGATTTGACAACTTCGTGGAGAACTTCGAT
>JAAGZO010000677.1 GCA_024206195.1 bacterium | reverse complement strand
TAATAACATATATGTTTTAGAAGAGTTCTGAAGAAAAAGTTCAGACTTTCAAATTTAAGAAGCAGAAAGGCACAGTGTTTGGTTGGACTTATTTGTGTGTAGAAGAGGTAGGTTAAAATGGTAGTCAATTGAATTTTTGTTATTGTTTGCATTTCTCTTTAGGGCTTGATGATACAATCTTTGGGGCGGAACACTTATGCATACAGAAAACTGCATTCAGAACCATGGCAGAACTGCATTGTTACTCAGGTGGTTATTTAATGGCATGCTAAAATGTAACTATAGTGACCATTTTAATGTTTCTGTCACTTTCATTCCAGATTTCTGATTTGACGTCCAAGCCTGTTGCACAGGTTGATTTGCAGAACAATCAAACACTGACTGGAGCTCTGAACAACTTGAGACATTTTGAGATGGTCAGTGCTATAGACTGAATTTTTTGTGTTGTTAATGGTATTTTTTCTTGTAGGTGATCAACTTTTATCCAGATGTGCATGAAAAATGCAAAAAGTTGAAGAGCAAATCTCCTATGGAGAGAAAGAAAGAAGTCAGCAGTGAAACGAAGCAATTGAGGACATACGAAGGCAGGAAGCAGCAAAACACTGCATTTGGCTGGACATATTCACAAGGAAGAGATGTATGTGTAATGTTATATGAGTAAGGTTTCTATGTTATCACTAGAAGGAGTTTTATTTCAGGGACTGTTGATAAGATCACTTGGATCACAAAGAGAAAGAGGCTTTGCGTATCGAAAGCTACGTATTGTTATGAAGGAAGGCTGTATTGTTCAGGAGGTACTTTTTTGTATGATATTTTGTGAATAGTTCCATTTTAGCTTAAGTACTTTAGATTTGGAATATGCATGGACAACAGGGGCGAAAAATAGATCTGCAGCAGTCTGAAAAAAGTCTGAATGAATCATTGACGAAATTGCAACAGTTTCGACTGGTAAGTTAACTTGGTAGGGATGCGAACTGTTCCTTTCCCCATAGGACTCATCAATCCCAAGAAGCTTACAAAAAAAGATTAAAAAAGAAAGAAAAAGTTGGTTATGGACGTATTTGAACACATTATGCAATTAGGTGTACACATGTATGCATATGCATGAGCAGTGTAAGAGACACGTTCGTTACATTCGCCAAGGCCGATTATGTCAGAATTAGCGCAAAAATGACCAGAATCACTCAGTGCACAACAACTCTGCGTCTTGGCGATCACTCGCCGGTATCCT
>JAAGZO010000676.1 GCA_024206195.1 bacterium | reverse complement strand
ATCAGCCAAATCAAAATTTGCCATGATCCGCCCCCTGGGTGAAAGTTACAGGCAGGCGCTCTTAAAAGCTTTGATTGGTACCTGATCTATTAGTCTTTTAACCTGGTTGTTCAATCGTATTACCAGTTTTCGTAGCATTGTTTCATTTGTTTCTGCTGCATATTGTATCAATGAGTTAACCTCAGGCAAGAAATGCTTAGTAGACTTATCAGAAATTTGGCAACGTTCTGGTGGCCATTTCTCCAAGAGATATTCCGGTTCCAGTGATTGTTCTGACGGATTGATCTCAATCCTAACCTTGGATTCAGTGGAAGATTTCACAAACTTATCAGTCCTATTCAGAATCTTAGCTGGTTTTTCACAAAAACTAGATTCTTCAACATCTAGGGGTTCTAGATAACAGCTCACAATAGGCATTTCTATCTGAGTTTTTGACTCGTTTGTTGTTGTTTGCTTTCGGCGACATCGGGACAGAATCCATCTTATCAACAGATAGACAAGAAATACGGCAGCTAAAATCACTGCAGTGATGACTAAGATGTTTATGATGAGTTGAAGTGGTCCACTTAGAAGCATATTAACGAAATTGGCGGCACCATGAAAGATTCCTCCAATAACATGTTCT
>JAAGZO010000675.1 GCA_024206195.1 bacterium | reverse complement strand
CTGCTCCCTGCCTTCTGCTTACTACTCTTTCTCAATATCTATTATATCCCGATATCTTCCTGCTGAATATTTTTTCATACAGATATATCCTATTAATAAAAAGATAAACGCTCCTGAAAATCCCCCAAGATCCCCCTTCCACAAATAACCCAGAATAAAACCTGCCAATACAACTAGCGCAGGAAATAAATAAAAAAGGAATGATAAACTTATTACGTTTGAGCATAGAATATTCAGGAATACTCTATCTCCTGACTGGAATTTCTTTTCTGTTTTTAGCTTTATTTTTTGGGGTTTCAGGCAACTGCAGCTGTCACAGCCACTACATTCTTCAGGCTTAGAAATCTCTACTTCAATATTATTTCCGGATGCCCTTAAAACAATTCCACTAACTCTTAACTTTTCTGACCTCATTCCGAACCCATAATCTATTAATATCTTTTATACTTTTTTTTCATATATACAAGTAGTAGGGCATTTTATCTCAGATATGACTAATTTCGCAGTCTGATTCCGAACTTCTGCCAGATTATTTTCTACAGTAAATGCGTTTTCAGGACCCTTTTTTTCGCAAATCTTACAGGCAATACAACCCGAAGCACATAATTTCCTTGTTTCCTGTCCGGTCTGTACATTGTTACATCCGACATACACTATTCTTTTATTTCTAAGATCTTTCAGTGCAATAATATTTCTTGGACAAGCCTTTAAACACAAACCACAACCTGTACATTTATCCAATACTACTACTGGCAATGAATTATTATCCAGATATATAGCATCAAATGGACATACAATAACACAATCGCCATATCCAAGACAACCATACTTACAGGCTGTGCCACCGCCAAGCAGTTGTGAAGTTTCACAGGTTTCAGGCCCTGTGTATTCTGCAAGGGCTTTTCTCTCCTCCGCCTGACATCTAATAACAGCTTTCTGCATAATCTCATTAGAATCTTCATGTGAAACACCCATTATTTCTGCAATTACTCTACCCAATTCGGTTCCGCCGGCACGACACAGGTTTGTTTCAGATTCACTCTTATTAATTGAAACTGCATATTCATGGCAGGAAGCATAGCCGCATGCTCCGCAGTTTGTACCTGGAAGAGCTTCTATTAGTTCTTCAACTCTGGGATCTTCTTCAACTTTAAGTTTATTGTATGCTATAACCAGTATTATCCCGGCTAATATTCCTATACTTCCTAATGCTATTATACTCTGTATTAGTGTCATATTATTTTTCTCACCCTAAATCCTACCCAGCTTTAAGCTTTAAGCTTTAAGCCATAAGACTATAAAAAACAAGCAACAAATACCAATTTATAATGTTATTACCAAATTCAAAACCTACCCAGCTGTAAACCTTAAACTCTAAGCATCACCAGACAAAAGCCTGTCTCGCTTGTTACACTCTGGTGGCGGCTAAAGCCGCTCTATACTAGCTTCTTGTAATAAGAATAATAATCCTTTTTGCTAATAGCTTACGGTTTAAAGCTTATTTTGTATTTTGGTCATTGAAATTTTGATATTTGCTTACTTTTCTCCTTTTCAACTTACCGCTTACAACTTAGAGCTTACAGCTTATTTTCACTATTTATGGTGCAATTATACCCGAAAACCCCATAAAAGCAAGTGCAAGAAGCCCTGCAGTAATCAATGTTATTGGCGCACCTTTAAATATTTCCGGAACCGGAGCATATTGTATTTCTTCACGTATACCGGCCATTATTACTATTACCATAGTAAATCCGACACCGGCGCCAAAACCAAATACCATAGTTTCAATATAACTGTACTCCCTTAAAACCATAAAAAGTGCCATTCCTAGAATAGCGCAATTGGTTGTTATTAAGGGTAAATATATTCCCAATGATTTATACAGATTATGAAAATATTTTCTTAAAAACATTTCTACAAACTGAACCAGCGTTGCTATAACAATAATAAACGACACATATTCCAGAAATGGAAGATTTAAACCTGTTTCTGAAGATATTATATAATGATTTACCGGCCAGGTAACAAGTGCTGTCATGGTCATAACAAACGTTGTGGCCATACCAATACCTATAGAAGAATCCAGTTTTGAAGACACCCCCAAAAAAGGGCATATTCCCAGAAAATAATATAATACAAAATTATTAACCAGAACAGCTGAAACAAAAATTGAAATTAAAACCATTTTATCTCCTACCCTCTCTTATGATTTACCAGATTATAACACGCAGCTATAATACCAAGAGTAATAAATGCTCCTGCCGGTAATACCATTATAACCAGCGGCCTGAATGTAACAGGCATAACACCGATACCAAACCAACTGCCGGATCCAAGCAGTTCTCTGACACTGCCCAATATTGTTAAAACAAATGTAAATCCAAGCCCCATGCCAAGTGTATCACATATGGAAAGATGCAGCGGATTTTTTGATGTAAACGCTTCCTGCCTTCCTAAAATAAGACAATTAACAACAATAAGCGGTACATACGGCCCCAGCGCTTTACTTATATCAGGAAAATAAGCCTTTAATACCATATCCACTACTGTAACAAATGTTGCTATAATAACAGTAAACACCGGTATCCTTACCTGAGCAGGTATTATTTTTCTAAAAATAGAAACTATTATTCCGGAACTTACTACAACAAATGTAGTTGCAATACCCATTGACATTCCATTTACTGCAGATGTAGTAACAGCCAGCGTAGGACACATTCCTAAAAGCTGTCTTAATACCGGATTTTCTTTCCAGAGTCCTTTAAAAAATTCTTTTAGCATACTCCACTGCCTTATTAATTATCTTACCTACAGCAACTGAAGATATTGTTGCTCCTGTTATTGCATCCACTCCTATTTCACTATCAGAGGACACATTCTTTCCCTGAAACTGTTTTAAGAAATCTAATTCTCTTATCTTATCACCAAGACCGGGTGTCTCAACCGATTCTAATATAACAACACCTTCTATATTATTAATTGTACTGTCTAATCCAACCATAAGTACTATATCCCCCTGAAAACCCATCCCCGAAGACAAAACAGCGTACCCGGCATCTGCATCACCATTTTTACCTTTGAAAATAACGGGATCCGAACTGACTTTTTCATAATCAGTTATACCGGGCAATACATTACTTACAGCCTCTTCAATACGCTTAATTCTATTCTTCTCAATTCTTTCAAATGTTGATATGTGTATGTAACCCAGTACTGCTGCCGAAAGAAGACAGACTCCGGTTAAAACAATCAACATTTTTATTCCAGATTCTTTTTTATTCATAACTTATACTCACTCACCCAATCCCACCCAGCTGTAAGACATAAGCCTTAAGCCATAAGTAATAAAATTAAGTTTTTATTATCTTTCTTACAGCTTAAAGCTTAAGGCTTACAGCTTATTAATTACATCTAGTTTTTGCTGCTTTGAATTTATAAGTTAATGGTATATTACACGGACATATATAACTGCAGCTTCCGCATTCCATACAATCAAACAAGCCTTCTTCATTCAGTTTAGCACAATCTCCACCATCAAAAAACCGGTTTAATCTCTGCGGCACCAGTCTCATAGGACACACTTCCACACATTTTCCGCATACGGAGCATGGATATTCACTCTGTTTTTCCGGTAATTTCACTAGAATTCCCGATGTTGTTTTTAGTATTGCCAGATCTATAGAATCAAGAGAAAATCCCATCATGGGTCCGCCCATTAGAATCTCATATGAATCTCTTGATTCGACCTGGTAATAACCAAGAATTTCCTTAATACTCATTCCCAGCGTTGCCCGGACATTTACACCATTTATTACTTCAGGTCCTGTCAATGTCAATACCCGGTCTATCAGGGGTTTACCTTCCCGCACCGCTTCATACACAGCAAAGCACGTTCCTACATTATGTACAGACACTCCCACATCATGCGGAAGCCCGCCGGAAGGAACTTCTTTGCCTGTAACTGCAGTTATAAGTCTCTTTTCGTACCCCTGGGGATAAACTTTTGGCAGCACAACTACTCTTATATCCTTATATCTTGATGCTGCCATTTTCATATATCTAATAGCATCGATTTTATCATCTTCTATAACAATAACGCCCTCTTTAGCTCCGGTAGCATTTTTAACAAATAAAAATCCTTCAACAATTTTCTGTGAATTTTCTATCATTAATCGCTCATCTGAAGTAAGATAAGGTTCACACTCACACCCATTAAGAAAAGCTGTATCTATTTCTTTTGGGGGATTAAGTTTTAAATGCGTAGGAAATCCAGCACCTCCCAATCCAACAATACCTGCTTCTTTTACTCTAGCTCTTATTTTTTCAGGTGTTAATTCATTTAACGGCTCCATTAAAGTTATTGTTTGATCGCCTTCCTTGCTCATTATTACAGCATCGCACACTATGCCTCCAGGCCGGGCTATCTTTGAAATACTCTTTACTTTTCCGCCTATGGATGCATGCAGATTCATTGAACACAAACCCTGACATTCTCCTATTAACTGGCCCTTTTGTACAACATCACCCTTTTTTACAATAATTTTTGAAGGAGCGCCTATATGCTGAGAACTGTATATTACTACTTCTTCGGGAAAAGGAAGGTTTTCAATTTTTTCAAACCTTGTATTTTCTTTATTTGCTTTTATTTTTAATCCACCAAACATTATTGCTCACCCTTAATCTCACCCAGCTGTAAGCTGTAAGCTATAAGCTGTATTAATATAAATCACAAATATCAATTCAAACTTTTTATTAAGTATTTTGATATTGTTTGGTCTCTAGTCTGTTGTCTCTTTATGTGCTATATACTATTCACCATATTATCTGTATTTTTCTTAAGGCTTACAGCTTATGGCTTACAACTTATTAATCAAATACAACAGTTTTAGATCCGCCGTCTGTTCCATAAACAAGTATTTTCCGTTCAACATACCATCTAACAGCTCTGCCCAGCACAACCTTCTCCAGATCTTCACCCTTATTCTGCATATTTTCAACAGAATCCCTGTGACTCACCCTTACTACATCCTGTTCTATAATTGGCCCGGCATCAAGTTCTTCGGTAACATAATGACTTGTAGCACCTATTATTTTTACTCCCCTCCTGTAAGCCTGCTCATAGGGTTTAGCGCCCATAAAAGCCGGTAAAAACGAATGGTGAATATTTATCATTTTATTAGGAAATCTGTCCACAAACTGCCTGGTAAGAATCTGCATATATCTGGCTAATACAACCAGCTCTACTTCTTTTTCTTCCAGAATCTGCAATTCTTTTTTCTCCTGTTCAGCCTTATTTGTTTTATTTTTTGAAATTTCAAAAAATTTGATTCCAAAGGTTTCTACCAGTTCTTTTGCATTAGGATGGTTTGATATAATAACAGGGATATCTATATTAAACTGACCTTCCTTATAACGATACAGTAGATCATAAAGACAATGAAGTTGTTTTGACACAAATATTGCAACCTTTGGTTTTATGTCAGTGAAATAGAGATTCCAATTCATATTATAGTTTTTTGCAACAGGAGAAAATGCATCATAGATGTTTTCTCTTGAAATACCAAATCCGTCCAGAGACCACTCTATTCGCATAAAGAATATTCCACTGTCCTTATCTACATGCTGATCAACATCTTCTATATTCCCGTTATTCTTATAGATAAAGTCTGTTACTGCCGCTATAAGTCCTCGCCGGTCAGAACAGGATATAAGTAAAATAGCGTGTGCTGAATTATTATTCATGCGTAAAGTATAATATTTTTTATTTTTCTTTACAAGGATTGTATTAATACAAAATTTTTAGATTGCAGTAATTAAAAACGATAAAGATTACAATACATTATCCAACTATTTACAATTTTGTAGAAAAAGAGATCCTGTGCGTATCTCCCAGCTCTCCAAAAGGAGCAAATGAGTAATCTATTCCCATATTTGAATACCTGAATCCTGCTCCAAATGCAAGCCCCACATTTGAGCCAAGACTATCGGTATCATATCCATATTTATAACCTGCCCGCAATCCCACCATTTCTTTAAACCAGAATTCAGCTCCTGCTGATGCATAAAGCACTTGATCTATTATATATTCATTAATATCACATGAAACAACTAAATTACTTATCGGCCTATATGCAGCTCCTGCTTTAAGATTCAAAGGTAACGGATCATTTTCATCACTAAATTTTACACCCATACCAATATTCTGTACGCCAAGAGCCAGAGATAATTTATCATTTACAGGATAAAATCCTCCGATATCCATCATAACAGAAAACGCACTGTCATCATCTATTGTCTGATAAACAAACCTCATATTTACACCTACATCCAGATCCTCATAAACATTTCCCTTTGCATATACAATGGAAACAGCCGTATCCATAGCGCCAAATGTATCAACAACACCTGTACCAGTAGGATCGTCCGTATCTATAGCTGCTCTTTTATCAATATCACCTACTCCAAGATAATTCACACCAACACCAAGAACACAATTTTCTGATGGGAGAACTACAGCAAGACTGCCATAACTTACCGATTGAAAATACTGCAGATACGTACCGGATATTTCCCTGTTTTCAAGCCGGGCAATTCCGGCAGGATTATAAAAAATTGCATTGCTGTCATCAACAACAGCTGAATAGGCTCCCCCCATGCCTAATGGCCTTGCCGCAGGGTCTATTTTTAGAAATTGAGCGCCTGTTGTACCCATATTGCTTGCTTCAGCAAAATTTAATAGTGTAAAGACCACTGCTACCGCAAGTATAAATATTTTTCTATTCATATTACCCTCCTGTTATTCTTCAGCTATAAGCCGTAAGCTGTAAGTCATAAGCATAACTATTTTTCTGGAATTAAAACTCACAACTTTTCCATATTTATTACAATCATCTTCTATATTTTCACAAATAACTCTTTTCCACCTTATAGCTTAAAGCCTACAGCTTATAGCTATTTAACTATTGCCGCTTTCAATGGATTATCTGTCACTGTACTACCATCAATTTTTGAAAACATGAAATATATTCCGCTGGCACACTTTTTCCCATTATCATTTTTTCCATCCCACTCGCTGAAATATATATATCCTCCGTCACGTGCCGGTTCATCATCTATCACTCTCACTAATTCACCGGCAATATTATATATATAAAATTTAACTGCTTTGCCATCATACTTAGTAGGAAAGTAGTATTTAAGCACTGTTCCTGTAACCGTCTTATCTCCGGCTAAAGCTGAATTTGTACCGGTATTAGCTAGTCTTACCGTTTTACTTTCAAGAGAAAATGGATTCGGGAAATTATATATCCTGAATTCATCACCGCTATACGTAGCATTTGCCTCTACCTGTCCCTGTTCTTCTTCGGCAATAGTATAATCAGGTGCTGCAGTAAACACAGCAAATTTTACACCTGATAAAATTGTATTGGCCTTTCTTACAGGCTCAGGTATAACAGCTTTTGCAGCAACATAGCCTTTACCTTTAATATATGGTGCGGAAGCAAACATAGAAGCCCCGGATGTTGTTGTTATATCACTTGCTGTAACGTCTATTTCCAGCGTACCCGATACAAGGTCCTTTGTTACAGTTGTATCTATTGCGCTCCACTGATCAGCTCCGGCATCATAATAACATACAGTAACTGACTCAGTATCTTTTGTTTCATCATAGTCAAAAGTCAATGTCAGCGGACTGTCTCCTGCCAACACCGCATTTTCTATATCAAGTGAGTAAATATTGCTGGCTGTTAATCCTGTTTCTTCATCATCAATTGCAGTCTCATCACCAACTGAAGTCTTATCAATTGTAATTGTAGGCGTTACATCCGAACCTGTAGTTGTAAGCGCCCCCGGATTAATTGTAATTTTTGATTTGTCTGTTCCTGATTTATCTACAGAGACATCTCCTCCGACAGCTATTAAAGTAGATAGTATCTGTTCAACCTTAGCCTTTGATTTCAGATTAAGTGTTGCCGTACCAACTCCCTCCTGTGATCCGTCGGTACCTACAACTCTTATACCTATATCCTGTTCTATATCAAAACCGGAAGCCGGAAAATCCGCAATATCCATCTCTGCTGCATTAACGGCTTTATAAATTGTCATTTTATAAATTTTATCTAAACCTTCTACTATAAATGCTGACACATTCACATTTGACAGCCCTTGAATAAAATTAACTGTAGGTTTTGTTACAAGAAGCTTATTAGACTCAATCTGGAACTGAATATCATCATTCTCGTCACGCCACTGGAATATAGATACATTCGGAGGATCAGATTGAAGGACAACATCCTGTGTCTCTGTATAAGTTGCCTTTGATATCGTATATTCAGCCAGTTTATATCCCGGAACTACAACATACAGTTTAAAAACATGTCCTGAAGCAAGATCAGTAAACGAATATTGTCCGTTATCCCCTGTAGTTGTTTCAAATTTTGTAGCAATTTTCTTGTCCGATGCAGCCTGTTCCGTCTGATCTAGAAGCACTACAGTTGCTCCTGCATATGTTCTTGGATATGGTATTTTCTGTTTATATATCGTTCCTGTTAATGAACTCCTTACCACTTCTTCAAATTCAAAGTTCTTTGTAACAATTTGCCCCTTCGTTATTACAACCTTATCTTCCTTAAACCCATATCCTGAAGCAGTAACCTTAACCTTATAATTACCGCCAGGTAGTCCGTCAAATGTGTATATACCATCAATCCCTGAATTTGCTTTCTTCTGTTCTGTTCCAATTGTCAATACTATTGTTGCTCCGGCTATAGTCTCAGTTGAATTCTTCACTTTTACAGTTCCGGTTAATCTGCCTGATTCACTTACATCAGAATCAAAATCAATATTCTGAACTATATTTGAAGACCCTATTGTCACCCGTTTCACAACCGGCGGATAATTTTTTGATTTTGCTACCAGTGTATAATCACCTGCGGCCAATCCTCCAATTTTATATTGAACATTTGCAGGATTATTGAAATAATTTATAACAGCAGCTACATTACTTGTTTCTATCCACTCATCTAACTGTTCAAGTACAGCCATACCTGACCAATTTGATCCGTCAAAAGTACCTATTTTAGGAATTACAGCGCCACCTGCTTTCTGGATACCATTTGAATCAAGTATTGTTATCTTTGGTATAAGGCTTATGAAATAATCAAAATTTGTTGAAGCTTTCTTTATATCTTCCTCAGTAAATACATTCTGTCCTTTAGCGCTTCCGCTTATTTCATATAAACCTTTACTATATGTAAAACTAATAGTTTCCGTAGACAGTGTGACTCCTGTTGCTTTATCCAGAATTGTTCCAAATGCAGTTTCATTTGACCAGCTGAACCCTGGAGTACCGTGATCTCCTCCCCCTCCGAACTGGCTGAAATAAGTTAAATAAAAATCATATTCACCGGGACTTAATTTAAGTGCAGACCAACCCCAGCTTGATGCTCCACCCTGAATCGAACCCCAATCCGCATACGTTGATGAAGGAGTTTCCTCACCCATATCCAGTATATCATCCGCAATAGTAAATTCTTTACCGGATTCTATTGCTAATATAGCCACATTAGAAACCAGATTACCGCTGCCTGTTTCTCTCATCTCGGCAGGATCACCCGGCAGCCCTGTAACCTGATGTACAAGATCATTGGCATCCTGAAGATCTATATTTACTATTGTTTCCTGACCCGCTGTTACTATAACATTTTCTACAAACGGATTAGCATAATCAATAGACTCCGGTAAATGTGACATCAATGTGTAGATTCCAGGTAGAACTCCATTTATATTAAACTCCCCCTTATCATTTACATCGGTACCGGACCAGCAGTCAACATTTTCACCTTCTGCATTTATCCACATCCATTGCTGCTGATTCCAATCCGGTATAAACAATTTTCCGTTAGGTAGTCTTACAACTCCTCTTATCCTTCCCGCCGGAGCAATGTCAAAATCAACATTATTTCTTACAGAACCTGTATCCTGAAATTGGACTCTGTATTCAGGCTCGCCAAGCACACCATTTTTCTGTGAATTAAGCCTTACATAATACGAGCCCGTAGGAATAGTAATCTCATATGTTATTGTATTATTAACTACCGTAGCTGTTCCTAATTGTACAAAACTTGTTCTTGGCGGACGCCTGTTACCCCATTCATCATTTTCACTAATTGAATTCCAGTCCTCTCTTGCAACCACCATTGTACCGGTAAGATCCATGCCACTCTTTAAAAGCGTAACAGTTCCTCTCACATTACAATCAGCAGTTATACCGGAGACACCCTGCTGCTTCAGTATTATGTTAATAGGATTAGTTGTATCCGCCACTTTTATACCGCTTGATGCCTGATATACGGCATAACTACCATCTTTAACTGTTACCCTTAAATCATCTCCGCCGCCATACTGACCGTCATCTCCATAATTATACTCAAAACCGCGCTGGCTGAATTCACTCCATATATTCAGCATATAATTTCCATCTCCAAGTCCTGTCAATTCAAATAATCCATTATCTGCTCTTGTATGCCCATGCGATAAACCAGGATTAGACGGCATATTACCGTAACTATTATGATCCGGCCAGACATTAATATCTGCCGGAATTTTATTACCATCTCCCACACTTCCAAGATATACATATCCGTTAATACTTCCGGTTGCCTGACTTAAAGGATAATTAAGTGTTTTCTTGGAACCGGCATAAGTCCTTTCATAATCCGAATACTTACCGCTGGCAGAACCATAGAAATCATTTACACCATTATATCCCTGAACAAATACCGTTACACTATATGTATTATTATTTGGTGTTCCACCTGACGGCCCTACGTAATTCACAGGTGTATAGTAATCAGCTCCCGAATCACTTGTCTGATATAACGGTAAACCATACAAGGTATACTTTCCACTTGCATTTGTAACAACTTCTATTTCGCCTTCTATACCGGAATTCATACCGTCATCTCTATATGCATATGAACGGAATCTTATTCTTGCGTTTTCTATACCTTCACCTTCATCATAAGAACCATTACTGTTTAAATCTTCATAGATAAGTCCTTCAAAGGCCGAATCATCGGTTCTCGTTACTTCCTTATCACCTGTAGTGGAAAGGCTCTCAACATCCTCAAAATCAAGATTAACTTCCAATGCATTTGTAGTACCATCTTCACTTACAAGTACGGCAGAAGTAATTTCTGCACCTGTACCTATACCAAATGCCGGATCAAATATATTTACCTGATATTCATCTGTCCTTGAGGTTATAGGAATATTTCCTATCGAATAATAAATGGTTTTAGACGCTGCTGATATCATCGCAAAATTCACCGGCTCATAAGTTCTCCTATTATCTACCGACATCAACAACACTCTTGGTGTACTTGAAAGCCGTACGTTAGATATCTTGCCTGTAATTATACCCACTTTTTCATACTCCTGCGTTGTAGCATAATCAGGATCCGGTCTTCTTGTAAGTGTTACAGTTTTTGAACCGGCTGTTGTTCTGACCGGCACATTTGAAGGACTCATCATCTGAACCTTTATTGAAGATTTATACATATGTTTACCGGCAGCTATCATATAATCCTTATTAGCCCTAAGATACAACGTAACTCTTCCATCGGATTTTGTATATCCGGAACGGCTGATAGTCGCATCAGGCTCAAAATTCATGGCATTAAAGCTTACGGCCATAACAAGAGCGTTTTCAATTGGACTTCCCGAATCATCCTTTACTATCACATCAAATGGTTCTTCTCCTGTAGCTGTTACCATCTCACCTACCGAAGCTACAAGTTCTATCGTACCGCTTGCAGTAGTTGCATCACCGGGATTTGTTATTGTAACTGTCCTTACTCCGACTGGCGCGCCAGCTGCTATTGTAATATCCAGAACAATCTGTGAAAAATCAATATGCCTTACACTATTTAATGTAATATCCGGTCCGCTTATACTAACATGAGAAGTTGTAATTGATGAACTGAATCCATATCCGAATATATATATATCCTGACTTGTACCAATTGACATTACATTCGGCATAAACTCTTTTACATCTATCGTTACAGCCTGCTCAAATGTCAAATTTACATTTTTCACCTGGGAACCACCACTTACAATAATTGCTCTTGGCGAATCAAAACTTCCATATACGGTTTCAGGTTCCTCCAGACCAAGAAAAGGATCATGATCAGGCATCATATTGTCATTAGTATCAATATAAACTCCAAGATAATACTGGCTTGAATCTGCCAGACCTGTTATTGAATAAGTAGATGATGCCACACCGGCAGGAGCCGCCATAGTTTCCATCCTTACCGGCGGACCATTGAATATATATCCATCCCAGAGAGCTATTACATAAGTTCCTGTTGAACCTGAATTATTAAATAAAGTACCTGAAATAGAACCATCTCCTGCTGCAAGCTGCTGAGTAGCCATTGACGGCTGAACAATAAGCATATTCATACCTATACCGAAGGAACCATCGGAATTTGTTACATTAACATTTCTAAATCCTTCATTAGCATTATCTGCTATATTAATTTCAGCAGTAATTCTACCTGTAGCTGTACTGACTGTTACAGGAGTAGAACTTGAGATACTTATTCCCTGGCCAAAAAGTACTTTTGAGTCACTCTGAAAACCCGACCCATAAACTTCCACTGCAACCTGAGTACCTGCCATTACATATTTCGGCATTACATCCGTTACAGTTATATTGCTACCTCCGGAACTGGCATAATCAAAAATAGTCATATCAACTCTGGTAGTTAATCCGTCACTTACATATACAGGATTAAACTGATAAATTGCCTGTGGTTCATTCATATCGGGAACGTAATCACTGTTTAAATCTACAAATGCAAATATACTGTAATTGTCACTATCCAGACCGCTTATTTCATAATTTGCCGGAGATGGCGCTGTAGTCAGATAAGTATTATATACTTCTTTTAACGGCGGTCCCTGGAAAAGCCCACCACGCCATATGGCAGTTATAATAGTCCCGCCTTTCGTACCGCTTCCCGATCCATCCGAGCTCACATAAGATATAGTACCGTTTATCTTACCGGAGCCGGTAACACCTACTCCTGTAACTCTGAATATCCCCATTGCATTTGCAATATAATCGGTATTATCCGTTACCTGAACTGTTCTGTCACCCAGATATGCGGAAGTAGAAATACTTACAGTAGCAATTATGTCATATTCGGTAGCAGTAAAAGTTGTAACAGTTACACCCGGACCGAAATTCAGGTTTACAGCACCGCTTAAGTTACCTCCGAATAACGTAATCTGCCTGTCAGTTTCTCCCTGCTCCAGAGACGGAGGAGAAACACCTGAAATATAAGTACTATTATACGACATCTTGAATAGTTGAATATCAGCATTAGTTTTTGCTATACCGCCATATAAGTAAATAGGATTTTCCGGACACATTCCAAATGGTTCTTTCGGATCTTCATCCGTACCGGTACCATCCGTATCCATTATTGAATATACACTATACTGGCCATCAGGCAAACCAGAAAAACTATAACTGTATGTGTCGGTTGAATCTGACACAGATTGCGTACCCATGAATGGTTCTCCTTCGGCTGAATTACCCTTAAATACACCCACATATATTTTACCTGTAGCTCCATCACCTCCCGAATATGTAACAACACCCGATATACTATTTGACCCCATGGAACTGTCTATATGGAATATTTTATAAGATTTTGCCGAACTGTTAGCTGAAGTAACTACCACATCATAATCACCTGCATATACATTTGAAGAAATCTCAATTTCAGCAGTCAGTGAGTATTGATCAATGTAATTTGTATTTGTCACCGAAATAGGCGGATTATTGGGATAGAAACTTAAAACGCTCCCCGGCACGAAGCCGCTACCATATACCCATACATTTTTAGTAGTAGCCGATTGGCCGGGAAGCGCCTGCGGGAAAGAAGGAGGATCTATCCCATATACCTGTATATCAAGTTCACTGCCGCCAGCGACAGGATCCTTAATGTCTATATTAACGTAATTCATAAAATCATTTGGCATAAGCCATAAAACAGCAGGATGGTCTCCCATTGTGCCGTAAAATTTATAAAATCCAAACGGTTCATATGAAGGTGTAACAGGGTCCTTTGCAAACATACCGTCACTGTTAACATCTACAAAAGCAAAGACCATAAGGTCTATCTGGGAATTCGCATCATTAATCTTGTAATGTCCAAAGTTGTCAGCAGCTGAAGTACCCAGCCAACCTCCATGTGGAAAATTATTTATGAGTTCTTCAACTACGTCCTGATTTGCTCCCTGAAGATCTGAATTTATTGTCCTGCTCATTGCATCAAGCGTAAGCATATTCTTTTCGCCATCATGCAAACCCAAAGCAGCCAGGGCTGCTGTTGAAGCTATGGTTTCAAGTTGTGTAAATCCTGCCGGCCCGGGAGGTGGCGGCGCAAGTATTGCCTTTACATACTTACTCCCCGGTTCGCTTCCGGAATAAAACACATTACCATCAATTGTGGCATATGCTGATCCCGAACCCGGATCATATGTATTAATTTCCACATTTCCGCTTACAAGATCCTGTGCAGATGCTGTGATTCTCACATCATCAGAAGACCCTTTTGCCTGAACTGTCAGCTGTGCCTCTCCGTAACTTGCATATGTCGGATTAACTGAAACTACATCCAATGCTCCTGATACCGAAAATGTAATTTTATCCGTAGCATTTGTAACCCTGTTGTAATTAGCATCTACTATCTCGGCATGTATAATTGTTGTTGTCTGGCTATCTGCCGGTATACTGTACATATCCGCCCAGCACATAATTTGAGTAGCCTGACCGGAACCCGTATTTGTCTGCCCGGCCAGATATGCCATACCCGGAGCCATGGCTTTAACGCCATCGGCCATGTCCTTTAATACTATATCGTAACTTCCGGGATAATCACTGCTTTGTATTAAAACACTGCCCTTTAGTGAATGCGAATCCAGGTATTCCGACGATGTAACATCAAGTGATCCCGAAGGAGATTTAAGCTCAATTGTATCTCCCGAAGCCATACCATCACCAAAAATAGTAAAATAATATGTTGTACCTACAGTAGGTAGTGAAAAACTGTAAGGCTGTATTTCATTAATAAATGCTGTTAAAGCACTGGAGCCCGGATCATTCATAAAAACATCAAAATACCTCATTTCGTACGGCATAAAATATAACGGTTCCGGCATAGACATGTTATGCGGATAAGGTAAAAATGCATAAGGTTCACTTGAACTGTCATATTTTTTATCAGAATTCAAATCCTTAAAGCACATAAGATATAGTGTCTCATATGACGGTACATCCGGCATATTATAGCTCTTATCGGCTGCAGCTTTTGTATAAACCTTTATTGTTGAAGTATCTACCGTAACATCAATAGTTGAAGCTAGACTGGATGAGCTTGTTAGTAACACATAAATATCACCTGACGCACTGGAATAAGTACCGTAATAATTAATAAAACCGGATACAGTAGCATAACTGGAACCGCTACTTGTTGAGTACATGGACACATATGCCCAGCCATCAGAAAGTCCTGAAGACTCCGCTTTTATTTCAATACTTGTATTTTGAACAGAACCTGCCATGACATTTATTGTTGCTACGCCATTTACTGCAGCTACCGGATTGTCGCCCACAAGAGTACCTGGGCCTGTTAAGCTGAAAGTTACATCATTTGTTGCACTGCCTACCATATTAAAATTAAAATCTACTATTTCTGCTCTTATCGTTGATTCCGAAGCACCGTCAGCAGGCAAACTACTCGGCATGGGATAACATGATATCATTGAAGGTTCACCTGAATTTGTCGTTCCTACTATCTGAATTGCACCAAAAAGTGTCTTATTAGAGTAGCTGCCTCTGTTATCTTTTAGTATAATATCATAGTATCCGGGAAGTATAGACTCAGTGATATTTAACGTAAGTCTGATATGGGATGAACTCATAACAGTTTTTGTTGAAACCTGTATTGAAGGGCTAAAAGAAATTGATGTATCCGAAGAAACATCTGTTACAAAATTCCCGTATACATCAACTATAATTGATCCGCCACCCTGAGAAAGCTGAAACGGTGAAACATAATCCACATACATATCAGATGGAGTTACTCCCGCATCATTCACCTCAATAAAAATACTTGACATATACCCATACGGATTAAGCCATATGGACTGTGGTAAAGTGGAACCATACATATTATATGCGCCATTCGGATCACTTGCACTGTCAAAACTCCCATTAAAGTTAATATCCCTATATGCCCTTATATAAAGGTCCATATTTGCCGGCGCATTATTTATCTCATAATACCCGGTCTGAGTCATCTGTTTTGAAACTACCGGCGAGCTTGAAAATTGAGGATTATCAAATACTTCTATTTTAAAAGTAGATGAGGATCCCATACTGGAACCGTTGTAAGACATATCTCCGGATATTGTCCCAAAATTTGAAGAAGAACCTTCTTCCATAACCTGCAGATCCATATATCCGCTGTAAAGCCCCGGGGACATTGCCTCTATATATACATAACCGGAAGTAGATGAAGCTATATAATCTATCGATGCTAAACCATTAACTGCATCAACTGTAACGGAATCAACTGCTGCGCTGTATCCTGAAAAATTACCAAGACCGGATGTCCTTACAAAAGATACGGGATTACTGGCATCAGGAACATTATTATGATTATTATCTTTTATCCATGCTTCCAGTGTGGAAGTTCCATTTACCTGAGGATTCCATGGCATGGCAAAAACGTCAATTCCTGTTGGCGCACCACTACCGCCTGATCCCGCCTGTTGTATACTAAAATTATAAAATTCAGCATAACTGGTATCCGGATTCGTTACTCGTATTGTTTTAAAACCAGTTGCAGCCACTGAAGAAACACTGACAAACATATACATGTATCCTGTATTACTCCAGTGATATGAATCGACATTAACATCAGAATCAGAAATCGTAACAACAGCTGCTGTCGAGAACTCTGAACCATATATATCTACATATATAGAATTGCTCCCCTGCATTATACTTATCGGCTGCACTCCATTTACACTTAAACTCCCACCTGAGCCGGAAGGATCATCAAGAACCATATTTACATCTATTACCGCCTGACCGCTACTTACATGCACACCATCAGCTTTTTCCATGTACGGTTCCGTCATAGAATCAAACTGACTATTGGCATTTGAATCTATAAATGATGTCAGATAAAAAGTAGCAGGTGTTGTTAAATCTGCTAAAGTATATGTCCATGTTGTAGCTGATGCTGTTAAAGCTACTGTAGATCCTATAGGAGGTCCACCTCTTCCAGGCTCATTCCAGTATAAAACTCTTAGAGTTCCGGTTGAACTGCCTGTATATATCGTTACTCCTGAAATTGAACCTGCTGAAGGACCACCGGAAGGATCATCAAGAACCATATTTACATCTATTACCGCCTGACCGCTACTTACATGCACACCATCAGCTTTTTCCATGTACGGTTCCGTCATAGAAT
>JAAGZO010000674.1 GCA_024206195.1 bacterium | reverse complement strand
TTTCGAGAAGTTTTGTAGTATGTTCATCAGAAAGTTGCTGAATAATACAGACCTTCATGTCATGAATAGAATGACCATTAGAGTTGAAGTGTCTAACAAGACATGTGTCCTTGTGTTTATTAAGAACATCCAACCTATGCTTTCTGAAGCGGTCTCTAAGTTTTTGCCTAGTTTGACCAACGTATTGCATACCACATACTATACAAGTTATAATGTAAACTAAATTAGCTGTATTACAGTTAAGCTGAATGGCAGTGGTATTGCAACAAAAACTTTTTTTCATAACATAAGAGACTATGACAGGATCCGAGGAAATATGATCACAAGTAATACAATTGTGTCCACAACCTGTGGTTCTGGGGAAACCATTGTCAGGTGCGGTAGTCTCAACAAGATTCCAGTACTCGTCGTCCTTTTGAGCCTCATAGATAGGCAAGGAATGTTTGCTAATAAAAGTATTTGTAGCATTGGACATGAGACAGAAAGGTAACCCTTCTCTTTATCGGGCCTTTTCAGTACCCTATCCCTGCTGCTCAGGCAGGAGAAGGAGAGGGGGA
>JAAGZO010000673.1 GCA_024206195.1 bacterium | reverse complement strand
TAATAACCAGACATAATTAAACTGATCTTACTGGAATAATGTCGCCAGACTCATTGATTTGACCAGAATGATATTGGCAGCCACCAATTCGTATGCAGCATTCCCAATCCATTTGATTCAAACATTTGCGCATCCTAAGCTGATCACAATTTTCGTTGATACATTTCCAAGATCCGCCAGAGCACCCTTCTAAAATAACCAATCTATCGATATGAAATCCTGTTTTACTCATCCAGGATACGAAAAAATCGATTTCATTCCATCTTATTTAAGCATGGAAACACAACATGGACTGCTTTCATTCCAATGATTGGATATTAGTCATTTGATGGAAAATTGTCAGGTCTGCAATGCAAACAATCGATTCTGCTTTGATTCTAATGACTGTTTATTAGTCAATTGATTCAAATCAATGTCACTCATTTAAGCGCGCTCCTTTGATTCCAATCATTGTTTATTAATGATTTGAGTCAAATACATGTAAGTTTTTATGTATACTTTTACACATGCGATCATAGATATTACTATGTCTCAACACACCTACTTGAACGCCCTGCATCAACTATTTCATTTTTAGAGACAAACCATACCTACTACACAAAGCTTGATTGTTTATTTGATAAAAAAGAACAAAAATTTACAACCTACGTAAGCATGTTAAAGTGTATGCAGAAGGAATATGAAAGCAATTCAGCTCAAACTTCAAAATAATATTTAAATGGAATTATATTTGAATGGTGCTAGACAAAATTGGAATCAATCTTCTGATAATTACATACAGAAGAACTTTTGAAACAGTCTAACTATTCAGAGACTAGGTTCTGTGTATTATGCTTAATTAGTGAAATATAATGTCTAATAATTATGAAAAATGAACCTACCAAATTTGGCACAGTTCTCCAACATTTTCGTGGAAGGTTCCAAATATTTTGCAGAAACGAGACGAATGAGACAATGCTCTACTTGTTGTGCAAATTGCATATCTGAAATATTTCAAAATAGAAGCAAAAACTATTACTAAAACAATACTAACCTGCAAGAATATCCCTTTCTTCATCGAAATAAGCAACACGATACAGAAATCGGTTAGCTTTGATCGGAAAGGAACTTTGTACAACAACACACTGAAAACTATCAGAAATACAGTAAAAATATGCAAATAGTATTGTTCTGACATACGATACGATAATCCTGTCCAAATTTTCTAGGCGCACCAGCTTTTCCCTCCATTCGTTCAAGGCCTTCATTATACTGTTCAAAAAAATCCAATGCATGTAACAACTAACAGAGATATAATTGAAGTCACCAACTTTCAGTCGACAGCCTTTCGGCCAATGTGGCAACTTTCGCTTTTGCTGGACAGTCAGAGAGTTCACAAGTGCTCGTTCACGAAAATTAGCCAGAGAAGTTCGCATCACCTGTCCCACTTCTTGTGCTTTGGCAATTTCACTACTGATGGCTTGATGAACACCCATCCTTCCAAAACCATTTGCAATCTAAAAATATTAGAAATGATTGTTGAATGGTCATAGTCTTTCACTTTCAAACAAATAAATGTTACACTATCACTAATGAAACAAAATCTTAAACTGAAGTTCTTAAATACAATCCTATCAGAAATCATATTTCTTCTACATAACATACATTATAAAAAATATTGCTATTTACAGTAGAAATAAAACTGATCATAAATACAGTTTGTTGATAAATAATTTTAAATAGAAGCTTTCATAAACCATGTCAAGAAGAGCCGGTCTCCGGAGAAGACGTTCTGACAGAAGATTTTGAACAGAGTCAGGAATGAATCGTATCAGCGCTTTTTGTTCAGCTAGAAACAAACCATACCAATTTATTCATGATGACGAAAACAACAACTGATACAAAATAAGATTTATTACAAAAATTAACTCTAAAAAAATACCTTGATCTGAGGGTTCAACATCAATTTCGATCAAAATTTTTCCTTTTGGAACTAAAACAACATGCATGAAAGAACTTTTCACATTTGATTAAATATAAACAAATAAATTATTGTCTACTGACTGTAAAAGCACCAAATCAGCAAATCATTTACCAGATTCAGATGGAAGCTGAACGTTGAATGGGACATCTTTCCACACTGAAATGAAGTCACATTTCATCAACCAATATGTAAATGCTCTTTATACAAAATAACTCACGGGAAACATTGGCAGGATCGAACGTTGTTTCAATCAGATTCATAGTCCCCAATTTTGGCTGAGCACCAGTGTTCGCATTTACAACATCCAGTGCTGTAAAATAAAATCTAATACACTTGCAACTTGTTGTTACTGAATCGTAAAATTAGAACATTCATACAATTGCAGATGCGTTTTCGAAAATTCAACATTTCCTCGTCGCAAACAACTAAAAAATCAAACTATGAATTTTAAACAGTATAGAACTCAATTCGTAGATCTTACCAGTTTCCCAAAAAGGCTTATCTCGACTGAACATGGCATCCTCAATGACGGAAAAATTCTACAAAAAAAAAACAAGCAGAGTAGATTACAGAAACTATTAACCAATGCAAATACGCACTTTTGACTCCATTACACCAAACTGTTTGCACAGCCAAGTGCAGAACCGAACATCAAGAACCAATCCAACCGTGTTATTCAGTTGCATTGACAGAGCCTCTCCAAGCTCAGACTCGATATTCATCTGCAGCTTTGTCTTTTCTTCATCTGAAATCATACATATTAGTAACATAGTACTCAAAGACAAAAACTATTGTATTTTACCTAATAAAAGACAGCAGAAACAGATGATATCGTTATTATTCCCAGCACCACACAAACAACTTTGAATCGGAATGGAAGATCTGAACAAAGAGTCTGCAGGATTCTGAAGTCGTCTCGCAAGAAGATCCGCATCAACAGTTTCATTGTCAAAAACCAATGGGTTCTTGACCAAGGACTGGATGTCACGCTGCTGTCCCTGACGAAGCTTGACAGATTGTTCAGCAAAAATTAAATTATGCGCACTGCTTTGCAAAGGTTCTGGTAGATGGTTTGCTTGAGCCCAAAGAACGTCCCTGTTTGCACTTGCTGAAAAGAAAAGCACTTAATAAAAAACTGCATTGCAAGTTAGCTAATGCTAAACATTAAAAAATGTGACATAAACATTATGTACTTCATAAGAAAATATCAAAGTCAAAACAAATGAAACTCACGCCCGAGCAAATGAGCTGCCTTAGATGAAGATGGTTCTCCATACCCAAACTGGGGGTAGCCATCTTTCGCTTCACGCGCTGACAGAACACAACCAAGTGCTACTCTTGGCATTCCATTCAAAAGATTCATAACCAGTGAATGAAATTCGCCCCAGCGATAGAGATGACCATCTCCAGCCCGATGACAAACATGCTTCAGCAGTCGTACAATGGTATCGTTAACCTTTTCGACCTAAAATGACTGAATAGAGTAAAAACATACTGAATAGGAATCATCATATTATACATGAGCATTCTGGTTTTTCTCTCCCTTTTGAATGTACTGAACGTGAACACCATGCAGCTTACAGACACTCATCAATGCTTTTGATCGGTTCGCTTTGCTGTTATCGAGCCGCAACACAACTGAAATAAAATGGTAACTTAATTCATTAAAACAGTATTAATTTACTGAAACAAAACTTACTGGGACGACCAACCAAAGTGAAAATATCATCAGCTGCACAGGCTAATTGGTGACTGTTTTCTTCCAGTATTGGCCGCAACATTGCATACATGGTCATTACGCAAACCACATTAAACAAATGGCTGACCCGCTTTCCATGCCACGTGCTCATTCTTCCAACAGCCACGACATCGCCCTGAAAATAAACAAATGTGTAGTCGATAACATCTGCATTTTCTGTAGAAAACAAACCATAAAGAAGACCATTGGCAGATAACATGGAATAGATGAGGGAATTGTTCCAAGTGTAGCAGCTTTCTTCGGTGTATCTTTCACTTGCTTATCGAGAGCGTCCGAAACCTAAATTCCACTAAAATTAAGACATTTATCAAGCTATAGTGCAACCATCTGCAAGTATGAGTACCAAATGGATTAAATTGTTATACAGAAAAATGATTACTAACAATACAAAGTGTGCAATAATACTATTATGGTGATACATTAGAATCAAACCAATCATTCTCAATCGCTGGAATCAAATGAAAACTATGTACAACAGTCCTCAGAATGTAATCAAAACTATTTCAATTAAATATTCTGATCTTTCTTCCTTTTCGGGTGTGTTTATGTATCACAAAAAAAATAAGCAACGTATTTCTTGCGATACAAACGCAGTTTTTTCAATAAAAAACTCATAGCCTCATCATACATAGATAACATAACGTACAATCACAGTTTACTTCTACGATTCCTGTTCCTTCAAATTAGTTTACAATCATTGAAATCAAATAACCATTTGAATCAAATATTGGTTGATTTCGCTTTGAATTGGAATCAAATCGAACGTTCATATTGGAATCAAATTACATCTATTTGAATCAAATACTCAATAGATAAATAGTACTACCACGTCTATTTAAAAAAACACACTATGAAATAGATTATTCTCCATGGGTTGCAATTATGCTTCATTTAGAAATAACTTCATTTCAAGAAACAACTAGGAAAACTATATCGAAGATAGCAAAGATAAAAAAAACATACCATAGACATATCAATTCCACTGTAATTATTTCGAAGCTTCCCAAGTATCTGACGAAGACCTCCATGAACGCCACCAGTCAGCATCTGCTTAATAACGCTCTCCACCTCATCCTCAGTGAGCAACAGGCGGACCTTTTGGACCAAACCCGATTCAGTAATTAAGCTTTCGGTGACCCGTTTGTGTGCTTCACCGTTGCACAGATACGGGTCAGTCACTTCAGTCCCACCGATGATTCTGCTCAATTGTTTTTTCTGCTCAGCAGACCACTTTGAGGCAGACAAATCGTTGTAGACATCAACGCCACCAGAAGTAGACTCTGAGAAGCAAACAACTTCTCGCTTAATCTGCATCAGGTAACGATATTCCTTGGCCTCTTCTTTACTAGCATTTCGATTTGGCTTGGTCTGTTCAAATACATAGTTATGAAGATGTCGATATCGCTCAGCTGTAGTTCTGCTGAATCCTCTACCAACGCCAAAGCCAGCTGAACTAGATCCAGCTTCAGCAACCTCAAAACGAACTCGCTTACGCACAACAGTTTTAGGTTCAATCACCTCGGAACTGTTTCGTTTCTCCATGCTCTAAATCACAACAATAATCCTAACTATCACTGTTTAAAAAGTGACAAATACGTTTCTTGTCTGATACATAAACAGATTATTCAATCACATAAACTGGAAACTTTACTCCGGAAAGAAGAATGCAAGTTAACTGAAGGTGAAGCATTCCAACAGTTATTTCAAGATGTCCCGCTCAGGAATGTTAGCAATTTCAACCAATAACAATGAGGCAATTTTCTCAAATTTCCATTTGTTCAGTTCCTCTGTAGACAGCATCATATGGTGCAGATTCAGAATTTTTGCAGCAACGCGCTTGAAGAAATCGCGGTTCATGTAGATCTTCATGATCAGGACTCCTACAATAAATAAAATCAATCACTGAAGAAAGAGAAAGATAAAAGATCTAACCGATGCAGGCTAAACTGTAGGGACTTTTTTCTTTGAATTCAGACATGATTCCATGCAGGCTAAAATAATAAACGAGAACAATTTTATTGTTCATTCAAATTAGAAGTAGAAAATGTACATGTTCGTCAGCACCGTCTTCTTCTCAGCAGCCATAACTTGTTTGTCAATTGGTGACAAAGTGACGACTTCAAGTTCAGAAACTTCATCGACACTCAAAGGTCTGACTGATTCAAAATTGTGAATGAACTTGACAGTGCCCTGGATCATACTAGGCCAAGGCTATAAGATGACCATAACTAAAAACACCAAGTTTACACAAAAACAAATTTATTACAGGAGAACGAACATTCTGAACTGCTTCCGTCGACAAACTAGTGACTGCTTGATCATCCTGAGCATCAGTAATTCCCGCACTTATTTCTAGAAATCAATAAACTCATGATAAACGAGATGTACACATAAAACATAGACAGAGCCTAACTACTTCGACTAGAACATTTAACTGGAAAAGTTACAAGCATACATTTACTCACCTTGAGACTGAAGACAAAGATGTTGAACGAGTTGCCACAGGGAACCGTCTTCATCGGAACCACCTGAGTGATTGAACAAGTCCATAATCTGCTTTCGCTAAAATGACAATACATACCTCAAAACTAAGTTTAACCAATATCTATTCCAGTTTTTTTCACAAAAACAATAAATTACCATCTCAGGAAAAGACGTCAACAATTTCTCAAGAAAACCTTCGATTTCCAGGTTTCTCGCTTTTAGCACACTCTAGAACAAGTCTCATGAAGGATTGTACACTTTACACTATTTCAGAACAGCAACTAACCATCTGCTCTTCACACTGCAGATGAACGGCACACTCGCGATTCGATTCAGGTGAAATAGCAACGATGTCATCAACATTGGCAAGGATCCTATTGACAAAACCGCTCAGCGGTTCATCAGCATCAGTCTAAAATGTACAACAAGTAATGAGGGAAATGTGATAAGAACAAGACTTGATGACTCTTCGATAAAATAAAACACACCTGCTGAGAACCTTGATCAGGGTCATCCAAGACACGACCGCACTGCTGACAAACGAAACCAACAGAGCTAGCAGCACCAATGCAGACATGTTCCTCAACCACAACTGATTCGTCTTCTTTCTGAACAATAGTAACCAAAAAAGTTTAAACCTCATCAAAGTGTAAAATATATAAACACACTTACCTTTGTCATCTGCAACTGAAGATGGTCCAACTGTATCTGGAGAGCTTCCAGTTCGCGACCGCGATCGAACAAACGTTCTTCAGCCAGCTTCAAGTCTCCATCCAATTCTTTGTTCTTAGTGAGCAAGCTGGCATTTTTCTGCTAAAAAGACGTACTACATTTGAATGAAATG
>JAAGZO010000672.1 GCA_024206195.1 bacterium | reverse complement strand
TGAACCACTATTTACCATGTATTTATTTAGGATGACCAAAAAGTTGAGACCATTCAGAAAGGAGAAAGTGTATGGCAAACTGGGTGAAAGGATCTGCACCTGCAAATTCCCTCCTCGGGCACCGTCCATGACACTGCGCAAAGATCCCAAAGGGACTGGGAATGACAGAAACAGGCAGATTTACACTAGACACTACTAGAGTGTTCAATTTGGTATCGTAAGCTGACATTAGACAGTCATTAGATGTCCATTCTCGTTGTGATCGAGTGTTCTGTAGAAGAGGCAGCTGTTGCATTCCATTTTATTCCATCTGAGGCATTACATTCCATGATTCTCATGTTATTATCTGCATCCCATGCTTGTATTCCTTTCCTCTCTTGTCTGTCCTTTATTTCTCATCCATGCCAATGGGTTACTTCTATGCATCTGAAAATGACCAGTGATTCGTACTGGTATGCATATGTTATTTGCCTTACTATGAACTTCTATTACTTTTCTTCTATTCTGTTACATGCACACATACTTCTTACTGTGCAATTTTGGTAGCAATAAACCATTTGCTTTGATTTTTAATACATTTTCCTATTGTACCACCTTCCCTAACATCAGCAACAACTCCGGTACTAACTGTCCAATAACAGTCAACTTTAACAGTAATTGTTGAAAAAGTGGTGTACCTTCCACACTATTACAAAAAACACCAGTAACTATACCCTTATGTACAATTTTCACAAAACACATACAAATGCTGTGCCGAAAATTTTTTGCTGAGATGAAAGGAAAACTTTGCACTTTTTCAATACTAATGCTGAGATCTCACCATTCCCATTTTCCTTTCAACAACAATCATATAAAAAATAATCTGTTTCACCCAAATTTGACGTTTTCTTATTCAAAACAATGATATCTTGTATATAATGTATCTATTTTTGCAGAGACGATTCAAAAACATGTCAATTCAAAAATGCTGAGAT
>JAAGZO010000671.1 GCA_024206195.1 bacterium | reverse complement strand
GCATTGTCAAATCCTTCTGCTATAACTTCGGCGGTATTTTCGACAGGAGCAAGTGGAAGCTGTATTGATATTTCACCTACAATACAAACCGCTATATCTGTTAATCAATCCCACAATACAGGAACTGGTGATTATTTTACATCGGGTACAACGGGAACATTTACAGCTGTTGCAGATGCATCGGTTTCAGCCGAAGCCATAACAAGTGTTACGAGTTCAAGTGGTGTGGCTCGATTTAATTTTTCAGCACCTCCTACCCTCTTTGTTTATCAAGAGGTTGTTATTAGTGGCTTTACTACTAACACAGTTTACAACGGAACTCATATAATCACAGCCACAGGGACAAACTATTTTGAAGTTTCCAGCATTGATTATGGTTCAGATGAAACAGGAAGCTTTTTAAGCAACTCGGTAACATTAACAGATACGGGGACAAGTTTATCAGACGGTGATACAATATCATTAGATACTAATGAAAGTACCGCCTACGATACTGGTTCTTATGTATACAATAAACAAACCAATAGCGTGCAGGTAAATAAAACATGGTCAGCAACTGCCACAGGAACGTGGAACACAGGGTCATTAACGCAAGACAGCAAGTATATAGATGCTCATGGTAACGGAGATGAAGAGGACAGCCATAATACATTATTTGCATATGTGAACACCAATAGCACCACTACTACATTTTCATTAGCAAATACTTGGTACACTGTAGAGCTTGGTACTGTTGTTGAAGGTTTAGAAACAAGTCGTTT
>JAAGZO010000670.1 GCA_024206195.1 bacterium | reverse complement strand
TAGACGACGTTCAGGTTTAGTAAGTATAATCTTATCTATAATGAATAATGCGTAGTCTTTGCTAGCAGCTGTCCATATTGATACATTAAAGTTAGCAAATAAATAATCCAGGAAATTCTGAAGATGAGGTCTCTCAAACACGATGTAGTAACCATCCATATCATGAAATTCGAACTTCTTGGCCTTATTTTTATTCTTATCGAAGTCCGCAGGAATCCAGTCTTCAGCGCTTATCAATGTTTGATCTAAATCAAGTACCACATTTATTCGGTTAGTATTTGACATTTTATATAATGGCTATCTTTTTTAAACATTATCCGCTTCTTCGGCCTTTACTAGAAGATTGCTCTCTTTCCTTCTGCATGGCTTGAGCCAAAGACATTAGGTCTGTATTAGATGAACTAGTACGTGAACTCAAATCTCTATTCTGATCTTGTCTTTCCCCAAAAGCCTGAGAAATCTCATATTCACCAGCTCCAGATCTCACACCTACAGGAGGGGGTTTGGGAAGTTCATTCTCTTCTTCACTTTCAGAATCTAAATCCTCTATTTCAGTTGTTTTCTTCTTTTTACGGGATTTTTTAACTTTAGGTGGTGACTGCGGTGTTATAACCTTTTCTACTGGAGGAGTAGGAGCTGGTGGTAGAGGAGTAGGAGCTGGTGGTAGAGGAGTAGGAGCTGGTGGTGGAGGAGTCAACTGTTTTATTGTTTGATCAGCCCACATGAAAGCACGCTCACCTTCATACTTTTCAACTCCTCCATTATTATATACCAAGAGTACAGTTGGAACACTACTAACCTCTACACTAGTAGCAGTTTGAATCTTTGATCTAATATCTTCATTATCTACACATACCAATGTGAGTCCCATTGTGGACCCAAGGTCAACTGGAGCTGATTGAAGAGTATTCATTAGCTGTTGAGATTTAGGAGAGTATTTA
>JAAGZO010000669.1 GCA_024206195.1 bacterium | reverse complement strand
AGAACCAGCAGGCTGACTAATAACGTATGCACGGAAACAAGCAGCTTTGCAGAGCTGCAGCAGGCCTGCACGCAATAATGGAGCCTCCCCGCATGCAAAGCAAATGAGCGAGCTGGCTCAAACAGAAAGGAAATAAAAACAAATACGGCAGTGATCACTTGCCTATGCCGTGCACTATGCAGACAAAAATATGGCACTAAGCCAATACAAACACCCTTGCGTACCCAGTAAATTAGAATACTACTAAGTAAATTACCTAATAACAAGAATACTGGTGAAGTCTGGATGTAACATGGCTTAAAGCCAATATACCCAGAATACCTAACCACAAAGAAATGAAAAGCAAAACTATATGCATAGGAGGTCAAACTGATCTTTCTAACAATTGATATTTTTGACCTGATACCCAATACTCTCCCATGCTTCCCTCAGTCCAGGTTCCCCTTTGGGTCAGCAACATGATCGATTTAGTATGGGAGAAATGTGGAAACAGGGACAGAAACTGCTTCTTTCCTCTAAGTACAGCTCCTGGGATGGAAAACGAAACAAAATGTTCCATGAAGAAGTTGTAGCGCTTCCTGGGTTATTGGGGCTGCCAGCCATAACGATCAGGACTGCTTTTGTGCATCATGCATCTTTTTTCTCATGCTTTTGTCTTGTCTTTTTTTCTCATGCTTTCATCAGCGAGGAAAGAAGTAAACTACCTGTTCTGATCAATAATTCGATCAGGGTAATCTATAAAGTAAGCAGACCATTCTATGGAGGCAAGATCTGAGTAAAATAATGGGTGGACAAAGTGAATTAATTGTTTGAAAGCTTCTTGACCATATATAGTTTACAATATAATATTATATAGTATATACATTATTATATACATTATAGTTTAAAATAATGGAAGATATTCCTGGTCTGATCAGCAGTTCAATGAGATAATCAATAATCTGATTTCT
>JAAGZO010000668.1 GCA_024206195.1 bacterium | reverse complement strand
TGAGCTTCTAGTTCTTCCGTATCTGCTCCGGGACTGATCATCACCCATGCCTGCTTGATATCAGCATAAAGCTTATCAAGAGTGTAGGCTTGTCCATCCAAGTGATTTGATCGGCTAACATATAAGCTCTTTTGTAGGGTTAGTGGTCTGTGCTAACCTTACAGTATCTATCATGCATTATACCACAGCATACCACAACACATAGTGAAAACTAGGAACACCTTGGACATTAGTAGCCTGAGATTTATGGTACCTTCACTGCTAACACCAGTAACACATTACTAATAATCTCCAAATACCAATAATACTTTCTAATAATGTGCCATGACTTCTTTACTGCCATACTATATTTTACTACCCAGACTTTACCTACGAACTGATACAAATACCAATACTTCGCCCAAGACCTGACCTTCGAGGAGCCAACCTAAACACCAGTCTTTTCTACATCTCTAGGTCATGCACTTGGATGAGGAAAATCCCAAACACGTTTTACTAGCAACCCAAAATAGAAACCCACAACAACATTACCAGAATGTAGGT
>JAAGZO010000667.1 GCA_024206195.1 bacterium | reverse complement strand
TGCATCATCGTGACCGGGAGAAAAGTAAACGGAAATTATGGAATAAGAAAACTATAAAGCGGCTTTTTTCCACAAGCCGCAAATCATGAGAAAGAAAAAAAGATGAATAGAAATAATCAAATTACTGAGATTGTCCATACAGAAGGACCTTTTAATGGTGATACATATGTGTCAGTTAAAACTGTATCTGAATTGTATGATATTAAACCGGATACATTAAGGAAATGGGTACAGAAACGATTACTGCCCAGCTACAATATCCGGGGCTTGGTACGAATCAAGCTAAGCGATCTGGGGCTTATGATAGTTAGAAAACCCTCAAAGAAGGAGGTAGTAAAGAATTTATTGAGAATTGTTTAGGAGGTTTATATGGCTTCTTTGTGGAGACAAAAACGAAGCTCATATTGGTATATCAGATTCGTTGATCCCAATACGGGAAAAAGAGTGCGTAGGAGTACTGGAACTACTGATAGAAAAACAGCAGAGTTGTTTCTAAAGGAAATTGAAATCAAGATTGCCAAAGGGCAATATGGTTTTGATGACCTAAATCCTGATACTAAGATGCGAGCTTTTTCTAAGGAGTATATTGAAACCTATTCCAAGGTAAATAAATCACCAAGTACCTGTCGAATAGATAGCTTATCCTTAAAACACTGGATTGGATTTGTGGGTAATATTTCTCTTAATAAAGTCAGCATTAAAATGATCGAGCAATACAAACGGGAAAGACTGAAAAGTATAAAACCAGTTTCGCTTAATTTTGAACTTAGATCACTAAAGGCAGCTTTCCAGGTTGCTGTTAAATGGGATTATCTCAAAACAAATCCGTTTAAGGGAGTAAAACTAATGCGGGTAGAGGAATCTGAAGCTCCCAGATATCTATCGGGGACCGAAATTAATCAGCTACTGGAAGTTGTCGAGGATGAAAAATTCAGATCGCTGTTTGAGTTCTATTTGAACACCGGTGGGCGCCGAAATGAAGTCTTAAGTTTGACCTGGAGCAATATTGATATTAAGAACAAGATAGTTACATTTATTAATGGAACTAAGTTTGGGAAAAAACGAACAGTACCACTTAATCCGAGAGCTTATGAGATACTAATGCAGCTTAGAAAATCGGGAGATAAACCTTCATCAAGACCATTTAATTTTGAGAAAAATTATATAACCCGCAAATTCAAAGTCTATGCCCGTAAAGCTGGTCTTCCTGAATCTATCAGAACCCATAGCCTCAGACATACATTCGCCAGCATTCTCGTAATGAATGGTGTCGATATGCAGACCATCAAAGAATTGCTGGGACATTCGAGTTTAAAAGTAACTGAGATGTATGCACATCTTTCTCCACAACATAAAATCACAGCCGTTGAAAAACTCATTTATTAGTCATAAAAAACATACAAGACATACTTAGGTATGTCAAAAGTATGTCACTTTTATGACTATTTTATCCCAAATAGTCCTAATTGGGAAAATATTTCCGCAATTATTTTGCTTGATTGACACGCCCTAACATATTGTAGGATAAGGGATTAAAACGGAGGGGCAGGGATTCGAACCCTGGATAGGTGTTACCCTATAACTGCTTAGCAGTCAATCACCCACAATCCTAAAACCCTAATGACTCAACAACTTACGACACTGAAAATCAAGGTATGTCAATATTATGTCCAATCAAGTTCATAATAATCCCATCATATCCCAATAAAAATCTAATAAGAGCGACTTGATTGAGTCACTCTCATAAACCTTAAGATAAATACTACAGATACGCCAACGGGTGTGGACTTGTGGTGACTATTTTAACCTTGTTTCCTACAAACAGCAATGAGATGGGTACCCATGTCGAGACAACCTGATTCACGGCAGGCCATCAATTCCATTTCCAACATGTGTTCCCATGTTTCTGTATTCTCCTCAATAGTACTTAAGTATTCATCCCATCTGGCAGTAAGGCAATTACTGGCGGATATAACTTCAACTGAAACTCCCGCATTAGCGAGAAAATCACAGAGTTCCTCAGCTCGGAACATATGAAAATGATGCTTAGTATCCGGGTAGTTTTCCAGATTTATATCTCCTGTCGCTATGATTTTCCTGTTTACCTCAGGCTTTGTTTCAAGAACCGCAGAGAAGAATTGGTAACATGATCCCCATAAGCTCATAACTCCCAGAAAAAGAAATCCCCTCGGTTTTATGACGCGCAAAAGTTCCTTCAAAGCTTTTTCCCGTTCTTCAAAAACATAACTTAAAGGGCCACCATAACAGACAACAGCATCGAACTCATCATCATCAAAATGTTGTGTCATATCGCAGATATCACACTCTACCCATTTTTCAACTGCTCTTTCAAAACCCATCTTTATAGCATTTTCTTTGTTGAGATTCAATTGCGTAGAAGAAATATCTGCTATAACCAACTTATTCGAAATCTGAGCTAATTCAATAGTAAACCTCCCTGGACCTGCTCCTACCTCTAGTATTCTGTTATCAGACTCAAGAAAGCTTTTAAGATAATAAAGATGAATTTCAAACCTTACTTTTTGAACAATGCTTTTATCCCACCTTTCCCATTCTTTAATTCCATATTCATTATAAAAGGTTTTTATATTTCTGGCATCATAACTACTCACTTGTCAATCTCCACAAAATCAATTTTAAATCAGTTATAGGATTTTATCTTAATGATCAGGTTTTCCCCTATTTTCTATATCTACCCCAAGTGTTCTGCCAAAATGTAATTCCCCAATCGCTCTATAAGGAAATCCGGAAGACCTGCTTTAGCCATTTTCTTTTGGGTTTTTTTAAAATCATAAGGAATACGTTTAAAATTGATTATTCGGCTTTCAGTATCGTAAATCAAATAACAACTATCCGGATTATTATCTCGTGGTTGACCGACACTTCCAACGTTTATTATATATCTTTTTCGCTCTGATAGTTTTCTTATATCGACATGTAACTCTTGAATTATATCTCCTTTTTCCTCTCGACAAAACACTTTTGGACTATGAGTATGTCCGATAATGCATATATCACTCTTTAAAAAGGGGAAATTTCGACTTACTTCCTGAATTGATGTTATGTATTCCCAATGCTTTGGGTATAGGGGAGAGGAATGTACTAAATGGAAATCATCAGATATGTGTTCAAATATAAATGATCCTAATAAATCTTTGCTTTTTCTTGTTAAGATTCTTTTGGTGAACTCAATAGAAGTTCGAGCATATCTGTTAAAGCAGTCCATATTCGTTAATCCCAATGCCGCATGATCATGATTACCCATCAAACAAACATCAGCATTATTGTATATTAACTCAACACACTTATTGGGATTGGGTCCGTAACCGACGGCATCTCCTAAAAAGTAGAGCCTATCAAGCTTTTCCGATTCGGCGTCAGCTAAAACCGCTTTTAATGCCTCAAGATTTGAATGAACATCTGAGAAAAATCCTAATTTCATAAATTTCCAGTTTAACTTTCTCTGTTATTTCAACAGCGTCATCCTCTTAGTAAACGATCTATCTCCAGCTGTAAGCCGATAAAAGTAGATCCCAGATGAGTAATTAGAAGCGTTCCATTTTATTTCGTGATTATCGGCTTTCATTTGTCCGTCAATAAGAGTTTCAATCTTTTGACCGAGTATGTTGTATACGATCAGATTAACATAACTTTTATGAGTAACATTAAAAGATATGTTTGTCGAAGCATTGAAAGGATTAGGAAATACGTCTATTAGATTTGCGCCAATCGGCAACACATTGTGATTACAATATGTTTCAATTCCCTTGTTGATTAGTATCGAAACGTTATCGGAAGACCTATTAGCTACCGCGAGATCGTCGAAGTCATCGCCATTAAAGTCAGCAGAACAGAGCGAAATTGGGAAATCGTCAGTGGAGTAATTAGCGGTCAACTCAAAGACTCCTTCTCCATTATTGATTAGAACTGCAGTATCGTCAAAATAACTTAAGGTTACTGATAAGTCAATATCACCATCCCCATCCAAATCGGTTCCATTTATCCTGGAGGGATTACTCAGCATTCCATAATCAGTTCTTTGCTGAAAGGAACCATCACCATAATTCCACAGTATCGAGATGCTGTCGCTATTCCAATTGGCCACTGCAAGGTCGAGATCGGCGTCTCCGTCCAAGTCGCCTGAATAAACAGAAATAGGATTTTCGCCAACTTCATAATGATTGGCTGGTTGAAAATCACCGTTACCATCATTGAGTAGGATCGAAATATTATCGGAGCCTTCGTTAGCTACCGCTAAGTCGTAATCGCTATCCCCATCCAGATCAGCGGAATAGATGGAGACGGGGAAATAACCGACTGAATAGTAAACAACCGAATCAAAGGATCCACCTCCATCGTTAAAAAAAATGGAAATATTATGTGAAAACTTGTTAGCGACTACAAGGTCGTTATCGTAATCACTATCAAAATCGCTAGAACAGACAAACCAGGGTAATTCGCCAGTACTATAATTTATTGCTTGTTGAAACATCCCATTACCATTATTAAACAAGATAGAAATATTGTCGGAGCCGTTGTTTGCCACTGCTAAATCGCTATCATCGTCACCATCCAAATCAATGGCATAAACCGAACCTGGATAGTATCCTGTAGAATAGTGGTCTGATAATTCGAAAATACCATTACCAGTATTTATCAGGATTGATACATTATAGTCCAAATAGTTAGTGACCGCTAGGTCGCAGTCAAAGTCACCGTCAAGATCGGCAGTGTAGACACAATTCGAGCCGTCGCCAACAGGATAATTGACAGCAGACTCAAAACCCATCCATTCCGCATGAACTATCGAATTTGCAGTGAGTAAGGCAGCAATCAGTAAAACAGTTATTATTTTGGTTTTCATTGGATTCTCCTAAACTGGTGGATATTTAAGGATTATTATTTCAACAACGTCATCCGCTTGGTGAATGAATCATCTCCTGTCGTAAGTTTATAGAAATAAATGCCGCTTGAATAAATAGATGCATCCCAGTTGATTGAATGAGAACCGGCTTTCATATGCCCGTTGACAAGTGTTTCGATTTTCTGACCAAGTAGATTGAAGACTGTCATCACAACATCACCCCTCCTTGCCAAATCGAATGAAATAGTAGTAGTAGCATTAAAAGGATTAGGATAATTTTTAAGTAATTCATATTCGAGAGGAAAATAAATTCCAGGGTCTACCGATGTTTGCACAGTGTTGTTAAACAATATTGAGACATTGTCGGAAGCAGCATTAGCCACAGCCAGGTCGTTGTCACTATCGCCGTCTAAATCGGCGGAATAGACTGAATAGGGATAATCACCGGCCACATAATTGACGGCCAAGGTAAAGGTACCGTCACCGTTATTCAGCAGGATGGAGACATTGCCGGAAAGCCTATTAGCCACAGCCAGGTCGTTGTCACTATCGCTGTCTAAATCGGCAGAACAGATTGAAATGGGATAATTATCGGTCCTATAAATGACCGCGAAGGTAAAGGTGCCATCGCCATTGTTAAGCAGGATAGAGACATTATCGGAACCTGCATTAGCCACCGCCAGGTCGTTGTCGCTGTCGCCGTCTAAATCTGTGGAATAGACTGATTCGGGATAATCACCGACTAAATAATTGACAGCCGAGGCAAAGGTGCCGTCGCCGTTGTTAAACAGGATAGAGACATTATCGGAATTGGCATTAGTCACCGCCAGGTCGTTGGTGCTATCGCCGTCTAAATCGGAAGAATAGACTGAATGGGGATAATCACCGGCCTCATAATTAACCGCAGCCTGAAAGGTGCCGTCGCCGTTGTTGAGCAGGATAGAGACATTGTCGGAGATACCATTAGCCACCGCCAGGTCGTTATTGCGATCGCCGTCAAAATCGGCAGAATAGACTGAAATGGGATAATCACCAACCCCATAATTGACAGCCGCAGCAAAGGTGCCGTCACCGTTATTCAGCAGTATGGAGATGTTGTTGGAATCATCATTAACCACTGCCAGGTCGTTGTCGCTATCGCCATCTAAATCGGCGGAATAGACTGGACGGGGGGCATCCCCGACCCCATAATTGATCGCCGACGTAAAGGTGCCGTCGCCGTTGTTGAGCAGTATGGAGACATTATCGGAACCTGCATTAGCCACCGCCAGGTCGTTGTCGCTATCACCGTCAAAATCGGCAGAATAGACTGAAGAGGGAGCATCACCAGCCCCATAATTGACTGGCGGACTAAATAACGAATCCTGAGCAAAAACATTAGATGCTAATATGACCAAACAAGTAGCAAGTGAGAACAGCAGTACTTTTTTCATTACATACCTCGAAGTTTAATGATGTTAACTGTTTAAAGAACGTCCTTAGCTTGAAATAGTGAATGATTAGAATGGATGGGTCAGATTTTAAAATATTGATTTTGTAATGAAATGTCAACATAGTTTCATGGATTTCCGGTTTAGGTTCAACAAGCTAAATACGGGTTGGGCTATTAACCCAACCCGTTACTATTAATCCTTACTTTTACTTTACCAGTGTCATTCTTTTTGTTTGTGCGTGATTACCAGTTGTTAATCTATAGAAGTAAACACCACTGGAATAATTAGAGGCATCCCACGTCACAGCATATTCTCCCGTTGATTGATTATCATCAACAAGTACATCAATCCTTTGACCGATCACATTGAATATCTCTAACCTGACATTTGACCTTTCAGGGATTGCGTATGATATTGTAGTCGATGGATTGAATGGATTGGGGTAGTTCCGGCTTAAAGAAAAGTTTTGAGGTATGTCATTTTTATCATCCACACTAATTGGCAATGGATATAGATCGACATCTAATTGGATTGTACCCTGATCGGAAATCTCTACGTCATAAATGACCGTATCCCTATATAATTCATGGGAAAAGGAAACATTGTAGGTACCGCTGATTACACTACCAACCGAATATCTACCCTGTCGGTTAGTCCATGTATCAAGTGTATCAATTCCCGATAGCTGAATGTGGACAGAGTATATTGGTTCTTGATCATCACTGTTGCGGACGAGACCAGTAATATCGGGAAGCATATCTTTAATCTCCACATCATCAATACACCAACCATCGTAGGTATAACTGTCCCCATGATCTCTCAACCTGAATCTTATGAGAATGGATGAGCCACTGTAATCAGATAAATCTATCTGGACCGGAACTAAAGTTGTAACATATCCTGTAAAGGAAGTATCTGTTACCCAGGTATAACCACCGTCTTCTGATATTTCAACGTGACAGTAGTCTGAACCATTACGCACGAAGTATTTATGCCAGAATTTTAGTACGGGAGCGTTGCTTGATGATAAATCTATCGGATGGGCAAGAGTGATTGTAGCATTTGAATACTGTGGGTAATTTCCTCTCGGGCTATCTGTAATACAATGATTAGAATCTCCACAAGTAACAGTATCCCAATCCTGACCGCTCACAAGCCAGTTATCAAGTCCATTCTCGAAATCATCGAAGAAAGGAAAAGGAGTCTGAGATACATCCATTTCGGTTATTTCCACATCATCAATGTACCAGCCGCTATATGTATAGCTATCCCCATGATCTCTTAACCTGAATCTTACAAGAATAGGCGAGGAGCCGTATTCTGATAAATCTATCTGGACCGGTATTAGGGTTGTAACATAGCCTGTAAATGACGTTTCTGTTACCCAGGTATATCCACCATCTTCCGATATTTCGACGTGACAGTAGTCTGAACCATTACGCACAAAGTATTTATGCCAGAATTTTAATACGGGAGCGCTGCTTGATGATAAATCTATCGGATAAGCAAGAGTGATGGTAGCATTTGAATACTGTGGATAATTTCCTTCCGGGCTATCCGTTATAGAATGTGTAGTACTACTAAATGTCAAAGTATCTGTACCCCAATCCTGACCGCTTACCAGCCAGTTATCAAGCCCATTCTCGAAATCATCAGAGAAAGGAAAGGGAGTCTGAGATACATCCATTTCGGTTATTTCCACATCATCAATGTACCAGCCATCGTAGGTATAACTATCCCCATGATCTCTCAACCTGAATCTCACGAGAATGGACGAGGCACTGTAACCCGATAAATCTATCTGGACTGGTACTAAAGTCGTTACATATCCTGTAAAAGAAGTATCTGTTATCCAGGTAAATCCACCATCCTCTGATATTTCAACATGGCAGTAGTCTGATCCGTTACGGACAAAATATTTGTGCCAGAATTTTAATACCGGGGCATTGCTTGATGACAGGTCTATCGGATGGGCCAGAGTGATTGTAGTATTTGAATATTGAGGATAATTTCCTCCCGGGCTATCCGTGATTGAATGAGTTGAACTGCTATATACCAGAGTATCTGTGCCCCAATCCTGACCGCTTACCAGCCAGTTATCAAGCCCATTCTCGAAATCATCAGAGAAAGGAAAGGGGATTTGAGATACATCCGTTTCGGTAATTTCCACATCATCAATGTACCAGCCATCGTAGGTATAACTATCCCCATGATCTCTCAACCTGAATCTTATGAGAATGGTTGAAGTACTGTAATCTGATAAATCTATCTGGACCGGTATTAAGGTTGTAACATAACCTGTAAATGACGTATCTGTTACCCAAGTATATCCCCCGTCTTCCGATATTTCAACATGACAGTAGTCTGAACCATTACGCACAAAGTATTTATGCCAGAATTTTAATACGGGAGCGTTGCTTGATGATAAATCTATCGGATAAGCAAGAGTGATGGTGGCATTTGAATACTGTGGATAATTTCCTCCCGGGCTATCCGTGATTGAATGAGTTGAACTGCTAAATATCAAAGAGTCTGTACCCCAATCCTGACCACTTACCATCCAGTTACCAAGACCATTCTCGAAATCATCAAAAAAGAGGGTATCAGTCTCCTGTGCGTAGATTCCTGGACCACAGAAAATCGCGAAAACAGCAAACAATGCTATTGCGAATACGTTAATTTTACTTTTAAACTTATTCATTTTAATTCTCCTTAGGTTTCTGTTAGTTAAGACTAAATTCATTTCCAATTTACAATCACCGTTTCTCATAGGACTCATCTCCTTTCCAATTTTTGTTTCTGTTGTAAGTTTCATTTCTTCTCCTTCGCTTTGTTTTTATGTTCAATCCATTAACTATGTATTACAAATACTATGCCACTATGATTAAGCGACCCGAAGAGCCTGTAATGACAATTCAGTCAAGGGGATAGGAGGTAAGGAGCAGTTGAGTATTATATTGAATATTGGATATATAATATATATTATGGATAGTAAGTATCCGGTAAAGAACAAATCCAATCCCTGTAAGAAAGCTCTAAGGAATTAGCCCCTGAAGAGAAATACATATGCATCATTATTAGAAATTCTTGATAAAACGAAAGATGGGTTGAGATTCGTGAACCTCAACCCATCTAATTTCAAGTCCTGATGATTGGGAGTATCAATTTGGAAAACAGCCCATCTTTTTAGAATCCACGTCTATAACCAATAGAAATTTTAACTTTCCCTGGTTCGTTGACGTCGTAGCCTTGTTTTTTAAGATCGTCTATATTAAGACCACTGGTAGCAATAAACATGATATCCAAGTCCAATCCATTGGATTTACTTTTCCCCCACATCCATTGTGAACCAAATCCCAGGGTTAAACCTTTGTAGCTTTCACCTTCTTGAGTAGAAGCATAATATCCACTGGTTTCTACTGCTACCATAGCATTGGTACCATAGTAAGCAGATACCCGGGGACGGAACGTACGATCAACAGGTGTTAGAAAATACTTGAGCCCGAAATTATAACCCATACCCGCGAAAATCGTAGTACCCAAACCCATCGATAAATCGAGATTCGGCGCTAAATTGACATCGAAATTTCCACCTACAATACCATAGGGAATACCGAATCCTACGCCAAACGAATGTTTTTTGAACATTCCAATATCAGTTTTTAACTCTTGTGCCCCTGACACTCCTGCTAAGAGAAGAATCATAATTGTGATGATAAGTGTGCGTCCCATGACAAACTCCTTAGATTTAGATTGTGAAATTATGGATGTTTTTCTGTTCTTTAGCATTCTTACAATTCGGATTTTTCCTCCTTTCAATTTTTTATTTTTAATGTTTGATTTCATTTCCTTTTCCTTTTTTTCTTTACGACTTTTCATTGATTCAAATTTGTATAAGGCAAAATTGATGCCACAATATTTAATTTGAATGAGTAAGACGTAACATACAATTATTCAGGGGGATAGATGGCAAGTTTGTGAAAGGCGCTATAACTTGTTAAGGATATTAAAGGGACATAATGATTATTAAGTATCCACCGGATGTTTGTCTTGACAATAATACAAACATACTTTATCTATTAGGCGGATCTGTAACCATCTTTAAGGTTGTTTATGAAACGAAATATTGAACGTGATGATACGTTAAACGAGTTGGTGGTGATAAACAATCTTATCAACCAGATCTGCGGCATCAGAGAAACAAATCATATAATGGAGGTAATAATAGCAGAGCTGATTAAAAACACTGATGCCGATCAAGGTATAATTAGCTTAGTTTCCCCTTTAGAAAAAAACGCATTATCTACTGTCATTCGTGCTCAAGATAAAAGATCTGATACAATTCCGTATCACATTAGTGATCTTGTTTCGGGATGGGTATTGAAAAATAATCGGATTTTAAAGATTGATGATTTAGACAATGATGATCGCTTCTCTGACTTAGATTCTGATAATGGTAAATATAAATATATTATTTGTACTCCTATGACTGTAAGAGGAGAGACGATAGGGCTAATTACATTGATCCGTGAAAGCGCTAAAAAGCCCTTTACAGATCATCATTGTCGTTTGGTAGGAATATTGACATCTCAATCAGCACATATATTAACTAATGCCAAATTATTAGAAGAACAGATGAGAATTAACAGGCTATTAGAAGTGTCCCAGCGGAAATTGGAGAAGGAGAACTTGCGGTTAAAGAATGAACACAAAACCGGTGTGGAATTTGAGAGCATTATAAGCAAATCATCAAAAATGAAAAAGGTCCTCACCCTTGTATCAAAATTTAGCGATAATGACGCACCGGTATTAATAACCGGGGAAACAGGAACCGGTAAGGAGCTCATAGCCAGGGCATTACATCATAATAGCAAACGCCGGCAAAATCAATTGGTCGTTATTAATTGCAGCGTTAAAACTGAAACGCTTTTGGAATCCGAACTTTTCGGGCATGTTAAAGGAGCCTTCACCGGGGCGATAAGAGACAAAATAGGGCTATTTAAAAAAGCGGATAAGAGTGCTATTTTTCTTGATGAAATCGGGGATGCTCCTCTATCAACACAAGCTGCGATATTGAGAGTAATACAAAATGGTGAAGTCCGTCCTCTCGGTTCAACGAAAACAGAAATTGTTGATGTTAGAGTTTTATCAGCAACCAACAAAAATTTAAAAGAAGAGATTTCGCATGATAGATTTAGAGAAGATCTTTTTTACAGATTGAATACATTTAACATCGAATTACCTCCCCTTCGAGATAGAAGGGATGACATATCTGTTTTAATCAATCATTTTTTAGAACAATTCAGAATTAAAAATAATCGGGATAAACTTTCAATATCACCTGCCGCTTTAAAAGTCCTGTTAAATTACAATTGGCCGGGTAATATCAGACAGCTGGAGAATGAGATGGAACGAGCCTCTGTTATCTGTGGGCTTGATGGAGTTATCTCTGTTGCGGACATATCAAATGATATATTAATATCGACGAATCAGCTTTCAGATTCTGATAATAAACATGGCCGTTTAAAGGAGATTGTGGCAAGGGTTGAAAGCGATATTATCAGGACTACCCTAATTGAAAATGAAGGCAATATTCAACAAACATCAAGGACACTAGGCCTTACGCGAAAAGGATTAAAAGATAAAATGACTCGCTATGATATAAAAATCGATTATACTAAATTACTTTCAGAGTAGGCCTGTTTATGATTGGTAAAAGTATTGGACATTATTCAATAATATCCAAACTTGGTAAGGGCGGGATGGGCGAAGTTTACCTTGCTGAAGATACCAAACTGAATCGCAATGTAGCGATTAAATTCTTACCTTCTAAATTCTTCAAGGATGACAAATCCAGAACTCAAATTATAAAAGAAGCACAAATCGCGGCGTCATTAGATCATCCGAATATTGTCACTATCTATGAAATTAACGAATATCAAGAGCAACCATATATTGTGATGCAATACGTTGAAGGGCAACTTCTCAACGATTTAATTAAAAGTCGGCAGTTGTCAATAGGTGAGGTATTAGATCTTACAATTTCTATATGTGAAGGTCTTAATAAAGCTCACCTGGCAGGAATAGTACACCGGGACATAAAACCATCAAACATAATAATTGATAAAGATGGGCGTCCCAGACTATTGGATTTTGGATTAGCCTCTATAATGGGATCTGAGGATCTTAATACTTCAACCTCCACAGCCGGTACATTGAACTATATGTCACCTGAACAAGCCCAGGGGCAGGCAATTGATGCACGAACCGACATATTCTCGATTGGCGCTGTGATGTATGAGATGATCTCGGGGCAAATTTTATTCAAAGGCGATTTTGAGGCATCCGTAATATATTCAATTGTCAATGAAACACCGGAACCTTTATCGAAATACAGAGATGATATATCTGACGAGCTCCAGAATATCGTCAGTAAAGCATTAGAGAAGAAGCGTGAAAATCGTTATCAAACAGTAGAAGATCTTCTAAATGATTTAAAACAGGTGAAGAATTCTCTTGGATTAAGTCTTTCAACGGAATCCCTATCGCCGTCTCTTCCCGAACCTAAGAATGTTCTCAAGAGAGCATTAATATTGGCTTTAGTTATAATGGTCGTTGTTTCAATTTCTATAGCATTTAAACCATGGGAATACTTAAAGACATTTTCTAAGGAAGCCGTCGCGGGGGAAAACCGATTGGCAATAATGTATTTTGAGAACCTTACGGAAACTGAAGATACCTCAAGGTTTGGCGAGATTATCACAAACCTCCTGATTACAGATCTCTCTGAATCTGAGTATATTCAAGTTGTATCCAGCCAGCACCTGTATGATATCCTCAAAGGTCTGGGACAAGAAGGTGTAAAAAAGATTGATAGGGATGTTGCCTCTAAAGTTGCATCAAAGGCAAATGCTAATTGGATGCTTCTCGGTAGTATTTTCAAGGTTGTTTCGGAAGTAATAATAACTGCACAGTTAGTTGACGTTGCCACCGGTAATGCAATTGCGTCACAGCGAATTGTTGGGAATGAAGATGAAGATATATTCGCTTTAGTGGATAAACTGACTACAGAAATTAAAAAAGACCTGTCATTGCCTGCTGATGCTCAAAAAGAGTTAGACCGTAATATTGCGGAAGCTACAACTCATTCAACAGATGCGTATCGCTACTATCTGGAAGGACTCGATAATTATTACAAATTTTGCTGGGAAGATGCAGCAAAGAGTTTCACAAAGAGTATTGAGCTTGATTCAACATTTGCAATGGCCTATTATGGATTGGCCTTACTGCAAATTAACACTAATATTCCCGAGAGAAAAGTGATGATAGCTCAAGCGGTAAAATATTCTAATAATTTAGGATTCAAAGATAAATGCAGAATAAAAAGCATTAAGTCGGTAATCGAAGATGACTATCTTTCTGCTCTTTCCGAGATGACTAAAATAGTAAAAAGGTATCCGGATGAAAAAGAGGCTTTCTATTGGATGGGCTTTATACATCGATCTAAACTAAATCAACCAGATAGTGCCGTTTTTTATTTTAACAAGGCAATCATATTAGATTCTTTATACGGCGCGGCATATAACGAACTTACTTACGCTTATATGGAAATTGGAGACTTTGAGAATTTAACCTTGGCAGCTAATACATACATTACACTTAATCCCAACGAACCAAATCCCTGGGATACTAAGGGTGATATTTATTGCGCTATTGGAATGTTAGACGAAGCTATCACTTCTTACGAAAAAGCTAACGGACTTAAAACGGATTTCTATGAGTCGCTGGGTAAATTGGGAAATATGTACCTTTTTAAAGGGAGTTATTTTAAAGCTGAAGATACATATAGAAAACTTGTTACAAGTGATGATAAAGGAAGGCGAGCTGAGGGAAGAACATTATTGAGTTGGATACCAATTTTTCAAGGAAAATTTAAACAAGCATTACAGACAATAGATGATTGTATCGCATCTGATAAATTAGAAATGTATAATGGCTCTCAGTATGCTGTAAAACACTTCCTCAAAGCAGCTATTTATGAAGAATTAGAGCTTTACGATCTGGCACTTAATGAAACCACTTTAGGGATGCAAATATATCCTCCAGGACATCCTATCGCAGGGAGACACTTCTATGCTAAACTTCTGGCCGAAAATGGTAATATTGAAAAGGCAATGGAAGTTGCAGAAAGTATGAAAATGGACATCGAAGCACAGAATCAGCAACTTATGTATTACTACTGGTATGCTATCGGTTGTATTAATTTCACAAAACGTGAACTGCAAGAGGCGCTTCTCAATTTAGAAAAAACGGCGAATACTTCAAATATCTTTTATCTACGTTTTATGCTGGCGAAAGTCTACTTAGAATTGGGAAAAAATGGTGAAGCAGTTGAAGAGTTCGAAAACCTATTATCAGTCTATAATCGTGACCGCTTAATGTGGGCGATATCGTATGTTAAAATACATTACTATTTAGGAATCGCTTATGAGAATTCCGGATGGAATTCAAAAGCCATAGACCAATATGAAGAATTTCTTGATATCTGGAAAGATGCTGATTCAGGTATTCCAGAAATCAAGGATGCCCGATCACGAATTTCTCAATTAAAGACTATATCTTAATATCCAACCTTTAAGTATCTTATCTTTCGTCCTTATTCGGAATTAGGCTTTAGATACACAGCTTTCATTACTGGATCAGTTAGGGCTTGACATTTCCCTTTAATATTTTTATTATTAAAAGGAGACCCATCATTCCAGTATTTGCATAACAGAATTTATGAGCACAATTTTTTTTAAAGTTCAGTATTGTTATTTACTATAACAATTGATCTGAGTGATGAATGATACAGTATAGACTTGCATTCTATTTCTAAAAAAGAAATACATGAACAAACAATAAAGTAAATTAGAATTAAACATTAAAAGATGATTTAGATATTTTATCCACTAATAGCTGAGGAGGAATGAAATGAAAACTGGAGTATTTAAATTGAATATTCTTTCAATAGTACTATTAGTTTTGATGATTATTATAGTCGGAGGGGAAATTAATGCACAGGAAACGGATACATTATGGATTCAGGACTGGGAAGGAGACTGGAATGAAAATTGGCATCGTGATTATGGCACTTGGGATGTAGGTATTCCAACCAACGTTGGACCAGATTCAGCTCATCAGGGATTGAAATGCGCAGCTACGATATTAGATGGTAATTATGAAGATGGTCACAGTACACGATTAATACGTCATACAAGTTTTGTTGTACCTCCCGTTTCCTACAATCCCCGTTTACGATTCTGGAACTGGTACCATTTTAACTACGGTGATTGGGGTAAGGTACAAGTTCAAGTAGTCGGTGATACTATATGGCAGACACTTGAGGATGGATATTATGGTTATGGTAGTTCCGGTGGATACTATAGTTGTAAC
>JAAGZO010000666.1 GCA_024206195.1 bacterium | reverse complement strand
TTTGTCTCCATAAGTTGTTGATTAGAAATGTTTTATGAATGCATAGATAACCAGGAGTGCCCAATATGTGCCCAAACAGGCTAAAAAACGAGCATTTCGACGGTTAGTCTGAGGTAATCTGGGGGTAGTCTCTCTCTCATAAATGAAAATTCTACGGTCAATCAAAATGACACACGGATATAGAATCCTTATAACAATGACATTAGTATTAAAAAAATCCTTGCGTGCCAGGATTGTGCCATTATTTTTGAAGAGGATGACAAAAGTGACAAAATGTGAACATTAACGGAAAGTCGTATATTATTGGAGTTCAATATGATATGTTGTTAATATTGAAGTTATGAATGCATATATGTGACGTTCAGGGCCGTGTATCCTGATGTCTCGGGATGTGGCAGTATCCCTAGACACAATTCTGAACGGTGTTAATATAAATCCCGAATTCAGCGAAATGCTGTAAAAATCTCAAGGATTATATCTATTCAGCACATATAAAGCGAAATATGTAATCCACTTACTCGGTTTGTTCTTCTCCTCCACATCGGCCCACATCTTTCCGTTCAAAGTGTTATCCAATTTCCACTTGCCGTCGGAAGTCATTTTCTCTTTAATCACTTGCAAAGGTTTTTGCAGCTCAGGAGTCATCGGCTCATGAACCCTGGCAAGTGCATACATTGCTTCTAATATATCGGAATTGTAATGGTGAGGGAAGCCAAATTTCAGCCAGCCTTTCTTTGGTTCTCGTTCCCCTATGCCTATTGAATCCAGGAATTGGACTCTTTGATCGGCTAACCATCCTTTAACTGTTTGTCCTTTAGGAAGTTCGGTACGCTTTGGTTGCTTCTCAAGAATTTTCTGCCATTCTTTTCGCGTACCCGGAACATAGATATACACTTGGTGCTCTAGTATAGTTTTTACTATCAGCTTAATCGCGCTGTTAACTGCGGATGACCGTTTTTCCTCAGGTATTTCTCCAAAGCATATAAGTAATTTCGGCAGAGCCATGTAACACTCTGATAAAAGGCTGTAGGACATAAGCGAACATTTAATACCGCCTTCTGTAATGATTCTGTTTGCCAGAACTTCAACTTCCTCAATAACTAACGGATGATTGCCATAACCTAAACGTATTAGAGCTGTAAGAATATTTGCCTTGAGACAATGCCAGTCTTTTCTCGATATCCATTCACGGCTTTCCAGAATGTTTTTAACTCCCTGAGCGACAAGTGGATCATTGCCATCAGCAAGAAATTGACTGAGGAAGATCAACTGCCAGTATTTACCTGTATACTTCCAATATGCTCCCTTCTCGTCATTCCAGAATTCACTGCAATGCGAGAGGATTCCCTGAGTGACATTATAATCCATAAGACGTGCTTTGGCCTGCTGAACATCCGGATCAGTTTGAGTTTTGTTCAGAATATTTACATGTGTCAAATAACGGACGGGAGGATTATCTTCTTCCAGCAGCCAGTTGATCGTGTTTTTTTGAATTTTCAACTTTTTCACCTCTCATGCAGGGATTCAAATGATGCGAAATCAATTC
>JAAGZO010000665.1 GCA_024206195.1 bacterium | reverse complement strand
ATCAATGTGTACAGTTTCCCAGCCATCAGTGCCAACAAGGTCTTCCGGGAGCCAGCCGAAATGCTGTTCAATGTTCGGGCTTTTGTATTGTACAACACCTTGTTCATCGAGGATAGCAATAACATCAGAGATATTCGATATGAGCGCATTCTTTTTTGCTTCACTGTCACGCAAAAGGTCTTCTGCTTTCTTGCGCTCCGTAATGTCATAGGCAGCTGAATATGTAATGCCTTCTTCAGGTATTGGAATAGCTGACCATTCAAACCACCTGAAGTCTCCCTTCTTCGTCATATATCTATTTTCAAATTGTATTACATCAAGCCCTTTTTCCATTTGTTCTTTGACGATATCTGCTGTTCTCTGTATATCATCCGGATGGATAAAATCCAAGAAGGCTCTTGAAAGCAGCTCTTTTTCGCTCCACCCAAGATGTCTTGTGAATGCAGGACTGACCTTTGTGAAATATCCTGTATTTAAATCTGCAATACAAACCATATAATCTGCAAATTGAAACATCCTGTCTAGCTCATCCTGACTGTGTTTCAGTTTCCCCAGATTTCTACTATTACTGAGCGCTATCGCAGCTAAATCGCCAAAAGCGGCAGCCAATCTTGCATCATTTTCATTAAATCCTCCTTCTTTATTTGCCATCCCCATTATACCGACTGTTTTTCCTTCAATATTTAATGGTGCAAACATAACATTATCCAAAGTCATGTGGCCGCCAGGCATGAATTTAATCCATTTACTTTGCATAAAATCATTATCGTAAACTGCTTTTCCACTTTTGTATGATTCGGCACGAAGTCCACGTATAGGCATAGGCAGGCTTTCATCAACAGTGCAGGTCCTTCCACCTGCATCTAAGAATAACACTTCATTCTCTATACCGTCGTCGGATAACAATGCTACATATCCAGCAGTGGCCCCAAGCAAATTCTTACACTCTTTGAATATTGACATAGCACAGTCTTTAAACTCTTTATCCAACAATACTGCTTCAGAAGCTTTTAATAACGCTGAAATTTCTTTTTCTTGCTGGACGGCTTTTTCCAGAGTGGTTTGAATAGTTTCTTCCGTCTGCTTGCGCTCGGTAATGTCGGTAACAATAGCGCCCAATCTAGTAGGATTTCCAGCTTGGTCTTTCATTATCCAGGCATTGACAACAATAGGGATTATTGTTCCATCTTTCCTTATATATTCCTTTTCAAAATTCTTCGAAATTCCTGTTTCTAACGCTTCTGAAAACATTTCTGATTCCATTTTATGCCATTTTTCTGGTGTCAGTTCAGGATATGTTAAATTTTCAAGCTCATCAAACGTGTAACCAAGCATTTTCAGATAAGAATCATTAGCATCTATAAACTTCCCGTCTATCGTGGAAACAGCAACTCCAGCCATAGTAGACTTAAATAACGTTCTAAACTTCTCCTCGCTTTCTATGAGAGCTTCCTCTACTTTCTTACGCTCGGTGATGTCTATTGATGATGACATCAGGCCGATTGCTTTATTGTTATTATCAATAATAGTAGCTACAGAGACCTGTACATCTATTGTTGAGCCATCTTTCTTATGGACTTTAAGTTCCCCATCCCATTTTCCTTCATTTGAAAGTGCATTCATGATTTTTTCATAATTATCACCAACTGACCAATATTTCGAAAAATGTTTACCTATGGTCTCTTTAGAATTATGTCCTGTTCTTTTGTAGAATAAAGGATTTACATATGTTAACATACCATCAAAGTCACAGGTTGCTATAATGCTTGAAGCAGAATCAATGATGTAATCTTTCTCTCGTAATTTTTCTTCTGCGTTCTTTCGATCTGTGATGTCTGAGGCAATAATCCCAATGCCCTCTCCTACTTTGAACGTCTGTACATTTAAATGCACTACACCACCGTCCGGCATGATAACAGTATCCTCTTGAGACACATACTGCCCCGTCTCAAGCACCTTTTTAAAGTTCCCCCACCATTTATCTTCTTTCAGGAATGGATATATTTCTGTTAGCCTTTTTCCTAACACATCCCCTTTCTTGTTAACGCTTTCTGAATTCTTAATTAACACATTTAAAGCAGGTTTGTTTATGTTCAATAGCTTATAATCTTTATCAAGAATATGAAAGCTGTCGTTTGCTGAATCCATAAATCTTGACAGCCTCTCTTCACTCTCCTGTAACGCTAATTCTGATTTCTTTTGCTCTGTAACATCAGTGAGAAATAGCGAAAGGCCCATCATCTTGTTTCTACTATCTTTTAATGGATTATATGCTACCTTATACCAGAATCTATTGTTCTGATTCCTGTAATCATCAATAATTGTAAACCGTTCATCTTTTAGAGCTCTGTCAAAATTTCCTTTTGCCTTCTGTCTTTCTCCTTTGTCAGAGATATAGTCTAAAATGTTTTCACCCAATTTAATATCAACATCCCATACTTTTTTCATTTCAATTGCATGCGCTGAATTGAAACTTGTATATCTGTATTTGTTATCTAAAGATAATACTATTATATCAGCCGAGCTTTCTATAATTGATGATTGTAATAGTTTTGTTTCTTTTAATGTATCTACTACTTTTTTGTGTTCGGTTTCAGCTTTCTCAAGCTCCTTAACACGTTTTTCTAATTCTTCATAGGTTGGTTTGCTCATGATATGCCTCAATTGGAGAAATCTATAACTTGCTGAATGACTTTTTTTCGAAGTCTGTAATGTAAAGCTGGATGTTACACTAAACTCAAATACAGAAATACTATCTTCAGGAGGAATATCAGCAGTATCTAAAACTATAGGAATATATCCTCATAATCCAGAAAAACTTCTGTATTTAAGTCAATTCAGCGTTTTCCTGCAATTACTTTCCAGAGTAAAATGCATCAAATGCTACATATCTTGTTGACTATGCTCAATATGGGACACAATTGTCTTTTACTCTATGCTCAACGATTAATGAATAGAACATCTATACAATAAATTTGCAAAATCTATGCCTTAATTGTCAGCAGAAAATAAAGCGACGGCACCAAGACTACTGTTTCATCCGTACAGTCCGAACCGCCAGTTATATGTATTCTACAATCTCTGTATGAATAACCGAATTTATTATTAATAGCCAATTGACAATGTTTTGAATAGACTATTCCAATTATGAATTTATAAAGACTATACACATATTGGCACAAACCGAGGTCTGCCCACATGCTTTGTGTGCCAAAAATGGAGCAACGAAAAAAGGGTAAGTCATTTTAACACTATGACTTACCCTTGTCGGGGCGAGAGGATTTGAACCTCCGACCTCGTGCTCCCGAAGCACGCGCGCTAACCGGGCTGCGCTACGCCCCGATTTATTTTGGATTCCTGCTTTCGCAGGAACGACACTTTATTGCCAATCGTTTTTGATTGACAATCTTGATTTCAGCTTCCTTTCATTAAAAACACACGAAGTGTGCTAATTTAATAAAATTTTTAGAATAAAGAAACCCCCAACTAATAAAATTACAAATATTACGGCTAAAATGTTGAAATATTTATCAATATACTTCTTGATCGGCGGTCCGTAAAAATAAAACAATGCAGATACCAGAAAAAACCTCCCTGCCCTTCCGGCGATCGACGCAAATACAAAAACCGCGAAATTGATCTTGAAAGCTCCGGCTGCGATCGTGAAAACCTTATAAGGGATCGGGGTAAACCCCGCTATCCCGACAGCCCAGGCATCGTACTCACGGTACATTTCTCCTACCCTGCCGAACAGATCCATGTATCCGAGCATTTCAATTATTCTCGTTCCAACCGCATCCATAAACCACAGACCGATAAGATACCCGAATACTCCGCCCAGTACTGAGAACAGAGTACATATAAACGCATAATAGAATGATTTTTTAGGTTTGCCAAGGCAAAGCGCGATCAGCAAAACGTCCGCAGGGATAGGAAAAAACGATGATTCTGCAAATGCCAGTCCTGCTAAGGCGGGAGTCCCATACCGGGTATCAGCCCAGTGGATAACCCAATCATAAAGTCTTTTAAATATATT
>JAAGZO010000664.1 GCA_024206195.1 bacterium | reverse complement strand
TGTGTAAACTTCCTCTTTAGATGCAAGATCGTACACTCCCACATACCCGTCACCTCCTTCTGAAGTCCATGTAGACGGGTGTTTGTCAGCAACTTCTTTCGCTTCTTGTAAAGATTCCTCTGTGGATATCACATAAGAGCTAACACCACATTCAATACACCCAACCTGAAACACTAAGTAATTTTTCATTCTTCGCCTTCCTCAATTTCAACAACACCCTTCACACCACCGCAGGATTCAATCACCTTACGAATAATTTCTTTAGGAACCCAACCATATACAGTGTCTGTAGGTGATTCAGGGTCTTCTGCATAAGGAAGAAGTTCAGTAAACTTTTTAGATGGAAAACCGATTTCAAACTCTTCATACCAATTGTAGTTTGCTACAGGTGTTGTCTCACGAGGAGAGCAATAGTGTGTCGCTGATGCTTGGATAGACATCACTGTACCATCTTCCATCACAAGGTGATTAGCAACACGATGACCTCCGTATTCCAAATATTCGCGTAATATATTCTCATTTAACACTTCAGTAAAGTCTTTCATAACAGTTCCTCTTGTAATCTGTTGTTTGTTTTTCAAGCTTACCAGTTTAATTTTGGTAGTCAAGAATTATTTGTGTTTGTCTTATTAAGTTGAAAAATACACCGAGAATACTA
>JAAGZO010000663.1 GCA_024206195.1 bacterium | reverse complement strand
TATTACTCGAAATCTTTTATTGTTTCCGTTGCCATATATCAATTTGCTCCGAAAAGCTTTGATGAACTCACGCTGTTGTCTATTCGATAATAGCTGCTTTATTTAAGTCTTTGATGGTTACTTATGATAGTCGGACTGTGCATCTGTATGAGATTTGCCTTTATCGTTGTCAGCAAGTAGGGCTCATCCATGTTAATTTTTTCCCGCCTCTTTCGTATCTTACTTAGATGTCTTCAAAGCATTTTAGTGGTGACCCTGATTTTGATGTATGATCTTCTTCTTGTCGGCGTTTACCGAGTCAGAATCACTCTGCTTAACCGATACATCAGAAGGAGCTGAGCTATCGAGAATCCATTGGCTTCCATTGAGCATCGCAGCCTTCCTATGTCTTTATGCAAAATTTCTTATCTGATTATAGAGTTGCTTGTCCGTTGTGCCAGTGATTATGTTTCTCTGCTTAAGTTCTTTCAAGATATCTTTCGGCTTCATAGCTTGCATGTCATGCTCTAAAATGATGCACTTCCAGTCTGCTACTATTCTTGGCCCTCGCTTCATGGTTGCTTGCTATTTAATATAAGTGATTAATAATTTAAAGTTTAAGCATATACTTTAATATTAGTGCTGCGAATTTAATTTAGGTGCTGCGAATTGTTTGTCAATTCCAAATACGAATGCAATCTTAAGTAGGCATTTTGAGAAACGTTAAAAATTAAGGATATGCAATAGTCGTAGCGACCAATCACATCAGCCATCCTCTTCTTGGAACGCAGACCGTTCCATAGTGTCATCGACCATTTGGTTGTCATAGTTGAACATAACGTTTGTCTCGTAGCCTTCATGCCCAACCGGCTGCTGAAACAAAGGGTTTCCTGGTAGATGCGGAGCTCTTAGCATATTTGGTGGGCTCTACTCTACCCTTCTTCGCTTCTGTGGTGCATCCCCATAGTTCTGTCCTTCCTCACTCTGTGCGAACATTGTAGTCTTCATGT
>JAAGZO010000662.1 GCA_024206195.1 bacterium | reverse complement strand
TGAGTATGTACCTAATTCCCCGCCTCCAGTTCCATCTATTGACCAACCAACAAAAAATGAAGAAAAGTTTGTAAGTCCAACTAAAGATAATAAACCTAACTTCTCTAGTCGTCTTAATATGCTTCTTAGCGATGAGGAGAGCAAGGGATCGCATTCTCCTTCCACTCATGGTAGTATCCCTTCATCTGTTAGTGGTCTATCCATTAAAGAAGATATAGGACCTCCACCTAGTGTTGATGGAAAGGAGTCTGTTTCCTCAAATCTTTCAAGAAAACTTAAGGAACTTCTCGGTGATGAGTCTGACTCTTCAGGATGGAGTCCAGAGTCAAGAAAAACAACACCAGCAGTCTCAAGGTCCCATACTGTAGACAAATATAGTAGACATAGAGATAATAGAGGTCATAGTGTTGCACCAATTGATAAGGCACCAGCTCCTACTTTAGCTGAAATTGAGGCTAATGGTGGATATGTACCTAGACCAGTTATGAGAGATCTTAATCAAGTTAATCATCGTTCAGAGCAAGATCAGGAAGATGCTAAACGTGAAATACTATTTAAGTTTGATTTGCTAAGAAAATCCTATCCAGTCTCAAGTATTCCTGAATATACAATACATACAGATCTAGGTACTATGGAGAAATCGTATAGTGACTGTGTGAGACGTCTATCTCTAGACTCTTCTGTTGAAAGTTACAAAACATATCTTGTATATGGTTTTATGGGAGTAGAATTTATTCTTGGAAATTTTCTAGGGTTTGATATGCAGGGATTTACTCAGCAACAAATCATATCTATGCACTCTTATGAGAAACTTCTCATTGAATTAGGTGAAAAGAGTTATGTACCTAGTGGGTCTTCATGGCCAGTAGAACTGCGTCTTCTTTTCATGATTATTATGAACGCTGCATTCTTCGTTGTATCTAAAATGATGATGAAAAAGACTGGTGCTAATCTAATGGGAATGATTAATAGTATGAATCGTCCTAGTGCACCAACAGGTCCTTCATCTCGTAAAAGGAAGATGCGAGGTCCTACTGTTGATCTAGGAGATATTCCTTCTGTATAAGAATAAAAATGAAAAATACTACTGAGAGTTAAGAAGTACAAAGTACATACATGTAAATGACAACATTGCAAATAGCATCAGATTTACATATTGAGAGGCATCCAGGTATACCAGAACCTCACCATTATATTATACCCACTACAGAAGTATTGGTTTTAGCTGGAGATATTGGATCTCTTTACAAGATAGATCAATTGAGAGCTTTTCTTGAAAAGCTCTGTAGATTATTTCAGGCGACCATATATATTCCAGGAAATCATGAATTCTATACTATGTCAGAATATACACCTCTAAGTTATAAAGCTTTAGAGAATCGTTTAGAAGGATTAGGACATACTATTGAGAATCTACATATTCTCAACCGCAGTAGCGTACGAATTAATAATATATGTATCGCAGGATGTACATTATGGTCAAAACCTAAATGTATGGTTCCACCATTTATTGTGCGAGTGAATGGAATGACAACATCATCTTACACAAAAAGACACAAAGAAGATCTGAGATTCATTAAAAAAATAGTAGGTTATTGCAAAGAAAAAAATTATGAGTTAATAGTTGTAACACATCACCCTCCATCCTACAAAGCTCTGATGGGTGCCAAGAAAAGAAAACAATTCATATCTCTATATGCAACTGATTTAGAATATCTATTGAACGCTAATGACATAAAAATATGGGTATGTGGTCATACACACAAGAATATTGATTTTATATCAGATAAGGGATGTCGTGTAGTTTCAAACCAAAAGGGAAAACCAAAAGATCGTATTAAAGATTATTTAAAATCTTTCAAAATCTTACTATAGACAGTTTAAAAACGTTCTATATTACCAAATATAAAACAAAAAGTTTTTAATAAATTGTTCTATAGATAAAATGATAAAGATTTTTTCATTAACGTATCTCCGTAAGTTGAATATGAAGGAACTGAAAGAGCTATGTAGAAAGCATAAAATTAATAAGTTCTCAACCCTTAAGAAAGAGGACCTTATAAAGCATATGTCTAAAACATTTCGAAAAAGAGAAAGAGATAGTATGAGACATCAAGCTGCTACAGTAGCTTCAAAGAAAAGTGGATGCCACTTACCAAAAGGATGTAAAACCAAAAAAAGTAGTGGATATAGTATTGTACAAATTAGAGAACTTGCAAGAGAGTGTAATTTGGAAGTTAAGGGTAAGACTCGATCACAGTTATGTAAAGATATTGCAGCAGCTTTGAATAAGCCAGGAGGTAAACCATCTCCTGCTCCTGCTCCTGCTCCTGCTCCTGCTCCATGTCCAACTAGAGCTGATGGAAGAAAAATTTGCAAATCCAAAAGTGGTAAACCTTATAAAAAAGGTAACTGTAATAGATATGGTAAGAAGAAAGGTTGTGTATGGGATCCTATAACGAATGAAGGTTACCGAGGGAGTGAAGGATCTCCATCACCCAGTCTTCCTGTTCCTGCTCCTGTTCCATGTCCAACTAGAGCTGATGGAAGAAAAATTTGCAAATCCAAAAGTGGTAAACCTTATAAAAAAGGTAACTGTAATAGATATGGTAAGAAGAAAGGTTGTGTATGGGATCCTATAATGAATGAAT
>JAAGZO010000661.1 GCA_024206195.1 bacterium | reverse complement strand
TTCCTCCCATGCTGTTTGCTCTTTCTAGCAAGACTTGAACTTGCAATAATACCATATTAATTCATAATGACAAATGCAAATGTACAGCACCAGAAATTGTATGATGGGATAAGATAAGTTGTATCCATACCATTCACCTACTCTTGACTAACCATGGTACATATGTAACGTATGTGTATACAGATGCAACCTGCTGCATTGAACGTCGTATGCAAATTACCCTCGGTTCTCTTGATGCACTGTGAGTGGTCTCGCGTTCGCGAAGAAAATTGTTTATGTAAACAAATATGATGATGTATTGTATGTAAGCAATCTGACTACACTAATCCGACTCTACAAAAGTGGAAGAACGAGACAATGTGAATGCTTCATTCTTTGGAATGATCACAGGTATGTCACTCAAACCGTTCCGCAAAACAGCCGTGTAATGACCTGGATTTTGCGTATACAGGCCCAAAAGTGCTTGCCGGAAAGGGCTGCCAGTTCGTGTAAGCCATGGTATGTACTTAAAGTGGCCCGGAAAAGTAGCTGCTCGAGAAGTATGAAAGAGATCGACCAGTTGTTCATACCTAAAACTCATCAGTGCAACTCCCCAACCCGGTAAAGTACTGTAATCCATTTGTTATGTGTGCCGCCCACCAAAGTTTTCATGCTCTCCCTGTATCAAACTATGGTTAAAACACGGATTTTGAATTCGCTATCGAGTTACGAAAATTAATGAAAATCAGATTTACCTAGTATATGTGTC
>JAAGZO010000660.1 GCA_024206195.1 bacterium | reverse complement strand
TCATAACCACCACCAGGAGAGTTGGGTAAATTCTTTAATGTGTAACCACTTGTCAACACATTTTCATTTGAAGTAATAATTGGAGGCATAATATCATTTGGACTTCCATCAACACATGCAGGACCATCTTCAGTATCAGGTATCCATTCACAAGAAGCACCTAAACTTTTACATCTATATTCACTACATTCTTTAAACAAATCATCACTACATTTTTCACAATCACTACTTCCACTAGGAGGAACCCAAGGTTTACAATCAACTTCAACTGTCTTTTCTCTTACTTGAGCTTCACCCAAAACAAAAGAAAGAACTAAACCAATAACAGCCCCAACAAGACAACCCAAAGGACCAAATACACATCCTGCAACCAATGCAACACCCATAGTTGACATAACATAATCTCCTGTTATCAATCCAACAGCAACCAATATAACACCTACAACAATACCTGCAACAGATGCTGCACTTCCGCCTAGATTTGCACCTGCTTCTGTACCTGCTGTAACTCCTGCTTCCCCTGCTGAAGTTGTAGCACCAGCTCCAAAACCAAAACTTCCTGTCCACATATTTGTTGCAGCCCATCCTATCCAAGAAGGAGCTGCAGCCATTCCAGAAGCTGTAGATGCAGCAACAGCTGCAGCTATTGTAGCACCAACATAACCTGCTAATAACGCAGGACCATATACATTCATTATTTTTCTTTTTGCAGGATCAGGATCATAACCTGTATCAAAATCCATACTATCACTAAGTTCTTCAATACCAGTAAACACACCATACTTTCTCCAATCATCTAAAGGACCATTATCAAATTCAGGTTCTTCTCCTTCACTAGTTCCATCCCATTTAATACTAAGGCCACCATCAGAATATTTTTCCATAATATTAATGTCAGCACCACAATCACCTTTACTTTTACAAAAAAAAGCCATGCTATCAATTGTTTCTTGTTCC
>JAAGZO010000659.1 GCA_024206195.1 bacterium | reverse complement strand
GATGATAAAACCATAATAGCAACTACAACCAGCACACCTGACATGCGCAGAAAAGACTTTATACCGTAATGTTTATGTATCATTGTTATTGAAGAAACCTGAATTCAAGTAATAAGTGCAACTCTAAAGAGTTGACAAGAGAGGTTAGCTGTGTTAAATGGCAACCTCAAAAACTTGTCACGAGAAAGAGAGGCGCACATGGCTTATTATAGACAGCTAACCCAGGAAGAAAGATATCATATATCAGTATTATGTAAAGATCGATTTGCAAAAGCAGAGATAGCGCGTCGACTCAATCGTCATCCAAGTACTATAATACGCGAATAGAAGCGTAATACAGGTAAGCGTGGATACCGAGCTAAGCAGGCACACTACAATGCGTCATATAGACGTCATACGGCAAAAAAAGCAATAAAGCTTACACGTGAAACCATAATGCTGATAATTGGAAAAACTAAAGAAAAATGGAGCCCTGAACAAATATCCGGGTGGTTAAGACGAATACAAATTTATATAAGCCATGAGCGAATATATCAATTCCTCCTTGAGAACAAGCGTAAAGGAGGTAAATTGTATAAACATCTACGACGATCCAATAGGAAACGCAAGAAACGTTATGGTAGCCCAGATAGACGAGGGCAGATACCAGATAGAGTATCTATAGACAAACGACCAAAGATAGTAGATAGCAAGACACGCATTGGTGACTGGGAAGCAGACACTATTATTGGACGCAATCACAAAGGAGCGATATTGACACTTGTTGAGCGTAAGTCAAAGTATACACTAATACGCAAGCTAAACAGAAAAACGTCACACGCTGTTAACACTGCAATCTCAGAATTGGTTAAAGGCATTAAAGAGAGATTTATAACAATGACGGTGGACAATGGTAGAGAGTTTGCCGGTCATAAAGAAATAGCTTCAAGATTAAATGTTGACGTTTTCTTTGCTCATCCGTACCATTCATGGGAAAGAGGTCTGAATGAAAATACTAATGGTCTTTTGAGGTAATACTTTCCAAAGGAAATAGATCTTCGTAAAATTTCGATTAAGCACATGCTCAATAATAGGCCCAGAAAGTTATTAAACTTTTTGACTCCTGATGAAGTAT
>JAAGZO010000658.1 GCA_024206195.1 bacterium | reverse complement strand
TGGATACAGGAGCTCAGGTTTGTTTTGTTACTGAAAGGTTTGCGAAGATGCTGGAACCTACAGTCAAAGGAGCTAAATATAAGTTCATACGTATTGGGCATAAGAAGCGTCAAATTGAAGCTTATGAAAGAAAATATTGTCCATTGCCCGTTACTTTGGCTGATCATTCGGTATCTACATTTAATGAATATTTGCCAAATGTTTTGATCAGCTATCAAGGTCAGAAAATTGCAGAAAATATGTGGATTTGTCCAGACTCCGTTGGAGAGGATATTTCCCTAAGCAAGTCTGCAATGCATGGTTTGGGTTTCCAATTAATTACAGCATCTGGTCAGAAAGTTTGGGATGTCAATGGAAATCCAACTGCAGAAGTTGAAGTAGATGATTGTGAAGACACGAGTTGTGAAAGTGAAGATGAAGAATCTATTGAAGAAGATTTGAAGATTCAAAATAGAAGAAAACCCATAACTTGGAGTCAAACTCCTGAACTTTATGTTCGACGAGTCGATATAACCAAGCGTCATTCTATTCCAGGATGGCATGCTGCTATTCTTCAGTTCCCTATTAAAGACTTGAAAATTAAGAAAGGGAAAACTTATGCTCTAGATCCGAATGAAAT
>JAAGZO010000657.1 GCA_024206195.1 bacterium | reverse complement strand
TGTTGTTTAATATCCAATATTTTCTACCTCGTATCCCATATCCTTAAATGCTTCTATGGTTAAGAGAAACTCTTGTTCTACTAAGTCACTTTGCAGATTAGCGTATCCTGAACCGTAAAATGCGACATCTGTATAGTTGTCTTTTCTCTTATACGTAATTTCTAAACCATCCATCAGGTTGTTTGCTTCACCTGTGGACACATCAAACAAAGGTGTTGTTAGATAGCCTTCATAAAAAGCATCATACACTTGGTCTTTTTTTATGTCATAGATACGGTAAGCAATCATATCTCTGTTGTTTAGTAGCTGTAACTAATGTAATCTAAAACGACTTCACCATATTGATCTTCTAAATCGTCTCGAATTTCATACACTTGAACGTTTCCCATACGACCACCATAACCATCGGAACGCTGCCAATTTCCATTCTGTTCATACACCTCAATTACCTTGCCCGTATCAACTACGATAAACTCTAAAACCGCCCCTTCCATATCACGAGCGTCTGACAATAATTGGTCTTTTGTAATCATATCTATGTTGTTTACAATGGTGCAATAATCGCAGTGCCTGCATCCCACCATTCGACAAAGTAACCCATGTCTTCTAGTTCGTCTAAGAACGGCAAATAAACTCCTAAGCTGTAATCCCTACTTGTAGCATAATAATCCAAGGCTCTACGCCCATTGTATTTTGCGCTAGGGTCTTCGCCTGAAACACGAAAAGTTCCGTCACCATCTTCAATGACTCTTGGAAAAACCTCTTGTAAAAAATCAAATACTTCTTCGTACATATCTCTGTTGTTTAGAACAAGGTGATCACGATA